>NZ_JALNTK010000015.1:0-111032 GCF_023161865.1 Pseudoalteromonas sp. 2CM36K
ACTATGATAATTTAAACGAGTCAGGTAAAGTGGCCTGACTTAAACAAACTGGTCTCCGATGAACTCGGGGCGATTCAGCTGTTGAAATTAAAATGTTATTTATTACTCATTAGCTAATGGCTGCTTTCATTCAAGTAGTCAGTAGTTACTACTTAATACATTGCATTTAAGGTAAATTTGAAAACAAACTCAATTGGCTATTTTATAATTTTTAATTGCTTAAAAATGCCAACAATTAACAACGCACTTTTTATTTAAGGTAAACCAGATGATCAAAACACCTTGTTTTACTCAATTTAATTTGATTAGTATCATGTTTCTATTTTTATTAGCCGGTTGCTCAGAAAGTGAAGTCAGCACGCAAAAACAAAACGAACCACGTGCGGTTAAACTAATAACCATAGGTGATGAGTCGCAATCAAAAACGCTCACCTACCCAGCCACTATCGACACTATAAAGAGCTCAAAGCTTGCTTTTCAAGTTAGCGGAAAGCTAGAAACGCTTAACGTTATTGCCGCACAAAACGTAAAAAAAGGCGATGTAATAGCCGTATTGGAACAACGAAACTTTATTAATGAGGTTAAGTCGAGCAAAATTCAGTTTGAAACCGCCGACAATGATTACCAACGTGGTTTAAAGCTCGCTAAAGATGGGGTTATTTCACAACGAGATATAGAGCAACTAAAATCTAAAAAAGAAGTAGCTGAATCACAATATGACTCGGCGCAAAAAGCACTATCTGACAGTAAAATTATAGCGCCTTACGATGCCATTGTTGCTGAGGTGCCAGTAAAGCAGCTTGAAAACATAAGCGCAGGTCAACATGTTGTTACTTTATTTGGTAAAGGCGAAATGGAAGCGGTGGTAAATATTCCCGCGTCTATTGTGGCCACGGTTGACTCTAAGCAAAACAATGTAGCGTCAGTTATTTTACAAGATGTATCGACTCCCCCCATTCCAGCAACATTTAGACGTGCCAATTTAGAAGCTGACTCTGCGAGTCAAACTTATGAAGTGCGATTTGCATTTGCTGTACCAAATAACCTTAATATATTGCCAGGTATGAATGCCAGTTTAAAACTTACACGTGAAGCCAGCTCAGCATCCACTCGTTTATTAGTGCCAACCTTTGCTATTTTTGAACAAAATGGTGAACACTTTGTATGGACGGTTGACGCTCAAACTATGCAAGCTTCTAAAACTCCCGTTACTATTGAAAATGGCATTGGAGAACAACTCATCGTCACTGACGGTTTAAGTGCTGGCGATGTAATTGTTGGTGCAGGTGCAAACTATGTAACTGAGGGTATGAAAGTACGTCCTTGGACTAAAGCATAGGAGCGCGGTAATGGATTTAGCAAAATGGACAATCAATAATAAATTAATTAGCACCATACTCATTATTTTAACTCTAGGGTTTGGTTTTTCATCCTATAAAAATATGGCGCGGTTTGAAGACCCCGAATTTATAATTCGCACCGCGCAAGTGTTTGTCTCGTACTCAGGTGCAAGCCCACTAGAAGTTGCAAAAGAGGTAACTGAGCCACTTGAACGTGCAATTCAAGAACTACAAGAAGTTGATACTATATCATCCACCTCATCTACAGGTTTATCTGAAATTAAAGTAGAGATTAAATCAGAGTTTTCCCCGACTAAATCTGAGTTGCAAGTTATTTGGACTAAGCTCAGAAACAAAATAAATGACACACGTCCAACATTACCGCCTGGTACTGGCACGCCACAAGTTTATGACGATTTTGGTGATGTGTATGGCTTGAGCTATTTAATAACCGCCGAAGGGTACTCACCCGACGAGTTACATGCCTACGCTAAAGATTTGCAAAGTGACATTTTACAAGTAGAGGGCGTAGCCAAAGTTGCTATGACAGGCGTGCAGCAAGAAGGCATATTTGTAGAAATAGCTCGTGAAGAGTTAGCCTCTTTAGGCGTGTCTATTAATAATATTTACGGCATTTTAGATGAGCAAAACGCTGTATTGAGCGCTGGTAACACTCAAATTGGCGATCAACGTATTTTTATCGACCCTACCGGAGAAATAAACTCCGTTGATACCATTAAAAATCTATTGGTTAGTGCCAGCGGTGAAGGTAAAACAATTTATCTTAAAGATATTGCTAATGTATACCGTGGCTTTCAAAGCCCTGCAACAAAATTAGTCCGCTATAACTCTAAACCTGCAATTTCACTTGGGGTTGCTAGTGTATTGGGTGCTAATGTGGTTAAAGTATTTGACCGCGTTGATGACAAAGTAAAACAAACTGAGAACCTCAGACCGCTGGGTATCACAGTTCATGAGTTTTACCACCAAGGTAAAGTAGTACAAGATTCAGTCGACAACTTTGTAGTGAATGTTTTAGTCGCACTGGTGATCGTAATGGTTACCCTGCTGCTATTTATGGGTTTGCGCTCAGGAATTATTATTGGCGCCGTATTACTGCTAACTATTTTTGCGACCCTTGCTACCATGGATTTGAGCGGCATACCCATGCATCGAATTTCTCTTGGTGCGCTGATTATCGCGTTAGGAATGATGGTTGATAACGCCATAGTTGTGACCGAAGGGATTTTAGTTGGTACACAAAAAGGCCGTAAAAAGTTAGAAATTGCTAGCGAAGTCGTCAAGCAAACTAAATGGCCACTACTGGGGGGTACTTTGGTAGGCATTGTTGCGTTTGCGCCTATTGGTCTTGCTCCAGGTGATACCGCTGAATTTACCGGTCATTTATTTTGGGTTATTTTAATCTCCTTATTATACAGCTGGTTATTTGCCATTACCCTAACTCCCTTATTTTGCTATTGCTTGTTTAAAGAGCAAGATAACGACACCTCAGGCTCAGCAAAACCAAATAAACTCATGGCGTTATATCAGTCTGTTGTGGTTTCGGCATTGCATCACCGCTGGCTTAGTATTGCCATTGTGGTTGCCACTTTCAGTGTGTCTATGTGGGGATTTCAATTTGTAAAATCAGGTTTTTTCCCAGCTTCTACTACACCGCAAATGGTGGTTGATTTTTGGCTACCACAAGGTACCGATATTGAAAAAACCAAAAAAGATATGCTCAAGTTAGAGGAATTTGTAAAGCAACAAAATGGCGTTGAAGGTATACAAACGCTTATTGGTGGCGGCGGTCTTCGCTACATGCTTATTTATGGTAGTGAGTCACCAAATAGTTCTTATGGGCAAATTTTAGCTAAAGTCGATGACTACAAAAAGCTAGATCAACTTTTACCTACCGTACAAAATTACATTGACGATAACTTTGTCGATGCTCAAGGCAAAGCATGGCGCTTTGTGATGGGCCCTGGTGGGGGCTCTAAAATAGAAGCCACATTTAAAGGCCCAGACCCAGATGTATTAAGAGAGCTAGCTGCACAAGCAAAAGGAATATTAATTGATGATGGCGGCGCTCTATCAATTAAAGATACATGGCGACAACGCATTAGTGTTATTGAGCCACAGTATTCTGCCATTAATGCACAGCGCGCTGGTGTAACGCGTAAGGCAGTTGCTGAAGCCTTACAGCAAAATTTTTCGGGGCAAATCGTTGGGCAGTATCGTGAAGGTGAAGAGCTCATTCCTATTATTGTTAGAGCACCACAAGCTGAACGTGTCGACATAAACGATATTGGCAACATTCAAGTACAAAGCAATATCACTGGTGAAACACTGCCCCTTGCGCAAGTAACCAATGGGTTTAAAACCGTCTGGCGCGATGGTATTTTAAAGCGTGAAGACCGCGAATGGACTATAAAAACCCAAGCCGATCCACTACCAGGTGAACTAGCCTCAGAGTTATTTAATCGGGTAAGGCCTAAAATAGAAGCCATTGACCTACCTCAAGGGTATCGACTTGAATGGGATGGCGAATACGGACAATCGAAAGAATCTAACGAAATGCTGGCCTCAACTATTCCGCTGGGCTTTTTAGCCATGGTGCTGATTGTTATTGTGTTATTTAACGCTTTAAAACAACCAATTATTATTTGGCTTGTCGTGCCATTAGCCTTAATTGGTGTTGTTTTTGGACTGGTAACCACACAAATTCCACTAGAGTTTATGGGCATATTAGGATTGCTATCGCTCTCTGGTTTGTTAATTAAAAATGCCATTGTATTAGTAGATCAAATGGACATAGAAATTCGCCAAGGTAAAGCTGCATATAATGCCATTATCGATTCGGCAAATAGTCGGGTAAGACCGGTAATGATGGGCACACTGACCACTGTATTAGGGGTTATTCCACTGTATTTTGATGCATTTTTCCAATCAATGTCTGTGGTTTTAGTGTTTGGATTACTGTTTGCTACCCTGCTGACTTTAATCGTGATACCCGTGCTATATGCTATTTTTATGAATGTTAAACAAAATCAGTAAGCGAGTAATTAAGCTCTAAATTGTAGGATTCGGTTAAACAATGTTCTGCTTTGACCGGATCCTTATTATACTTTAGTCAAAACTACAGTTAATTTAATAAACTTTATAGTAATTCTCATCCTTTATAATTATTATATAGTTACAAAATGTTTTCGTTTTGAAATTCAATAATAACACTTACTCCACGGATACTTTCATGCCAATAAAACGCTTACTGATCCTCTTTTTATCTTTAGCGTTTAGTGAAGCTGTTATTATGCTTTTTTTAGCCGCATTTGTTACCCAGTTTACCGGTGTTTGGCTTTCAGTAATATTAGATTCCAGCCTTATCGCGTTAGTAGCGATTGTCACTACCCTTTACTTATTTCGCGATAATGACTTTGTAACTCACCAAAAGCTCAGAACTGAGTTCCTTATTATAAAAATAGCTATGATTGTGTTCACTGTTGAAGCAATCATAATGTTTGCCTTTAATTTTGATGCTCTCATGTTAAAACAATGGCAAATCATGCTCATTGACGGCTTAATTTTAAGTAGCTTAAGTGTCTCGCTTATTTATTTATTCGTAATTAAATATGCTTTTTCATTAAACCAATCACATAACACACAAAAAAACACGACAAAACTGACTAGTTCATTGGCCTACTTTTGCTCTGCGGTATTGTTATATATCGCCTTATATATGTTTTACCAAAGCCAATTACAAACACGTATTAATAATGTTATACAACATGAAAAAAATGAATTAAAACAAGCAAAAAAAGCTTTTTTACAACAACTTAATCATGCCTCTCGTGACTTGCTGATTTTAAGAAACAATCATCATTTTAAAGATCATGACATTTTGAGTTCGGTCAATAGAGCTCAGCTAGAGCAAGACTATGCTAACTTTATTTCTATTAAAAACTTTTATACACAAATTCGAATTCTTGATCTAACAGGTAAGGAACTATTAAGGGTGCATAGAGACAAGCACAATGTTGCTATAGTCTCAGCAGAGCAGCTACAAGACAAAAGCCATCGTTACTATTTTAAACAGGCTATAAAAATGAACCCGTCAGCTATTTTTATTTCCCCATTAGATTTAAATTTTGAAAACGGTGAGATAGAACGCCCTTTCAAACCAATGATACGTTTAGCTTCTGTGCTAATGGGACCCAAAGGGACTAAAATAGGGTTACTTATCGTCAACCTTGAAGGAGCTCACTTACTTAGCCAATTAGACAATATCTCAAAAAATTCATCAGGCAATATTATGCTGCTTAATAAAGACAGCTATTGGTTATTTGGAGCTACCAATAAGCAATGGTCATTTATGTTTGCTAACAGACCGCAACACCGTTTTAAAGATCAGCAGCCACACATATGGCAAAGCATGCAAACCCAAGCGAATGGAATTATTGAAAATGAAAACAATGTTTATATTTATGAGCACTTAACTTTATTAAACGACATGTTGCTCCCAAATAATATCGCTAATAGCCTAATAAACAGACCCGAATGGACATTAATAAATAAAGTCCCGCTGGCTAAAATAGAGAGTGAGTTTAGTAGCTTAAAGAAACTTATTATCGCTCTTTATCTTGGTATTATGACGTTAATGATATTTGTTATTTATACTTTTGCCATAAACACAATTAAAAGAAGAAAATATCAAGCCAAAGTAGAAAACTATGCTTATTTTGACAGTTTAACAGGGCTTTATAACCGCCGTATTTTTTTGGAGCAGCTTGATTTAGAAATCATAAAAGCAACGCAGCTTTCCTGCCCTTTGGTACTTATGTACCTTGATTTAGATTACTTTAAACCCATCAATGATGAATTAGGCCATGGTGCAGGTGATGAAGTTCTTAAAAAGGTGGTGATTCGCATCAAAAGTTGTTTACGACAACAAGACATTATTGCGCGCATTGGGGGAGATGAATTTGCAGCAATTCTTCCTCAGTTAAACGATAAAAAAGCAATAGCGGATATTGCAGAGCGAATTATCACAAGTATTAACACCCCCTTTACTATTTTTGATCAGCAATGCAGCTTAGGTATAAGCATTGGTATTGCAACCAGCGCGTCAGAAACTCAAACCAGCATTAAGCTTAAAACACAGGCAGACCAAGCACTTTATGAAGCTAAAAACTCTGGCAGAAACTGTTATCGCTTTTCCAAATAAACATTTTAAATTTAGTATTTTATAAATTTAAAATAAGCTTTGAAGCGAATACTTTTTTAAGGCATTAATTATCACTTTAAGTTCTAGCTTTAGCGATTAACATAGTTGGAGTTTTATTATATAGTGGGGTTAAGAATTCACTGCATAGTAATGCATTAAGATTCATTCATTAAATTAACTATTCAAATTTATCAAATAAATAACATATCAAGTGCAGTCTATGTGTCTTCTATTTAGTCATACAAACAATAAATGTAAAAACAGCTTTATTTCAAATCAAAATTTTAAAAACGAGGCATTCTCATGTTATCAAAACGCATAATTCCTTGTTTAGACGTAAAAGACGGCCAAGTCGTTAAAGGCGTTAAATTTAAGGGCCATGAGGTAGTCGGCGATGTTTTAACACTTGCTAAAGCCTACAGTGAAGCCGGTGCCGACGAACTGGTATTTTACGAGATCAGTGCAAGTGTTGAAAAACGCTTACTCGATGTTAATTGGGTTGAAAACATTGCCCGCCATATCGATATTCCATTTTGTGTAGCCGGTGGTATTAAATCGGTAGCCGATGCAGCTCGTGTGCTTGAACGTGGCGCTGACAAAATCAGTATTAATAGCCCTGCAATTGCGCGTCCAGAGCTAATTAAAGAATTACATGATGAGTTTGGCAAGCAGTGTGTAGTTGTTGGTATTGATAGCTTTTACGATGAAACAACCGGTGAATACTTAGTGTATCAGCTTACTGGCGATCCTAATGCGTCAAGCCGCACCCGATATAAAACCGAAGAATGGGTTAAACGCGTACAAGACTTAGGCGCTGGCGAAATCGTTTTAAATTGTATGAACCAAGATGGTGTTCGCAACGGTTACGACAACGAGCAACTAAGCAAAATACGCCAGCTGTGTGATATTCCTTTAATCGCCTCAGGCGGTGCAGGCAGCATGCAAGATTTTGTTGATGTATTTCAACAAAGCCAAGTAGATGGTGCGCTCGCAGCCAGTGTTTTTCACAAAAACGTGATTAACATTGGCGAACTAAAACAATTTTTAATCGATAACCAAGTGGCAGCAAGACTATGCAAGTAACCTTAGAAAACCAAACTCAAGTTGATTTCGCTAAAAGCGAGATGATCCCTGCCATTGTTCAAGATGCCCGCTCTGGCGTAATTTTAATGCAAGGCTTTATGAACAGCGAAGCGCTTGCTGTCACGCTTGAAAGTAATAAGGTGACTTTTTATTCGCGTTCTAAATCGCGTTTATGGACCAAAGGCGAGTCATCAGAAAACTACTTAAACGTGGTCTCTGTGCATACAGATTGCGACTACGATTCAATTTTAGTATTGGCAAACCCAGAAGGGCCAACATGCCATTTAGGCACGCAAAGCTGTTTTGGCGATGCTGCAAAACCAAGCTTAAGCTTTTTAGCGCAACTTGAAGATGTGATTGTTGCACGTAAAAATGACGATCCAGCTAAAAGCTACACCGCGTCTTTATTTGCTGAAGACTTAAGCCGCAGCTGCCAAAAAGTAGGTGAAGAAGGCGTTGAAGTGGCGCTTGCGGCAATGAAACACGACAACAATGAGCTTACTAACGAATCGGCTGACTTGTTATATCACTTAATTGTGTTACTACAGCGCCAAGGCTTAGAGCTCACCGATGCAGTTACTTGCCTACAAGGGCGTCATAAGTAAAACCGCCTGTTACTGTGTGCGCTATTTTGTGGCGCACTCAGTATGTTAAAACCATAAATTCACTTTAAATTACACCTTGCGAATAGCATTTACTCCTTCCCTTGGGTATTCTTTAACTAGGGTCTGTTGACCTTTGCGGATTAAAATTTGTTCAAACTAGGGGCGGTTTAATCGCGGCGCGAGGTTTGCAACCTAGTGGGCTAAGTCAAAACCGAGCAACAAAGAGTAAATCGCCCCTAGGCAGAACCCGAAGGGCAGCGCCTGTTTGGCATTGATGCTGCGTTATCACCTATTTATGGGGAATAACCACACTACATAGGCTCTGCCTTGCCTAAATACCAAACAGACTGCTGCAAATTCAACCTTGAAAGGTCAATAGACCCTAATGTTCAAGGAATAGCTATTACAAAAGGATAGCGCATTATGAAAACCTATATATCGCTGGTATTAACTGGCCTAATTTTATCTGGCTGTTGCAGTTTAACCACTGAGCAAAAAGCTAAACTAGATAACCTAACTCCCTGCGAAAAAATGGATGGGCTGATTGCCGCCTATGACAATCGCTTTGAAGCGTTAAAAGACACCAAAGTAAAAACACCTTATTTAGATGTGTGGAGCGCAAAGTACAACGTATTTGGCAATAACTGCCAAGTAACCAGCTTTAACAATCAAACCGTGACCTATCGCTGTCAAGAAAACTACAAAGACCAACAACAAGCCGTTGCCATGCATCAACAAGCCGTTGAGCTCACTCGCCAATGTTTAACAAAAAATAGCAACTGGTTAGAAACACAAAAAGAGTCGGAAACCTCTCTGCGTACCACCTTTGTACTTGATGACAAGTCACCGGTTATTTCTGTTTATACCAGCAAAACCTTATCAAAAATTAAAACCTGGTCGACCTCGTTAGAAGTAGGAAAGCCCGTCGCCACTAAATAATAACGAGAGAATGTATGCGCCACTAAATAATAACGAGAGAATGTATGCGCCAAACACCCAGTAAACAATCCACTCATTTAAAAACAGACTGTATCGGTGAATGTTATAGAATGAATAGCTACTGTACTGGGTGCGGGCGCACAAGTGACGAAATATTCGACTGGATTATTTTAACCGATGAGCAAAAGCAAGCTATATTGGCCTCCCCTCGTGTAGACGCCAAAAAAGACTAGCTTGAATTTATAACTATTAAGGCGCATTACGTTGTGATGGGTCGCGTTTAAAGTCTTTGCTTAATTGCTTAGGGTCTAACGCTTCACGTTGTTTGCTAGCACCTTCTGCCCACCAAATTAATTGATTGAATGTGCGCGAAAAATAGCTATCCCACGATGTTTGCTCTGCCGCATTGTTTGCTTCACCACTTTCGATAAACACATCTTGCGCTTTTGGTACATGGATCATAGCTGATACCGGTAAGCAACCTAGTTCACTTAAAAAGCTGCGCATGCCAACAGCAGCGCGTACACCGCCCCATTGCCCTGCAGAATAGGTCACAATCGCGCTGGGTTTATAGCCAAATAGAGAACTTCCAAAATGGTTTAGCAAATTAGCGAGTGCCGGACTCATAGAATGATTATATTCAGGGCTTACCATAACAAAGCCATCGCTGGCTTTAATTTTTGCAGCTAAGGCATTAAGCGACTCTGGCGCATCGCCCTGTGCGTAAGCAAAATGCGGCTTAAAGATAGGGTCTAAATCATAATCAAGCGGATCAATAAGCTCTACTTCATGCTCAGAGTAGTGCTCAAGCAAACAACGCTCACATGCTTTTGCTACTCTTTTCCCTAAACGCGCAGGCTTAGGTGGAGTAGTTTTTCTAACCGAACCGAGAAAAATTAATAACTTCATGTAACGGCACTCCTTTTTGATTACAAAAATAAATACCTCAAAAAAATCTGAGGTATTTAACGTACGATTTAGGCTTTATCGAGCGCTTGGCTTACATCGGCAATAATATCGTCAATGTTTTCAATACCCACCGATAAACGAATTAAATCGCGGCTAACGCCCGCATTGGCCAGTTCTTCATCATTTAATTGGCGGTGCGTAGTAGATGCTGGATGACACGCCAGAGATTTAGCATCGCCGATATTCACCAAACGTAAAATCATGTTTAGAGCATCAATAAAGCGCGTACCGGCTTCAAGGCCACCGGCAATGCCAAAACTTAAAATACCTGACGCCTTACCATTGGTAATTTTTTGGCTCATTTCGTTATAGGGGCTTGATTTTAATCCCGCGTAATTAACCCACAGCACCTTAGGGTGGCTCTCTAGGTATTCAGCAATTTTTTGCGCGTTTTCGCAGTGGCGATCCATTCGTAAGCCTAAGGTTTCTAGGCCAATTAAAATATCAGATGCGTTTTTAGGCGCAAGCGCCGCACCGGTATTTCTAAGTGGTACAACGCGGCAACGACCAATAAACGCCGCTTCAGCAAACGCATCGGTATACACTACATTATGATACGACGGATCAGGCTCATTCATCATCACAAAACGGGTGGCATTGGCTTTCCAGTCAAACTTGCCCGAATCAACAATCATACCGCCAATAGCGGTACCATGCCCGTTTATATACTTTGTCAGTGAATGAACCACTATATCAGCACCTAGCTCAAATGGGCGACATAAGTACGGGGTAGCCACGGTATTATCAACAATAAGCGGCACCCCTTTACTATGAGCAATGTTAGCTAAACGCTCAATATCGACAATATTCCCTGCAGGGTTTCCAATTGATTCACAAAATACTGCACGGGTATTTTCATCAATCGCGTTTTCAAAGGCGCTAAAATCATCAGCTTTAATCATGCGAGCTTCAATACCTTGACGCGGTAACGTATGAGCAAATAAGTTATATGTACCGCCATATACTTGGCTAGTGCTTACAATATTAGTGCCCACTTCACATAAACATTGAATCGCATAGGTAATGGCCGCCATACCCGAGGCCACCGCCAGCGCACCAATGCCGCCTTCCATCGCAGCAATACGTTGTTCAAGTACCGCATTGGTCGGGTTCATAATGCGGGTATAAATATTACCCGGCACTTTTAAATCAAATAAATCAGCGCCATGCTGGGTATTATCAAAGGTGTACGAAGAGGTGTTATAAATCGGCACCGCCGCCGATTTAGTGGTGGCTTCAAATTCATAACCATGGTGCAACGCTAAAGACTCAAGTTTCATAATTTATCCCTTCAATATAGTTACACCTAACGTAGCATTTAATGGTTACAAAGTGCACATGAAATATACTAAAGAATGTTGAAGGAAATAGATTGAATACTGTATTTAACAAAGCGTTCAAACTACCGTTTGCTCATATATTCAAGAAAATGAGCTGCGAGCGCATTTTCTCTTTTATTGAGAGTTTGAGTGATAATAAAAAATTATATATAGCAATGTGTTAAGTTATTTGGTAAAAATGATTTATAAAATACATGAGCGTATTGTCGGCAGAAATATGCGCGATGAGCGCACTATTAAATTGTTGAACTAAGCCGCTACGCGGAGATCCTATTCTGACCATTTGAGCCACACTTACCTTGGGGTTATCCCATAACTTGGAGGTAAGTCATGAATACACTCATTGAACAAGTCAAAACTGAAATAGCCTATCGTGGTTATTCGCAAAGTACCTGTAAAAGCTACTGTGAACATTTACTAAAACTCAGTCATTATTTTAATAGACCACTCGATTCGATTACTGATGACGAACTTAACGCCTTTTTTAACGATCCCGCTATTCGTAAACTGTCTAGAGCAAGCCAAAAAGTACAGATAAACAGCATTTGGTTTTTGTTTAAGAATATTTTACACCGGCCATTGAACTTAGATGTCGCATTGCCAAAAGTGAAGTCGCGCGCACCCACCTATTTATCACGTGATGATATGCGGCGGCTGATAGAGAGCTGCACGGATGATATGCGACTAAAAACGTTAATAGTGGTGTGTTACGGGTGTGGTTTACGTATTGGCGAGCTGTTGCACATTAAAGTGCAAAACATAGATGGACAGCGTAAAACCATTTTAATTGAACAGGGTAAAGGAGATAAGTCACGCTATGTTGTTGTATCAGATAGCGTGCTAAATCAATTACGTTGCTATTGGAAAATGTATCACCCAACGGGCTGGATGTTTTATTCACGATGGTTAATGGATAAACCCATGTCACCCTCAAGCTTCAGAAAGGCATTGAGAAAACATACACAAGCGTGTGGCTTAAAGCACTGTAATCCACATACTTTACGCCATGCTTATGCAACACACCAACTTGAATCAGGTATGCCACTTCATCAACTGCAACATCAGCTTGGCCACAGTGATATTAAAACCACACAAAGTTACTTACATTGGTTACCAGAGTTAGGTCATGGCGGCATTGATTTGCTTGCGAGCTGGAGTAAACAATGAACGCCTTACACCTCGCTGATATTTTAAACTCAAGCCTTGAGAGTTATCGCCAACATCATACGGTGAGTTATCAACAACTGCGCGTGTGTCAGCACCTTCAATCATGCAGAACGGGTCAGCTCGGTTATCAAGCATGGCAATGTGATAGCTGTGGTGAGTCACAAAAGATTGGATGTAGTTGTCGAGACCGTCATTGTCCGCGTTGCCAAGGCATGGCTACGGCTAAGTGGGTGCAAAGGCAGCAAGAGGATTTATTACCGTGTCGGTATTTCCACCTTGTTTTTACGCTCCCCCATGAGTTGAATATCATTGCGCACTATAACCCAAACGCGTTGTACCAGTGTTTATTTAAAGCCGCATGGCAAACGCTGAACAAATTTGCGAAACGAAAGAGGCATGGTCAGTTAGGCATGACAAGCGTACTGCATACATGGGGGCAAAACTTAAGTCAGCATATCCACTTGCATTGTTTGATACCCGCAGGTGCACTTGAAAAAACGCACTGGCATGAAATAGAAAAAGGCTATTTATACCCCGTGAAAGCGTTATCAACAGTCTTTAGAGGTAAAATGCTGGCGGCGCTCAATGAATGCGATAGTTCATTTACGAAGATAAACATGCCAACCAAATGGTGTGTTTATAGCAAAGCCTGTTTAACGTACAGTGAAAATTTAATCACACATAGGTAAAGTGGAGAAGCTAAAGACAGAAAACGTAACACTAATACCGCATTGGCCTTGCCAGCATTGTAAGGCAGGTATCTTGCGGTTAATTGGCGTATTCCAGTTATATGAAACAACGACCAAAGTAGAGCGAACGAGTTAGCAGCTAGGTAGCTGCTTAAAATCAATTAGTTAACCTGCTTAACTGCTCAGGCTAGCGGCCTCTGTACGTGTAAAAAATATAATTGCTTATTAAGGCAAATTGAGGTGTAATGAATACATAATAAGCGCTGAGCAATGCAGGGAAAGCATACATAACACTAGCTAAGCTGATTAAATCAGCTAGGAAAGTGAGAGCCTCCGAAAAGCAAATTCCCATAGCATAAACAACACCAACTCTGACACACCGAGCAGGTAGCGGCTCAGTCCAACAAGCGACACTGCAACACAAACAGCGTGTCGCATAAATACTAAAATGTTATAAACCACAAGGAGAGTTCATTTGAATATCAATGCTACTTTGTACGGCCAATTTGTAATCATTTTCGCGCTGATCATGGGCGCACTATGCTATTACGTAGCTCGTCGTAAAATGCAAAAGCCAGCGGCTGCGGGTTTACTCGGTGCTGTTTTGTCACTTATTCCAATCTTTAGCGTAATTTATCTATTCATACTGCTGTTTAAAAAAGATGTTGGTTCAGCATCGGCGGCAGTAAGTGAGTAAGGTGGTTTATAACAAGGCCAGTCACGGCGACGTCTTTTCCGCTGCGGCTTCACCTTCACTACAAAGCCGCGCATGCTGGCGGCGTTATATCTCTAATGTAAGGATCCAGTTTGAATCAAATTAAAGCTATCTCAGTCTCAATTATGTCTGGATTAATTCTAGGTTTAATTGGCGTACACTTGATGGGTTATATAGCTGCAATTGCAATACCCAAAGAATACTTTTTGTGGTTTGAGGAAAATCTATTTATCGAGCTTGGATTTTTTATATTAGGACTGGTAGAACAATTTTTGGGCTTTGGCATCTTGGCTCTAATCACGGGATATATTTTGGGTAAAGTTACTTTATCTAACTGGTTAGCTTATAGTCTAATCTGCTATGTTTCAGTCTTGTTTTATTTTTCGGTAGGTTCCGCTTTAGTATACGGTAGTCCTATATCAAATCCGTTTGCAGGAATATCTAGTTTATATTTCTTACCATCGCTAGTTTTACCTGCTTGTTTATTGATGGCATCTTATATGGCGTCTACGAGATATAACAAGTGACTGAAAGGAGATTATCAGTGCATGTCATGCCTCTTGCTTTCGCAACCGCCACGCCATACCCTGCTAACTCTTTAATCAAGCGTTAAAAGTACAAGGAAATTTATGAGTCTGTGTCCTCGCTGTGAACATAAAATAGATGTTTTCAGCTTTTCTTTATCTGCATTCCCGTTTTATTTTAAATGTGCCAATTGTCAGTTGAGATTGAAACTTATCAGCTCAAAATTATTCTGGGCTATATTTTTATTGTATTCGACAGTCGTGTTTAGATTGATAATGTATATTCAGATTCTCAGTGAGTACGGTTTAGGCGTAATATTAGCCATATTAGGCTGGTTCTTTGTTTACTATAAATCGTCACCTTACATACTCAGCAAAGATAACGTTGCACTATATGGCAGTGACTAGCTAAAAAAAGCTTTGGTTTACATCTTCCTCTAAAAGCGTAGCGCCTCTTCGCCCTCTTTGTGCATAAATCACTAAAAGACCTTATTTAACAAAGAGAAGTGGATGGGAGGCTTCGGGCTACGAGGCGCGAGTAAAATGCTAATGCCCATAAATACGCGATATAAAATCGCTGCTACGAAAGACATTTACTGCTAAAAACAGTTTTTTCACCATAGAGAATCCCTAGGCGCTTTGCGCTGCACAGAGATGGATTGATATCTTTTAAGTATTTCTCTGTTAACTCTGTGTTCTCGATGGTAAATGCTTATTTAGGCTTAACTCTGACGCGATATAAAGCCGCTGCTACGAAAGACATTTACTGCTAAAAACAGTTTTTTCACCATAGAGAATCCCGAGGCGCTTTGCGCTACACAGAGGTGGATTGATATCTTTTAAGTATTTCTCTGTTAACTCTGTGTTCTCGGTGGTAAATACTTATTTAGGCTTAACTCTGACGCGATATAAAATCGCTGCTACTAAAGATACTTACTGCTAAAAACAAATTAGCTCCCCCCGCAACCCAAACCTCGTAGCTCTTAGCCCGAAGCCTGTACCTTAAGTTAAATTAATCAGAAAATGTTTAAACCAAAAAAGGCGCTTCCGATTAGGGTAAGCGCCTGTTTGTTATTTTAACTGCTTTTTATTTTACGATTTTCATTTCGTCTAATAAGTTTTGTGCGTTATCTACTTTATCCATTACCCACAGCATGTAACGTGAATCTACATGGATTGAGCGATTTAGCTCTGGGTTGTAATCCCAATCACCAATAATGCTTTCATACACACCGTCAAACAGTAACCCTACCAGCTCAGCTTTACCATTAAGTGTTGGTGAACCTGAGTTACCGCCAGTCGTGTCAACGTTTGATAAAAAGTTAACCGGTACGGTATTCATCCCACCTGTGTAATCACCATAAAGCTTGGCTTTAATTTGCTCTTGCAGCTTTTTAGGGGCATTAAATGGGTCAACATCGGTGTTTTTAGCCAGTAACCCTTCAAGTGAGGTAAACGGCGTGGCCACTAAACCATCTTGCGGAGAATACCCGCCTACCGTGCCGTAAGTTACACGTAATGTGCTATTTGCATCGGCGTAAACCGGTTTGTTTTGCGCTTTGTTGAAGGCAATAATCGCACTCATTAACTCTGGGCGAGCGGCTTGTAACTTACCTGCAAGGGCTTTTGACTTATCTTCCTCAGCTTTCATTACCGTGAATATGGCTTTTGCATATTGCATGAATGGGTCTTGGCTTTGATTTAATTGGCTAAGCGTTTGCTCAAATAATGAATTACGTACAATTTCGTTATCAAGCGTTGATTTAGCGTACATTTCATCAAGTAATGCACTTTGTTTTGCTTTATCAAAACCGTTTTCTAAAGCAAAAGCTTTATCAATTTCACTAAAACGCTCTGCTTTAGGTAATGCTACATATTGCTCTAAAAAGTGCAGTAATATAGCTTTATCTACGTTTGCATCAAAGCGACGTGACATACGCTCTAAACCCGATTTAATACGCGGTAAATCACGTTCTTGATAACCCGATTCACGCTCGCTATTTGGCTTTTGTTTTTCATAAGCTAAACGGTATAAACGACGTGCCGTGCTGATCATTTGTGAACGGTGAACATAGCCTACCATACGGTCGCGCTCACTGTGCCCTTGCGATTGTGCAACAAGTGCTGATAACTCATTAAGTACATTACCGTAGCGCTGTTTACGCTCGCTATCGCTGTTTATCCAGTTTGTAAGTTCTTGTTCAAACTGCTTTTTACGCTCAAACATGGTGCCTTTTTTAAAGCTTTCGATCATCGAACCATAGTTTTTAATGTAGTTGTTATAACCAGCTATGGTGCTTTCGTAAGCAATACGTGCTTTGCTGCCATCTTCTGAGTTTTCTTCAATCAGTGACACGTATTTAGTATTGTGCATGCGCGCTTTAGGGTAACTGTCGTTAAATACATAATCGATCTCTGCCGCAATACGGTAACGATTGGTTCGTCCTGGATAGCCAGTCACCATGACAAAATCACCCTCTTGCACGCCTTTAGCACTTACACTTAAGTAAGACTCAGGCACGTACGGTACGTTGTCTTCGCTGTACTCTGCTGGTTTGCCGTTTTTACCTACATAGGCGCGGTAAAAACCAAAATCGCCTGTGTGACGCGGCCACATCCAGTTATCGATATCGCCACCGTATTTACCTACGCCCATAGCAGGTGCATACGCTAAACGTACATCTTTAATTTCCAGCGATTTAATAAGGTAAAACTCTAAACCACCATGAAACGAATATACATTACAACGGTAGCTTTCATCGGCTTCACACTGTGCAACGAGGGCTTTTTGATTTTTTTCTAACGCATCGTAGCGTGCTTTTGCACTTAGCTCGTTAGTGCCGCTAATTACTTTATCAGTCACGTTGGTCACTGTTTCTGTAACGTACACACGCGAACCTGGCGCAGCAGGTAAATCTTCAGCCGGTGTTTTTGCTAAAAAGCCGTTTTCAAGTATGTTGTTTTCAGGTGTTGAATTATATTGCACTGAGCCATAAATACAGTGATGGTTAGTAACAACCAGCCCCTTTGGCGAAACAAACGAGGCTGTACAACCGCCTAAGCTAATAACCGCATTCATTGGAAATTCGGTTAATTTTGAAATTGAATCAACACTGATTTCAAGGCCTTTGGCTTTTAAGATTGATTCCAGCTCTGGTAGCTGATGAGGTTGCCACATACCTTCATCGGCATTGGCCGCAGAAGAGAGTGCCAGTGAACAGGTTGCTACCAAAGTGGCAACAAGAGGTTTTAAACGCATTATAGAATCCCTTTTATTATTGAACCTGCAGATTACTCATTAAGTATGAGTAAGGTCAACTGCGCTGAGATAAATTGTTACAATATAGCGCCCAATAAACAAAAAAGGAGCTAAGCTCCTTTTTTAACTGTTGATGATGCGTTGTTTTATTAATCTTTTTTCACATCGTTTGGATGCGCAACACCCATCCATGCTTTAAATAATGCTTTTTGCTCATCAGTGGCATTTTTATTCGCAACCACTTTTTTAGGTTTGTCGAAATCTTCAGACAACACAAGCTCAGTCGCCATTAAGGCATCACGACGAATAAAATCAACAGTGACTTTATCGCCTACTTTAAAGGTTTCTAAGCTGGCTGTTAAGTCTTTACCTACATGCTTTTTATTAATAGCGACGAGTTTATCGTCGGTGGTTAAGCCGCCTTGCCATGCTGCACCATCGCGGCGTACATGGGTAAGCGTAAGTAACTCGCCAGTATTTTTAGTAAATGCATCTAAGCTTGGTGTGGCCTTGGCTTTTTCTGGTAATTCAAAGCTTAAACCTACTTTTGCTAGCAGTGCATCAAAATCAAGGTTGGCTGGTGAGTCAACATTTGCCTGCCACCACGCGCTATAATCACGCCCTGATAGTTGTTTTAAAATAGCCAGTACGTCTTGCTCAGTAAACCCTGCCGGTAATTTATGCTGCTTATAAAGTTCGTTGTGTACGTCTTTATAGCTAATTTTACCTTGGCTATTTTCAAGTAGGTCGATATCTAACGCCATCGACAATAATGAACCTTCAAGGTAAATATTAGTGCTGTAGTTACGTGCGTGATCGCCGCCTTGGTTTATCCATTTATCAAAACTGGTTTCGCTGGCACTTTGCACTTCACGCCCCGGTGTTGTGAGGTGGCGGTTAATGGTTTTGCTTAATACTTTAAAAAATTCATCGGTGGTTTGAATACCCGAACGCACTAATAAATGATCTTCAAAATAGCTGGTAGAGCCCTCTGCTATCCATAGCAATTTTGAATAATTAATATTAGTGTAGTCATAGGGCGCAAGCCCTTTTGGACGGTACGCTTTTACATTCCAAGTATGTATAAACTCATGAGCTGCAGTACTTATAAAACCTAAATAGTCTTCACGCTTAGCAAAGCGGTCGCGTGGGCGCTGAATAATCGTTGAGTTTAAGTGCTCAGTTGCCCCGCCTGCGCCTGATGTAGCGTGTACCATAAATACATAACGTTCATACGGGTAGCTGTCCCAAATCACATTGCCGGTAGCCACTAGCTTTTTCAAATCAGTTAGCATCAGTTCAATATCGTAATTACCCTCACCCCATACCACCAGTTCGTACTCACGACCATTAACTTTAAATGTGCGTAGCTCGTTAATACCGGTTTCGATTGGCGAATCAACTAATACATCGTAATCACTGGCTTTGAAGCTGTGCTTATTTTTATAATTTTCCATGCCTGACACAGAGCGCCATGCTTTGGGGACGTTTAATTCAACCGTTACTGGCTCTTGGCGAAATGATTCGCTAAACATAAAAAAGCCTGATGCATCAATAAAGGCATGGCTGTCGTCTATATGGCGGGCACGTTTACCTAGCTCATTGGCATAGACTTGGTAATCTATATTTACTTCAGTGGGTTCATTTAAATGAACACGCCATGTGCTGTGATCAATCTTTTCCCACTTTAATTCATTACCTTCATCATCACTGGCTTTAAAGTAGCGAACGCCATTGGCAAGATTTAAAATTTCATAACGACCAGTGCGCCATGCTGGAAGTTTCACATCTAAGAAAGACTGCGCCGTTTTAGGAAATTCTACGTTCACATCACCTAAATGATGCTCTGGCTGAGAAATGTTTAAAGCGTAATTAACGTCGGCAAATACCGGTGCTGAACAGGCAGCTAAAATTGATAAGGCAAGTAGCTTTTTCATAAAGGCTCTTTTTATATAACGTATTGTTGCCCAAGGTTAACAAGACCCATTTTAAAAGTGAATTAAAAGCGATAAATACACTTATATTTAAGATCGTTCGTATTTTGTTGCTAGGGTCTGTTGACCTTTCAGGATTAAAATTTGTTCAACCTAGGTGCGATTTAATCGCGGCGCGAGATTTGTAACCTAGTGGGCTAAGTAAAAATCGAGCAACAAAGAGTTAATCGCACCTAGGAAGAACCCAAAGGGCAGCGCGCGTTTGGCATTTATGCTGCGTTATCGCCTATTTATGGGGAATAACCACACTACGTAGGCTCTGCCTTGCCTAAAAACCAAACGCACTGCTGCAAAATCAACCTCGAAAGATAAACAGACCCTAAAATCATTAAGTTTTTGATCTCATACCTACTATTAATATGTTTTTGTTGTAAACTAAAACAATAAAGGTATTAAGATAATGGTGTGTAGGTGTCTAGGAGCTCCAATACGGTGGAACAAAAACTAAAGCAAGCAATCGACAGTAGAAAAGTAATAGAAAGTGCTCGCCAACATCAAGTGAGTACCCTTTCTAATTTTGCAGCTAAGTTATCTTTAAGCTGTAAAGGACTTGATATTGAGCTTGATAACCGCCTAGCAAAGTTCCGTAGCGCATTAAACAAAGGAATGGATTTTGAAGACTTCTCTCCTTTGATAGATGATATTTTGGCCTTGCTAAAAAATCAGGAAGCGATTCAACTAGCGCATCAACGCGACCTGTTAACCAGCGTACAAAATGCAGGAAAACAGTTACAACAAACGAAAGGCCTGCCTGACGAAACCCGCAGAACGCTGCGTCATTTATTAGATAACCAACTTGACGATATACAATCGGTGCATGGGTTTATCCCAATATTAAACCAATTGATCACCTTTTATCATCAAGCTTTAATTGCTAAAAGCAATAATACCTTTAAACCACCCAATTTAAGTGTGCTCACTGAAAAGCTGTTTAAATTAGTTAGTGAGCTCGAACTAGAAGAAGAAGCCAACGAATCACTGTATTTAATAAAAAAACGCATTGCTAAAAATAAAGCCGTTGACCAGCTACTTGATGCCGCAATAGATGTGATTACTTTAATTGTTAAAAGTTTTCACGTTGAGCGTGAATCAGCGCAAAGCTTTTTAGCTTCATTAAACCAAACACTTGAAGAGCTGCATCGCTCATTGGTATCAACCAGTGAACACTCTCAATCGATGAATGTTGAATTTGACTTAATAAATAAACGCATTGGTGAAAAACTAGAAAGTCTAAATACACAAACAAAAAATGCGACCTCAATCACAGCGTTAAAGCAGCTAGTTGAAAACGAGTTACGCTCACTCAGTGCAGATATTTTAGAAAAAGAACAACTCGAACAAAAAGATCGCAGAATTTTAGTTGCCAGCTTTACACAAATAAATGAAAGAATTAATAGCTTAGAAAACAAAGTCAGTAACTATAAAAAACGTTTAAATGAGCAACGATTTAAAAGCTTACTCGACAGCCTGACAAAACTGCCTAATCGCGCGGCATTTGATGAGCGTTACAACTACGAAATTAATTTATTTAACGAACAACCCTCAGACATAACGCTAGTTGTTATAGACGTCGACCATTTTAAATCAATCAACGATCGATTTGGCCATACTGCGGGCGATATTACTTTACAAGTTATTGCCAAAGCGTTGCAAAAGTCGATTAGGCAATCAGACTTTATTGCACGCTATGGCGGCGAAGAGTTTGTGCTATTAATGCCACGCACTTCACTTGAAAACGCGACAGCGCACCTCAATAAATTAAAACAGTCTATTAAAAAGATACCGTTTAAATTTAAAGACAAACAAATTGAAATTACTGTTTCGATAGGCGCAACCCAATTTAAAGAGGGAGATACCCCTCTAAAAGCATTTGATAGAGCCGATCAAGCTTTATACGATGCTAAAAATTCAGGCCGGGATCGTCTGTGCATTAGTAAATAGTGTTATGCATTTCTACCTTTGAGTACAAGGCATAATTACGCAGTAAATTTACCCAAGAAGTTTCAAGGAGAATGCCGATGCTAATACAGTTAAACCCAACAGGGGTATTAGATTTATTATCGCAGCTAGAAGTAGACCTACTAGAACAGTCATCAACAAGCGAACGCTACAGGTTATTCAGAAATTGTGTTTTAGCTGTGCTTAATGTAGGCAGCCATACCGATGTAAGTAATGATATATACGAAAAACATAAAGATTTTGATATTCGTTTGGTAAGCCGTGAACGCGGTATTAAAATTGAATTAGAGAACCCGCCGCAAACGGCCTTCGTTGACGGGCACATAGTCACCGGCATACATGAGCATATATTTTCGGTTATTCGCGATATCTTATTTATTTGCCAAAAGTATGAAAAAAATCTCAAAGAAACTAAAGCCATTACCCACATGGTTTTTGACATGCTTAGAAATGCCGACGCTCTTAGAGTAAATAGTGAACCTAACATGATTGTATGTTGGGGTGGCCACTCTATTAACGAAATAGAATATAAATACACTAAACAAGTAGGTTACGAATTAGGCTTGCGCGGGTTAAATATTTGTACTGGCTGTGGTCCTGGTGCAATGAAAGGCCCGATGAAAGGCGCCACTATTGGTCATGCCAAACAACGTATAACTAACAACCGCTATTTAGGTTTAACTGAGCCCAGTATTATTGCAGCTGAGCCACCTAACCCAATTGTGAATGAACTGGTTATTTTACCCGATATTGAAAAGCGGCTTGAGGCCTTTGTTCGCACCGCTCATGCCATTATTATTTTTCCTGGTGGTGCAGGCACAGCTGAAGAACTATTGTATTTATTAGGCATTTTGTTACACCCTGAAAACGAAAAGCAATGTTTACCTGTTATTCTTACCGGTCCAAAACAAAGTGAAGCTTACTTTGAGGAGCTGTGTCAATTCATTCAAATGACTTTAGGCGATGCAGCCCTAGATAAATTTGAAGTAATTATTGATGACCCTCAATTAGTAAGTCAAAAGTTAAAGTCGGCAATGAATGGTGTACGCGAATACCGTAAAAGCCAAGGGGATGCATATTACTTTAACTGGACCTTGAAAATAGACAGTGATTTTCAGCAACCTTTTTACCCCTCTCATGAGGCTATGGCGTCGCTTGATTTGCACCTTGATCAACCCAAACAACAATTAGCAGCTAATTTACGCCGTGCGTTTTCGGGAATAGTGGCGGGAAATGTAAAAGAAGAAGGTTTACATGCGATTAAAAAATACGGCCCGTATGTCCTCAGTGGCGAGCCTGATTTAATGAAAGCAATGGACACACTTTTACAAGCGTTTGTAGAACAAGGTAGAATGAAGCTCCCTGGCAGTAAGTATATTCCTTGTTATACAATAAAAGCGTGAGTTTATAATTGAATCCCCATTTACTTCTTATTGATGCGCTTAATTTAATTAGACGCATCTATGCTGTTGATGCTAACCAAACGCATCACAGCGACGAACATATGTTAAAAGCATGCTGCGCTCGAGTAGCACATGCCTGCAAAAAACTCATAACAACCACTAATGCAACCCATGCAATTGCTGTATTTGACGGCGATAAAAGTTGGCGCTATCACTTTTACAAAGATTACAAACATTCGCGCGCCCCGATGCCACAAACGTTAAAAGAAGCCTTGCCACATTTTAAAGCGGCCATTGAAGAAACCGGCATTGTGGTATTTGAGCCGACTAACGATGAAGCCGATGATATTATTGCAACATTAGCCCATAAAGCCGCCAACAATCAGATAAATAATACTATTGTCTCTACCGATAAAGGGTTTTTACCGCATTTAAATGAGCAAATTGAAGTGTATGATTACTTTAAAAAGCAACAGCTCACACAGCAGCATATCCAAGAACGTTTTGGCGTAGCACAACACAAACTAATAGACTTTTGGGCTCTGGCAGGAGACAAAACCAATGACATTCCAGGTGTTAAAGGCATTGGTGTTAAATCGGCGCAACAATTGGTGAATCAGTACAACACTCTCGAAGAGGCATTAAGCGATGAATCATTAAGTGCGCGCTTACAAAAAAAGCTTGCTGATGATATGGATATGTTTGTTATTTCTAAACAACTGGTGAGTTTGCGTACTGATATCCACTTAGGCTTTAGTTTAAAGCAGTTAAGGCTTAATTAGTCGCAAGTTAATGGCACTGAACGATCGCAATACGTATACTAGTAATAGTTATCTTGGTCTGGGTAGGCAATGTTTAAGAAGTTTTTTAGGTATTTGATATTGGGATTAGGTTTATATGCATTAATAGCCACGTCGGTTATTATGTTTTATAAAGACGATCCACAAGCAATGATTTGGCAAGACCGCGAAGCATTCAATAAACGCTATATTGAAAAACTGCGCTTAGAAGATACTTTTACGCTAAATGCTGTGCTTGAATATTTAGGCAGCCCAGATTTAACCTACGCCAAGCGCGATGGTGAACAGGTGTGGCAAGTTTTATTTTATCGTACACAACATAAAACCTCGGATGGCATTACCACCATGGATGAATGTACCGGGTTATTATTTAAAAACGGCCAACTAATAATGTGGGGCCCAAGTGCTTATGAAAAATACCTTGAACAAAATGATGGAACAATTTAATGGAAGCACCACTGTCGGGTAACCTAAACAAGCTACTCGAAAGCACACAGTTGCTTTTAAGTTCACATAATAATAAAAACCAGTGGCATACTTTTTATCCGATTGTTTGTAAACTTGCAGAGCAATACGCAGCGTTATATAAACAAAACCCAGCAGCGTTACAAGCTCAGCTCAATTTGTATAAAACACACTATAGCTTTGCAACCAATGTAGTGGTTAATCAATGTGTTTTAACTTGTGCATTAAGTGCTAGCCAAAATTACGATAAACACTTAACAGAGCTTTATATCAGTGCCTCATTGGTGGAACACCTTTGTGTTGCTGATCAGTTGAATAAACTAGCCCAACAGCAAACATTTACTAATACCGACACTAAAATGTGGCAGTTACGCCATAAACTCGCTGCCAAAGTGATATTGACATCACAACAACCAGCACATCAAATTGCCCATATTTTAGCTAAACTAGCCAAATACAAACACGCATTATTAAACACGCCTAAAATCATGCTTTATGACGGTGCCAGTGTATTGGTTGCTTTGGCAAATATTTTGGCGCTTAACGTAACCTGCAACGCAAAACAGCAGCATATTAGTTTTTATAAAGCAGTAGCTGATTTGTACATAAGAACCCCCAACTCATTTGCACAGAGACTATTAAAAGACTTAGTGGCACACGTTGGACAATATGTACCAGGTAGCCAAGTGGTTTATGCGGACCAAACAATGATTTATTTGGCTACAGATTCGGCAGGCCGTCATATTATCGTTAATAATGCCAATACAAAAATGGCCTGGTATCGAATAAAAGCATCATTAGAGGATGACTCAAAGGCATGGCCGTGTAATGACGATCGCTTGTTTTTAAAAGTTTGGGACAGTGAATACCTGCATATTGTTCATAAGAGTGACAATACACAGTCCGCTTTGTACGAATTAGTTAAACGAATAAAAAACCAACAAAAGTACAATTACAAAGCATTAAATACATTACTTACCCCTTATCCTAATGTTATAAAATCAGTGTGCCATGCAGTAAAACAGTATAATAAAGAGCTGCAACCGGCAAAAGATTTAAGGCATAGCTTGTCTATGGTGGGTTACGATAAGGCCCCTGCGATTATTCAAGGCATGGTTTTCGAGCAGTTGGTAAATAGTATTGCCCATCCTTTACATACATTTTTGTGTACCCGCATGGGTTGTTTAGTCAACATTGTAGAGCTGTTAGTAAAACACGATAAAAATTTGCAAAGTGAACGCATTAGTTTGAGCCTATATGCCTATTTATATTATCTATTAATTAATTACAGCCCAGAAGTTTCTAGAAAAATCACCCTAGACCAAACACCGAATAAATCCTTAGATACGCCAATATGCACATTTTTTGGCATAAACAATGTTGATACCCCTCATTTAACTAATGAGCTTAATGAATTACTTAGTAGCGACCCCTGGGCAATAGCGTTATTAAAAGCTGAAACATTGCCTAAAAAGCAGCTCGATGATAGCGCTAAGTTGTGGGCAGCTTTAAAAGTTGTAGCCCAGCGCGTACTTAAACCTAACCAGCCATTAACAGCATGGCAACAGCAGATATTAAATCAACAACTCACCCGCCATGGCTGGAAAAGTGAGGCCATTTTTTATCAATCCCTGCAGCAATTAGGTCTGCACAATAGTATTTAGCTGACTTATTATAATTATAAATTTAATTTATACCCTGTATTTGCAGTATAAACTGGCAAAATGTTCAATAAATTGGTATAAATGCCGGCTTAAATTTAGCACCCCTGTCATATAAGTAGTCTAAACTCTGTGAGTATTTTTTATTTATGTGTGTATCCAAATCTTTAAAGGAAAAGTTCATGGCCAAACAAACCATAACAGTGATCAAAGGCGACGGCATCGGCCCAAGCATTATCGACTCAGCACTTGAAATACTAAAAGCCGCAGGATGCGATTTTGATTATGAATTTGTTGACGCTGGCCTCGCTGCGCTTGAAAAAACGGGCGAATTGCTTCCACAAGAAACAATTGACACGATTGCTAAAAATAAAATCACTTTAAAAGGTCCATTAACGACCCCTGTAGGCGAAGGCTTTACATCAATCAATGTAACACTTCGTAAACAGTTTGGTTTATACGCTAATGTTCGTCCTGTGAAGTCGTTCGCAGGTACTAAAGCACGTTACGATGACATTGATATTATTACTGTTCGTGAAAATACCCAAGGTATGTACTCAGGTGCAGGTCAAGTAGTGAGTGCTGATGGCAACGAAGCTGAGGCAATGTCTGTTATCACGCGTGAAGGCGCTGAAAAAATCGTTACTTTTGCATACGAGCTAGCTGTACGCGAAGGCCGTAAAAAAGTAACCGCTGTTCATAAAGCAAATATTTTAAAATCAACATCGGGTTTGTTCTTAAAAGTTGCTCGTGAAGTGGCTGAACGTTACCCTGAGATTGAATCAACTGAAATGATTGTTGATGCAACCTGTATGAAACTAGTAATGACACCGGAAGAGTTTGACGTAATTGTAACGACTAACCTATTCGGCGATATTTTATCTGATTTATGTGCTGGTTTAGTTGGTGGTTTAGGCATGGCGCCTGGTGCTAACATTGGTGAAAATGCGGCTATCTTTGAAGCTGTTCACGGTAGCGCACCTGATATTGCAGGTAAAAACCTAGCAAATCCAACGTCAGTTATTTTAGCATCTATTCAAATGCTAGAGCATTTAAATATGGGCGATACGGCAGAGCGCATTCGTAGCGCAGTGGCTGATGTAATTAAATCAGGCGACCGTACTACTCGCGATTTAGGCGGCAGCCATGGTACAACTGACTTCACTCAGTCAGTAATCGACCGTCTGTAACAAGTATAATTGAATTATAAAGCCAACATCTGTTGGCTTTTTTTATGCCTGCTCAAAACCGCCTGTATCACTTTAATGTAATTAATGTGTATTTAAGCTCCCTTCTCCTTAAAATTAAAAATGCATAATTTCTGCTTTTAACGTAAGAATACTTCACAGCAATTAGAATTTAAGATTAAAAAAGATATAAAAATGAATTTTTAATCCAAAAACTTTAGTTTTGGGTTGACATGAGCGCGCAAAAGCCTTAAAAATAACCACATACAAAAATTGTAATTTAAACAGCATTTTATTTTAAAGAGCAAAACATTATGAACACACAATTTCGTCTTTTATTCTTACTCGTACTGGTCTTAGTGATAAGCCCAGCGGGGATATATTAAAAGGTGAAACATGCTTTTTTAAACCCTCGCACTACGCGGGGGTTTTTTTTTGCATAAATTAGTCAACAGAGGAATGAGGATGAGTAAACAAGAATATAATGGCTCTGAATTGGTTGTTAAGTCATTAAAAGAGTTAAACGTTAAGTATATATTCGGTTACCCCGGTGGCTCAGTATTAGACTTATATGATGCGCTATTTCAGCAAGATGATATTGAACATATTTTAGTCCGTCACGAACAGGCCGCCACACACATGGCCGATGGTTACGCAAGAGCAACCGGTGAAGTCGGTGTTGTACTTGCCACTTCTGGACCGGGGGCAACAAACTGTGTAACAGGCATAGCAACTGCGTATATGGATTCTATTCCGATGGTGGTGTTATCAGGTCAAGTGCCAACCAACTTAATTGGCGATGACGCGTTTCAAGAAACGGATATTGTTGGCTGCTCTCGCCCTATCGTAAAGCATAGCTTTAATTGTAGAAGCGCTAGTGAAATTCCCAATATTCTTGCTAAAGCCTTTTATATTGCCAGCTCAGGTCGCCCAGGCCCAGTTGTCGTTGAACTTCCTAAAGACATGCTTAACCCTGAGCTAACCTTTGCTTATAACTTTCCAGCGGCAACAGAACTCAGAACCTACAACCCTAATACCAAGGGTCACTCTAAACAAATTCGTAAGGCCGTTGCTGCTATTTTAGAAGCGAAAAAGCTGGTTATTTATTCTGGTGGCGGAATTGTGCTTTCAAATACATCAGAGCAACTAACCCACTTAGTCGAATCGCTTAATGCCCCTATTACCAATACCCTAATGGGACTAGGCGGTATATCAGGCATTCATCCTAACTTTATTGGTATGTTGGGTATGCACGGTACATTAGAAGCAAATAAAGCCATGGCCAATGCTGATGTTATTTTAGCCCTTGGCGCACGATTCGATGATCGGGTTACCAATAACGTACAAAAGTTTTGCCCTAATGCCACTATCGTGCATGTAGATGTCGATCCGACTTCAATTTCCAAAACCATAAAAGCACATATTCCGGTTGTTGGCTGTTTAGCCACGGTACTTGAACAGTTACAAACTGCTATAGATAAAAGCCCAATAAAAATAGACCGCAGTGCACAAGAAGATTGGTGGCGACAGGTGATCAGTTGGCGCGAACAAAAATGCTTAAACTACAATACCGATGGCGATAAAATTAAACCTCAAGCAGTTATAGAGGCTATTTATAAAGCGACTAATGGTGATGCTTATGTCAGTTCAGATGTGGGCCAACACCAAATGTTTGCGGCGCAGTATTATCCATTTAAGCACCCTCGTCAGTGGATCAACTCAGGCGGCTTAGGCACCATGGGCTTTGGTTTACCGGCTGCAATGGGGGTTAAGCTCGCCTTTCCTGATAAAGAGTCTTTATGTGTGACTGGCGACGGCTCTATTCAAATGAACATTCAAGAGCTTTCTACCTGTTTACAATACAACTTAGCGGTAAAAGTGATCTCGTTAAATAACCGTTCACTAGGTATGGTTAGACAATGGCAAGATATGATTTATGGCGGCAGACACTCCTCTTCCTATATGGAATCACTTCCTGACTTTGTAAAACTTGTACAAAGCTACGGCCATGTAGGAATACGAGTCAATACACTGGATGAATTACAGCCAGCAATAGACAAAGCCATGTCGATAACCGATAGATTAGTGTTTTTAGATATTTTAGTAGACGAAAAAGAACATGTTTACCCGATGCAAATTAAGCACGGTGGCATCGATGAAATGTGGTTAAGAAAAGGAGTAAAGGCATAATGCGTCGTATATTATCTATATTATTAGAAAATGAACCCGGTGCGTTATCACGTATAGTGGGGCTTTTTTCTCAACGAGCTTACAACATTGATAGTTTAACTGTTGGAACCACTGATGATGAATCACTCTCGCGTATTACTATCACCACTAAAGGCGATGATAGAATTGTTGAGCAAATCACCAAACAGGTAAATAAACTGGTCGATGTACTTAAGGTGATTGATTTAACCGAAATGAGCCACATAGAGCGCGAACTGTTATTAGTAAAAGTATTTGCTCAAGATGAAGCTACGCGAGCTGCTGTAACGCGGGTTGTAGATGTATTTCAGGGCGCTATTTTAGATATGGGGCGTCAAAGTTACAGCCTACAATTGGTAAGCAGTACCGATAAAATAGAGTCGTTTTTAGATACCTTACGTCATGAAACAGACATTATAGAAGTGGTTCGCTCTGGCGCGGTCGGCATTGGTCGCGGAGATAAGGCGCTTAAAGCTAAATAAGCGTTAAATTTACGACAAAAAAAAGGGCTTAATAGCCCTTTTATTATTTTTATAAACCTTATAGGTTTACTTGGTCTTTAAGACCTTTACCTGGTTTAAAGCTTGGAATAGTCGCTGCTGAAATTTGGATTTCTGCACCTGTTTGTGGGTTACGACCTGTGCGAGCAGCACGTTCTTTAACTGAGAAAGTACCAAAACCAACTAATGCAACAGAGTTGCCTTCTTTTAGTGAAGAAGTTACAGCGCCTGTGAATGCATCAAGTGCACGTGTAGCGGCTGCTTTAGAGATTTCTGCGTCAGTAGAGATTTTTTCAACTAGTTGAGCTTTGTTCATTATTAGATTCCTATTCGTTATTATTTTGCCTTCGCAAATCCTATCTTTATGCATTTTCGAAGAGTTAGCAACAGCAAATTACGTTTTTTAACTTAAATACTAAAAAATTAGTAAAATTATAATAATTCACTGTAAAATACAGCGAGTTGGGTTAACAAAAACTTAATTTAAGCACAAATATAGTGCAGCTATGCACTGTGATGAGTCGCTATATTTTTTCAATTACTAAGGTCACTTCCCCGACCTCAACGCCAAACTTAACAATAGATGTGCGGTTTATCAAGCGCGTGTTGGTGACTAAATACATCCAATCGTCAAAGTTAACTTCAAAAGTGCTACCATCATAAGGAATTTCCACATTGTAGTTCCAATGAAAAACACTGCCTTCACTTTTGCCTGTGGCCGTACCTAAAACATCAGAAGCAATACCGGTTAACGTGTTGTCGTCGTTTAAGGTTATTTTCCAAATACGTTTTTGGGTTTCGCCGTCATCATAAACGAAGTCTTCCTCAATAACGCCTTGGTTGCCATCCCACGTAGCGCTCAAGTCTACAACAAGCTTACGGGTTAATTCGCCTTTAAAGTCTTGTACAACACCGTAGGCTTTTAAATCGCCGCTAAAAAAAGTCTTAAAATCGAAATTAGGCTCTGAGCCTTTGTAGTGCTCTACACTCGGCGCTGAACAACTTGCAATAAAGAAGCTCACTACCAGCAGCAAAGTTACTTTGATACGTTTTAGATTAATCATATTAAATCCCTAAAAGTTGATTTCTAATCGATGGTTCTGAGGTGTTCTCACTTAGCCAAATAGCTAAAAAGTCATCTGCAAAAGTGGTGTCTTCTATGCGGCCTATTTCATTGTCATTGTGAAAGAAAATACTGTGTCCTTGCTGATCGGTCAGTAAGGTTAACGATTCACCCTTTTTAATGTCTGGCCATATCGCTAATAATTTATCTGCATAGCGAGCTGATAATTGTGATTTACCTAAATGTTGCCATTGCTCTTTAGTGGCTTTTACAATGTCTTTAGCATCAAAGTCTCGCAGGTAAGTTAAAGTAAATTTAACTGGCGTTTGCTTGGGACTATAAGATCCAGAGGGAGTAAAAAGCGTTGCATCATAAACATCCCAAAAAAGGTATTCCATACGTGCCTCGCCCACTTTGTTAAACTGGGTATCAGCATAAGCAGCATGGTTAAACAGGGCATAAATTAGTACTAAATTTAAAAGCGTTTTCATAATCAGCTCCAAGCAGTAAATACAATTGTTTTATTGCTTAATAAACGCGCCAATTTTACCGTTAATAAATAAAATAACGCTAAACGTTGTAGCCCATAAAGCACCGTATAAAGGCCAAAATTGCCATAGCGGCAAGCCGAGTTCTAACACGTCGAATCGCGCCCCCGCCCAGTAACTTCCTGGTGCAAACGCTAAACATACAATAAACGCTTGCCAAGGTTTAAGGGTTGTTAAAAACGACATTGAGGTGTTAATACATAGCAATAAAGCAGCCCATAAAAACACTAACCAAAGCGGAAATGGCGCTACTTTAAATTCAATCAGACCGAACTTAACCGCGATAAATTCACTTAGTAAGGCTAGTGGTAAGCACTTTAGAAGCAAAAAAGCATCCTGTTTTTTTTGCGCTGACAAATAAAACATTAATGCAATGATAACAGTTGAATAGATAAGTGAGTGCTGTTCAAGCAGTAGGCATAAAAACCACACTACTTGAAACAGAACAAAATTAATAAGCGAGTGCAATCTCATCATTACTACTCGTAAAACGGGGTTTGCGTGCCATTAAATGCACGGTACTTGTTGCGCGAGTTCTAAATGCGCCCTCGCAATAAGCAAAATAAAATAGCCATAAACGATAAAATCGCTCATCAAATTTATTACTATCGAGGTTTGGCCAACTTGCAATGAAACGATCTCGCCAATCAGCAAGGGTTCTTGCGTAGTGAACACCAATATCGTTAACTGTGTGGATATTCATATCGGTATGATTTTTTATTTGCTCACTCATTTCGTTGAGCGAAGGCAAGCACCCACCAGGGAAAATATACTGCTGAATAAAGTCAGAATTTTTTAAATAATGTTGGTAACGCTGATCGCTAATTGTAATTGCTTGAATAAGCATAGCACCGTCGTCTTTTAATAGCTGACCGCACTGAGTGAAAAAACTAGGCAAGTACTCATGACCAACCGCTTCTATCATCTCAATTGATACTAGCTTATCGTATTTACCGGTTAGTAAACGGTAATCTTGTTTGAGCAAGGTTATTTTGTTTTCAAGCCCAAGCTCTTTAATTTTATTTGCAACATAATCGTGCTGCTCATCAGAGATGGTAGTGGTTGTTACATGGCATTCGTAGTGAGTAGCCGCGTAAATTGCAAATGCTCCCCAACCTGTACCAATTTCAATGACGGTGTCGCCTTGTTGTAACTCGACTTGTTCACAAATACGCTGTAGTTTGTATTGCTGTGCTTGCTCGAGGGTGGCGTCTTTACTTGGGTATACGGCACTTGAATAAAGCATTTCTTTGCTTAAAAAAGACTCGTATAAGTCATTGCCTAAGTCGTAGTGTGCAACAATATTCTTTTTAGAACCCGCATGTGAGTTCTTGTTTTTAATGTGGTTTATACGATGAGCGATGTTACTAAAAAAAGCGAATTTCTTTTCAAATGCGTCTAGTTGGTCTTGGTTTATTGCAAAAATTTCTATCAACCGAGTTAAGTTATCACACTGCCACTGCCCTAATATGTAGGATTCTCCCGCGCCAATACTTCCCGACAGCGCAAATGCTTTATACATAGCAGTATCATTAACGGTTACCGTTACTTTAAGCTCTGATGACGTATCGCCAAATACAGACTGCTGATTATTGTCTACAAGCACTATTTGACCTGTATCAATTGACGAGAACGCTTTAAACACTAACTTTTTATAAAAATTAGTAAACCAACTGGTGCGTTCCTGAACGCGTAAGCTCGATACCTTTTCCATATACTTACCTATATTATTGTTATTACTTATAAAACAACATAAATTAAATTTAAAGTTTGCCTGAATGACCTAAAAAAGGGACTTTTTTAACAAACAATTTAAATGCCTGATAGTAAATACCTCTGAAAATAGACCATGTCATTGCAGGAAAGCGCTTCAACAACTTGCTCATTTGTTTATTGCACAAGGGTTGGCGCTGTAACCTTAACGAAGCATCAAAAAGTAGTTCTTCATCTCGCTTATTTTCTATACGTATCAGTATATTGTCTTTCTTTTGTCGAACAGTCCAATGATAGTTCATATCCAAATTCATAAAGGGTGATACGGAAAAAACTTTCTTAAAGTTCACTTTTTTTTGTAGTGGAACCAAGTAGTAATGTCGCTCATTCCATGGGGTATTACTTACCTCGGCCACCATGTAGCTAAATTGATTATCGTCATGGCCAAAAAAATAAAAATTAACGGGGCTAAAGTAAATACCCAAGCAGCGTAACTGCCCTAGCAGGTACACATGGCTAAATTTCTCATCTACCCCTAACTGGGCTAGCTGCGCATGAGCTCGCTCTATGATGGGCTGATGATGACTATCGGGTAACCCTTTTAAATAATCAGATTGCTCAAACTTCAATGCTTTAAACCCTGAAGTTCCAAGCTGCTTATGGACGCCATTAAGCGCATGAGTATTATTTAAATCAACCCACATCATATAAAGCGGGTAATTAAACGCGTGATGTTTAACAGCAAAACGGCGATGTTTAACATCGCCTAAATACACTGCATTAGTCAAACTCTACTCCAAGTTGCTTGGCCACATCAACGGCGCTGCGCACACCATCCTCATGAAAACCGTTGTACCAATACGCTCCGCAAAAGTACGTGTTATTTTGTCCATCAACGGTATGCTTTTGCTGTTGAGCGGCAATAGATAATTGATTAAATACCGGATGATGATAGGTAAATTCACGTAAAATTTTACTCTGATTAATACCTTCTAAGTGGTTCAAGGTAACGCAGAACTGTGTATCTGATTTGATCCCTTGCAGTATATTCATTTGATAAGTAACCACCGCCGCTTTATCGGTATTGTTATTGAGCAAATAATTCCAACTTGCCCATGCGGCTTTTCTATCTGGTAATAGTGAAACATCGGTATGCAATACCACCGAGTTCTCAGTGTATGGAATAGCACCCAACACCTTATTTTCTTGCTCGCAGGCATCACCAAGTAACGCTAACGCTTGATCTGAATGACACGCAAAAATAACCTTATCAAACAGGGCTTGCTGGCCATCAGCAAATGTAATGGTGGCTCCCTGCTCGTCTCTGGTTACCGATTTAATGTCAGTGTTTAACTGTATTTTATCAGCAAAACCAGCTATCAACGGTTTAATGTATTCACGAGAGCCACCGGGAATAACGTACCATTGAGGTCTATTGGTAATGTCTAGCAAACCATGGTTAAAGAAAAACTTTACAAAAAACTCAACCCCTACATTTTCCATTTCTTTAATGCTAGTAGACCAAATGGCAGCACCCATAGGTAAAATGTAGTGATATTTAAAGAAATCATTAAAACGATGTTGTTGTAATAATTGACCTAGTGATTGCTCTGTGTAGTGACCTTTTGCGTGCAAAGCCTTACATAACTTATTAAAACGCACGATGTCATACAATAAACGCCAAAATTTAGGTCTAACTATATTTCTGCGTTGAGCAAATAAACTACTAAATGTATGCCCATTGTATTCAAAGCCGGTTGCCTCGTTATGCACACTAAAACTCATTTGGGTCGGTTTACGTTTCACACCAATGCGTTTAAGCAATTTTTCAAAATAAGGATACGTTCTATCATTAAATACAATAAACCCCGTATCTATCGCGTAATTAATACCGCTGTGCACTACATCTACAGTTGCGGTGTGACCACCAATATAATCATTTTTTTCAAATAATGTGACATCGTAATGCTTGTGCAGTAAATGTCCGCAGGTTAAACCTGATACGCCAGTCCCAATTATTGCTATTTTTTTCAACGGGTTAATCCTTTTGCAATTTTAAGCCAAAGCGAAAGTGGCAATATTCGCAATGCTTTAAGTATAAATGTAAAACGATAGGGGAAATGAACTTCTTTACGACGTTTAGCGACGCCCTTTATTATATAGTCAGCCGCTTTTTCAGCACTAACAGCCATCGGCATAGGGAAATCATTTTTATCAGTTAAAGGGGTTTTTACAAAACCAGGGTGTACTAATGTTACATCAACATCGTTTAAATCAACCGCAAGGGTTTTAGCTAAATAGCTAACGCCTGCCTTTGATGCACCGTAGGCTTCTGAACGTGGTAATGGTAAATAAGTAACACTTGAACTAACCATTACTAATTGCCCGCCAGAGACTATTTTTGGCAAAAGCGCCTCTAAGCAGTAACCCATTGATAACAAATTAACGTTAATAACACGCTCAAATAAGGCGCTATCAAAATTACGTGCATCGTCAACATACTCGCAGTTGCCAGCATTGAGAATTACGCGGTCAAATTGAGTGTACCCTAACGTTGCCGCTTTTATATCTTGCAAATTGGTTGCATCAAACTGGCAGGTTTCTATGTTGTTATGTTTGGCAAGTTCAGCGAGCTTTTGCGTATTACGCCCGCAGGCGATCACTGTATCACCCTGATCGGCGTACTTAATAGCAAGTTGCTCACCAATACCCGACGTTGCACCTGTAATAAGGGTAATCATAGTTAACCAGCCCTTTTATCAATAAAATTAATAATGTTGCCCAGTAATGGAATATGCTTATACAAAAGCTCACCAGCATTAAAGTAATCTCGATGTTTTACAATCTTGTCGCCTTCAAATACCAACTTGCTGTGCCCTTGCACTGAAATTGTATTGCCCGCGTTAAGTTTTGGGTGAGAATAATGCATTGTCCAGTATACAAATGCATTATTATCGTTGGTAAATGAGTCGGTTATGTCAAATCGACAATGCTTAACATTACTATATAAACCACAAAAATAACGCCTTAAATCTTCAAGGCCATTAATCTCGTGCAACGGATCTATAAAGTGAATGTTTTGAGCGTAAATTTCAGTTAATAACTCTAGGTTATCTTTATCAAGCTTTTGATATATTTCTACAAATTTATCGACTGATAATTGGTTATCCATATCACACCTTAAATGCAGCTAAAGCCCTCGCTCGTGCCGCTTTATGATCAACAATTGCCGGCCAGTAACAGTGTTCACTTTGCCCCGTTGCTGCTAAATAGGTATGAGGAAAATGAATGTGTTTATCTGGCACTTTTTGTAATTCAGGCAGATATTTACGGATAAAATCACCATTTGGATCAAAGCGTTCGCTTTGGGTAATGGGGTTGAATACCCTAAAGTAAGGTTGTGCGTCACAGCCGGTACTTGCAGCCCATTGCCAACCACCATTGTTTGAGGCTAAATCGCCATCAATAAGATGCTGCATAAAAAACTGCTCGCCTTTTCGCCAATCAATCAGTAGGTGCTTAGTTAAAAAACTCGCAACCACCATTCTTAAACGATTATGCATCCAGCCTGTTTGCAATAGCTGTTGCATGGCGGCATCAACAAGTGGATAGCCTGTACGGCCTTCGCACCATTGCTTAAACTCAGCGTCACTGTCACGCCAACTCACACTATCATACTTTTCGTTAAAATTGGCACCGCGTGAAAGTTTTGGGAATTCAGCAATTAAATGTTTATAAAATTCACGCCAAATCAGCTCGTTTACCCAGGTAAAGGTTTTACTTTTTGAGGTGGTCAGTATATCGGGGTAATGTTGTTGTATATTAACCATTAATTGTTTACTACTAACAACCCCTAATGCTAAATAGGGGCTTAAACCCGATGTTCCTTTTACACTAGGTATATCGCGTACATCATCATAACTTGCTAATTTATCATGGATAAAATTATCGACTACATTAGCTAAAGTGTCGTCATCAACCGGCCATTTTTTTGAGCTGTCATCACTGCTGAGTAATTCACACGATTCAATCTCAATAGGATTTGAAGATAATGGCCACGGCACCAAGCTAAAGTGAGTATCTTGATACTGTTTTAGCCACGCCCGTTTAAAGGGCGTAAACACTTTATACATTTCATTATTTTGAGTGCGTACACTACCTACGGGAGCAATGATATCACCCTCGTATAAAGTAAATGTTATTTGCTGTTGATCGCATTGCGCTTGAATCGCTTTATCTCTATTAAACTCATTAAGTTCATATTCTTTATTGGCTATTATGTGTTTAATCTCATACTGCTGACAAAAATCGAGAAGCTTAGTTTGGCAGTCTGTGAAATAAGGAGCCTCTATCACGTGTAAATTAATACCATACTCAGCTAATTTTTCACGGATATAACTGACTCTGCGTTTTAGTAAGTCAATTTGAATTGGGGCAGTATTATGCTGTGCCCATTGTTTTTCGCACACAAAAAAAATGGCGTGTTTAGCACCATTATTTAGCGCTTCAATAAGCGCTTCGTTAGAAAAAAGGCGCAAATCGCGCCTAAACCAAAATAGTGTATTCATTACAAACCGTAACGTAGCTTAAGTTCATTAGGATAAGGGTTAAAGTATATTTGCTTGCTTAAATACTCATTCGGGTGAACCTTTAAATGATGTTTAAGCAAGGTTAGTGGTACATAAAGCGGCACCAACCCTTGGCGATACTCGTCAATTGCATCTCGCATTTCTTCTTTTTCGATTTTTGATAAATCTTTTTTGAAGTAACCTTGCAAATGCATCAACGTGTTAGAATTATTTTTTCTTGAAGCAGGTCGTTTAAGCGCGGTCATTAAACCTAAAATGTACTCGTCGGCTAGAGCATTAACATCGTCACCTACAAACGTTCCAAGTAGATTGCCTAAATCACGATACGCTTGATAATTATGAGCCATTAACAAGTATTTGTATTGAGCATGGAACTGGGTCAAACGATGTACAGTAACCGGCTCTTTCACTAACTGTTGCCAGTTATGCAATGTATAAACACGCATTACAAAATTCTCGCGTAAATGAACGTCATTTAAACGTCCATTTTCTTCGCAAGGTAGTAAAGGATTGTGTTTCATGATTTGTTCAGCAAAGAAGCCAACGCCCTCAGAGGTGTTACCCGTTCCTGCTTCATTGTAAATTTTAACGCGCTCCATGCCACAGCTTGGGCTCTTAGCACAAAAAACGAATCCACTTAGATGCCCCGCTTGTTCTGTAGCTATTTTTTTACCGTATTCTGTGAGCTGCGGGCCAACATCTCCCGTACCATCCGGACGACACACTTTAATAGTATCGCCTGTTTTTACTTGACGAATTGTTGGACGGGGTATTGGTAAACCTACCGCAACCTCAGGACAATACATTTTATATTCAACATGTTTTGCCAGCTCTTCCATACAAAAGTTAGATTTTTTGTGGCCGCTGTCAAATCTTACCTTTTCGCCTGCTAAGCAGGCGCTAATACCTATTTTTATTGTATCTGTTTGCATAGATTCTCTTAATAAATCAAGCCACCAATTGGGTTAAGTAACTTGCTAAGTCCTTTATTAAAATGTAGCGCACTACTAACAACAGTAAAGCACAAACATCCCTCTTTTGTTAAAGGAGTATGTTGATGACGGCCATCTTGCCAAATAAAATCACCTGGTACATAACTGCCTTCTTCATCTGTAAATTCGCCATCAAGAAGCAGCGTAACTTCAAAACCTGTATGTGTATGCTCAGGAATTTCGCCGCCTGCGTCTATGTGCAATAAACTCGAGCGCAAATGCCCATCGTCAAGCGCTATACGTGAACGAGCAAGCTTACCTACTTGTGTAAATTTGCTATAAGAAATACGTGTTAATGCTCTTGGTAAGCTGTAATTATGGTCATTCACATCAATAGTAACAGGTTCAACAGCATAAACTTCATCAATCGAATCGTCTGACGTAATTAATTCAAGCAACCCTGAGTCCGCTATATCGTCGCTTTGCTCATCGTTATTAACATTCATGTTGTCACTAAACACTGCTTTTGCATTACTTGCCTCGAGTTTTTCAACCTCAGCTTGGCATATTGGGCACATGTCTACATGAATAGATACGGCTAAGCTTAGTGATGCGGGAAGTGTTGCTGCACAGTATTGTGTAAGTAGTGTTTCACTCGGGTGATGTTTAATCATGCTGATCTCCCATTTCATTACGTAATTTCTGCAAGGCTAAACGTAATCGTGATTTTACCGTGCCTACTGGAATGTTTAATTGTTGAGCAAGCTGCTCTTGCGACATATCTTGAAAGTAAACACCGCGTACCACTTCTCTTTGTGCTTGTGGTAGTTTATCTAGGTAGCGCTTAATTTGTTTATCTTCAAGGTGGTCACTGTATTCGTGATGTGTATCTTCTGATTCATTCAATAACGGCCAGATGTCTTCGCTGATATTTTCTTCTTTGTTGCTTTTCATCTTTCGAAGCATATCAAAGGACGCATTACGCATTACCGTATAAACCCACGTAGTGGCTGCGCCTTTGTCGCTGTTGTACAAATGCGCTTTTCGCCACACTGAAGTGAGTGTTTCTTGCACCAACTCCATTGCTTGGGCTTCTACACCAAACTGCTTAATGCCAAAGCGTTTGATCTTTGGTGCAAAATATTCAAACAAGTACGCGAAAGATTTTTTATCGCGAGATTGGGCTACATTAACTAATGCTTCCCTGAGCTCCGTACTTGGCGTTTCTGGCATGGCAGTATACTTACCTGTGTTAGGTTCACAACGTAATATTTGTTGTTGACTTACCATAGTAAAATGTCCCGTTATAGCTTTTGTAAGTACCATTACGAGCTAAGAATATAAGCGGATCATAATTATTTTAGGCAAATTCATTATTAATCACAGTATGGAGGAAATTCAGCAAGTTATCAAAATTAGTTTCAAATGCAAGTTGTTGTTTTTTCTCAATAGAAATAGGGAGAAGCTCAAGCCATCTGGCAACAACCCAAGTAAGTTGATTAAACTGGGTATGTTTATAAAGAGACTGTAGCTGTGGATTATTAGAGAATACTTCTTCTAATGCCACTTGAAGTAGTTGATGTTCGCCAATGTCATGATTACTGCTATTGTACCAATAAGGTGTATTGCACGCAGAGACCTCACCATAGCGTAACTCCTGTTCGTCTTGGTACACGTTATCTAGTTGCACACTTTTTGATGCAAAAACATCAATCAACAGCATACCGCTTTCGTCTTGGTCGAAATCAATAATATCCATTAAACACCCTTGGGCGCTTATATTAAATGGTGTGTCGTGTTCGAAGGTGCAAAGTACAAAACCGCTGTTTGTTTTTAATGCGTTTTTAACCATCGTCAAATAACGAGGCTCAAATATACGTAATCGCGTATAGCCTTCAGGTAATATAAAAATAGGTAATGGGAAAATCGCACGTTTCATAAAGTCTACTTCTTTCAAACACTCTGCCTTTATTTACGTGCGCTCTATTGAAGTCGATCAGCTTTAGTTACATCGATTGTTTTACCGTGTAAGTGCATTCGCTAATTAAACCTCGTTCCCACATTTTTTATCATGTAAGCGATGTAATATACACTCAGTACACTTGCCACTGGCGCCAACATCAGGGCTAACAATTCGAACTCGCTGTTCATCACTTATTCCCTATTTTTATTGCTTTTGTTGTGTTTTTACTACAAGTTGCTTTTCATCAATGCCACTATTATCAACAACTGGGTTGGTTTGTAGTAAACCATCTAAAATAGCTTGGGCATCAAAAGAAACAGCTTCCTTTACTGACTGTTCAAGTTCATAGGTTGCTTGTGATACATAAGTAGACACTGTTTTAGTTAGCATATCTGTAATATTTAAATCGACTTCTGTCGCGTTAACCTGAGTTGAGCCTAATACAAGTAAGCTTGCGATTGTGATGTTGATTGAAGTTTTCATAATAGTATTCCTTGTTTGTTTATTGGTAAGTACGCTTAGTTACAATCAAGGGCTATGCCATAATGGAAAAACTTTATAAGTCATTGTTTTAAAATTAAATAAATAAATTTAAAAGAAATCCACAAAATCTAGATTAGTAATTTTGACCAATGAATTTAAAAATAAAACCAAATAATAGTGTGTTTGTTAATGTTCAGTAAATTAATGACTTTATTTCGTATTTGAAAGTTTCAGCGTACACCTGTACACTAAAAATCATTCGGAAAGTGGTAGGATCTGTTATGTCTGTTGAAGCTCCCTATTCTAAAAAAGAAGAGCTGTTAAATGTTATTAGTCATGCCCTAGGCATTGTATTTGCTGCTTTTGTTTTTTGGGATTTAGTTAAACAAACTAATAGTGTGAAAAGCTATGCTAGTACTCTGATATACGGCAGTAGCTTACTAATTTTATTTTTATCTTCAACGCTTTATCACGCCAGTGTGCGCCCAAGATTGAGAGCGTTTTACAAAAAATGTGATCATTGCGCCATCTATTTACTGATTGCAGGCACCTACACGCCCTTTTTGTTGCTGTCGTTATCTGGGCTCTGGTCTTGGGCTACCTTAGCCTTTATTTGGACAGTAGCGTTTGCAGGCATCGCTTATAAGCTATTGGTTAAAAATGGCAATAAAAAAGTATCACTGGCTACTTATTTATTAATGGGATGGTTTGCATTAGCCATTGTGTATCCGCTTTATTTAAACGTGCCTATCAATGCACTTTATTGGCTATTAGCTGGCGGCTTATTTTATAGTGTAGGTACTATTTTTTATAGTGCTAAAAGTACTCAATATAGCCATGCTATTTGGCACCTTTTTGTTATTGGTGGATGTGTTAGCCATTATATTTCGATCAGTAACTATGTTTATTAGGCTGGTTAAGCCATTTAGATTAGTCTGGTTTGAGCGAGAAGCGGTCATTGAAATTGGCTAAATATCGTAGTTAATTGATTGGTGAAACTGCTCTTTGCGCATATATTTATGAAAATGAGCGGCGCGCGTAAATTATTCTATTTAACTTTACTTTAAAGTTTTAAAAAACTTAGTGATAGTAGTGCCTTAGGTAATTTGTTAAAAGTAGATAAATAAGCGTTAAATCGGCAAAAATATGCGCGATGAGCGCACTATTAAATTGTTAGCCCACAGGCGTCAGAATTAGCGAAGGATTATGATAAAAGGTCAAATAGTAGAATGGAACGATACTAAAGGTTATGGGTTTATATCGTCTGTTGATGGGAAAGTGAGAGTATTCTTCCATATTTCATCTATCACTAACCGAGGTTATCGCCCTAAAGTAAAAGATAGCGTTACTTTTGACGTCGCTGAGGATAAAAAGGGACGATTCAATGCTGAAAATATTGTGGTGCGAGGTGTCAACGGATTCCCTTATACAGTGCTATTTGGTTTTAGCTTCTTGGTCGCAGCAATAGCATCGGTAACAGTATTTAATGGTGAAATACTTCTAATTCCTTTGTATTTAGTATTGAGCATCTTTACATATTTTATGTTTGCGTGGGATAAACAAGCGGCACAGAATGGTAGTTGGAGAACGTCAGAAAGTACATTGCATACATTATCTTTGGTCGGTGGTTGGCCAGGAGCACTACTGGCTCAGTTTCAACTACGACACAAATCAAGGAAACAACCTTTCAAGTTCATTCTATGGATTACAATTTTTATCAACATTGGTGGTTTTGTTTGGTTGTTGAGTGAATCAGGACGGCGTATAGTCCAGAGTGTTTTAGGGGCGTTTTAGCGTCTATCAAACTTGCAAAGTAATGTGGGCTAACAAAGCGTTCAAGACGGATTCACAACGCTTGGTAGTTTTGGTTTGGTTCAGCTTTAGTGGCTACGGCACAATGGTTTAGGTTTGGTGGTCGCGTTTTTCACCACTTAACGCGGCGTTAGGTGATTACTTTTGTGCGCTTATTTTAAACCATGAGAAGAGGTAATAATGGGAATAATAACACTTATTATATTATTAGTAGTGGTGCTTGTGGTTGTAGTCACTCTTACACAAACAAGAGCCTCTTCGACTCAAAAAGTGGTAAGCAATCAGGTTGTTTCGCGTAGTGGTATGAAAGATGCTAAGTATTCAGGGACTATGTTTACAGCATCGCACTCTAAAAAGAGTAATGTAGATGACAACATACACAATTCCAGTTATTGCTTCGATACTAATGATTACCTTGGCAAAGCTGCTGATGCGAAAAGTCAGGCTAAGCAGGCAGTTAAAGAGCGAGACTTTGATAAGGCGTGGCGATTATTTCATGAACAAAAAGAATATTATGTGAAGCATGCAAATCGAATTGGATTCAGTGCGCGAGATGCCCTTTCATTGGATTCTACTGTACATGAAGATTTAGCAAATATACTACGCGTTGGTGGTAAGCATCATGATGCTTTCTTTAATATTCTGTATTGGGTTATTGCTTCTAGGCATAGACCCATCAAACGTCATGAGCAAAAATTGAAAGCCTATTTCAATCGCTGTAAATTCAAGAATACAACTATTGAGGATGTATGCGACTATATTGCTGGTTGTGGGAACACGATAGTTAACCCTATAAAGATTAGAGAGCAAGTCGAAAGGTGGCGCGCTTGCGAATAATCACCTAACAACTGACTAAGGCTATGAATGTCCGCTTATGGCACTCAGCCGACAGTCAATATAGATGGTTTAACTTACAGTACAAATCAGTTATTTATATCGCTAACGGGTAAATTGGGTTGTTTCTGGTAAATTCATTATTTTTGTCGGATAGCGTGGCTCCGCCACTTGTCCAACCTACGTCAAAAGGTAGGTTGGTTAAGCCAAAGGCGCCACCCAACAGAGTTTCAGATACACGCCTTTAAAATCCGCTCATGGCACTCTCTAGCCACTCGACAACATTAAATATTGAGAATTATTGGCAAGGTATTTTACTTTGTCGGATGGCGCTTCGCTTATCAGACCTACGCGAGCACTTATCTGCCGAGAATAGTTATATCACTCCCATCTACACTCGCGCATATTCACTTTATTATTGTTAAAATTAACACCTTCTAATAACAGTTTTTGTCGTTGTTCTTGGTATTTATCGCTTCCTTCGGGAAACGATATTTTACCTTGGCTATTAACCACTCGATGCCAAGGGATCGCCGAATCTTTAGGCATCTCTTTTAATAATCGGCCAACTAGCCTTGCATTATTAGGATACCCTGCAAGCGCCGCTACTTGCCCATAACTGGCAACACACCCTGAGGGTATACTCGCAATAATAGTATAAATTACCGTTTCTTTATTAACGTCCATTATTGTTTAAGTACTCCTGACTGAGTAATTCAAATTGCTGCCAAATTTTACGCGCTACAGGACCATGGTGCATGGCATGTTGACGAAAAACACGAATTTGCGCGCTAAACTGATGCTCTCTGTCTGTTACTATTATTTGCTGTAATGAGCCCGCGGCAATTTCTTTTTTACAGTGGCCTAAACTCATCATTGCCCATCCTGCACCTGACAATAAAAACGACTTTAGGGTAGATATGTCATCTATTTTCATTACCGCAGCCCCTTTAGAATAAGACAACCTGTCGCTGTCTATGCTCAAGCCACTTTCAAACATCGCTAAACACGGGTAAAGTTGTAACTCATCGTAGGTAAGCTGCTTAGGTAAAATCCCTTTTGCGCCAACAATGCCTATATCAAGCTTGCCTATCGGTAAGCTTTCTAAATCGCCGGTGGCATGAAATAAATCAAACCATGGGCCAATCCCAAGCTCGGCTTGGCCGGTATTAACTTGCTCTAAAGATACAAACCGTTTACCACTGGTTAAACGAAATTCTGTACTAGAAAAATGCTTAAAAGTATTACTTATGATCTCGTTATAACTTTGCACATGACAAATTTGCTCGTAGCAAACTCTATATTGCGCTTCATTCCCCAGCGCCAGCTCGGTTGCAAGCTGAGTAAGCTGCTCATTCGCGTTTAAAAGCTGTTTAGCTTCACGATGAAAAATACGCCCTTTTTCGGTAAGTTGTAATCGGTATTTTGAACGGTCGAGTAGGTCAAAGCCTAATTTAGCTTCTAAGTTTTTAATCGCCAATGTGAGCGCTGGTTGCGTTTTATGTAGCTTTAATGCAGCGCCACTTAAACTCGCGCTTTGCACAATAGCATCTAAAATTTGTAATTGATTAAGTTTCATAGTCAGCCCGGCACATTATAAGTAAAACTTATTGAGTTTCTAAAATTTAATGAATTTTATTTTATATGTTTGCAGCGTATGCTGCACACACTTATTTAGCCTTTTTTTATCATGGAGATATCATGCCACTGTTTCGCTTATGTTTACTATCTGCGACATTACTAAGTTTAATAGGCTGCTCAGAGCCCGAGAAAATAGCTAAAGAAGAGCCTATTCGTCCGGTTAAATTATTTAGCATTGGTCATGATTCACAAACTAACATTCGCAGCTTCCCCGCTGAAGTGGTTGCAAACCAAGGCTCATATCTTGCTTTTAGGGTCAACGGTGAGTTGGTTGAATTTCCTGTATTAGCTGGTGAACAAGTTGAAAAAGGACAACTATTGGCTAAGTTAGATCCTGAGGATTTTCAATTACAATATAACGAACGTAAAGCACGATACGAACTGGCAAAATCACAGCTAAAACGCATTAAACAACTATTTGATAAAAATATCACCAGTCAATCTGAGCTTGATCAAGCCGTTGCCAATAAACAAGTCGCTGAGTCAGCGTTTAAAATTGCAGAAACAAATTTAGAGTACAGTGAACTTCGTGCTCCTTTTGCTGGCATAGTAGCCAAAGTGTTTGTAAAAAACTTTGAGAGTATTCAAGCAAAACAAAATGTTCTGCGCCTAGAAACTCGCGATTTTATGGATGTAGAAATACAGGTTCCTGAAAAAATCGTGGCGCGCATTCAAAAAGATACCCAATACCAACCTATGGTTGAATTTGATGGCTATCACGACAAGCAATACAAACTAACGCTTAAAGAATGGGACACCCAAGCCGATCCGGCAACGCTTACCTATAAAGTGGTTTTTTCATTACCGGTGCCAAAAGATTTTAATTTGCTTGCGGGTATGTCGGGACAAGTGATGATAGATTTGAGCAAAGTTACACGCTCACAAACCCCTTACACTATTTTACCTATTGAGTCGGTATTTTCAGATCCTAATAAAAGCCTAAGCGATAATGCCTATGTGTGGGTTTTTAATCAGCAAACTGGCACTGTGCATAAACAAGCAGTACAAGTGGGCCAATTGCATCACGACACTATCGAAGTGCTTAGCGGCGTAAAAGAAGGCCAACAAATTGTCTCTGCCGGTGTTCACTCTTTACAAGAGGGCATGTCTGTTCGTCCTTGGAATAAAGAGCGAGGCTTATAATTATGGGCTTTGCGCAACTATCTATTGAGAAAAAAGTCATTAGCTGGATGTTTACGCTGTTGCTGTTAATTGGCGGCAGTGTATCTTATTTTGATTTAGGCCAGCTGGAAGATCCTGAATTCACTTTAAAAAAAGCCATGGTGATCACTTTATATCCAGGTGCCTCTCCACAGCAAGTCGAAGAAGAAGTGACATTTCCGATTGAAAATGCCATTCAACAGCTCCCCTATGTTGATTATGTCACCTCTATTTCATCCAATGGTAAATCACAAATTACCGTAGAAATGAAAAGCACCTATCGTAAACAGGAGCTAAGACAAATATGGGATGAAATGCGTCGTAAAATAAACGACCTTAGCCCGTCGCTGCCAAGTGGTGTTTACCCCAGTAATGTGATTGATGATTTTGCCGATGTTTACGGCGTTATGTTTGCCGTCACGGGCGATGGCTACTCGTATGATGAATTAAAAGACTATGTTGATTATTTAAAACGTGAACTTGTTTTAGTCAAAGGAGTGAGCAAAGTTACAATTGCGGGCCAACAGCAGCCACAAGTAATGGTTGAGGTATCGACGCAAAAGCTTGCCCAACTCGGTATTGCGCCTAGTCATATTTATGATTTACTGCAATCACAAAACACCGTATCTAACGCTGGACGTATTCGCGTGGGTAATGAGTCTATTCGCTTGCACCCTACTGGTGAATTTAAAGATGTAAAAGAACTTGAAACCTTATTAATTTCAAAGCCTGGTGCCAGCGAACTCATTTATCTAGGCGATGTTGCAAAGGTTTACCGTGAATATGCTGAAGTACCGACTAATGTGATTCATTACAATCAACAACATGCTCTGCTTATTGGTGTGTCGTTTATGTCTGGGGTTAATGTTGTTGATGTGGGTAAACACATAGATGAGCACTTAGCATCTCTTGATTATCAACGCCCGCATGGTATTGATATTAGCTCAGTGTATAACCAACCTAAAGAAGTAGAGCAGTCGGTAGATGGCTTTATTGTTAGTTTAATAGAGGCCATTGCAATAGTTATTGTAGTACTACTTATTTTTATGGGCTTTAAAAGTGGGGTTTTAATCGGCGGTATTTTATTACTGACCGTATTAGGCACCTTTATATTTATGAAGCTGTTTGCGATTGACTTACAACGTATATCATTAGGCGCGCTAATTATTGCGCTAGGTATGCTGGTCGATAACGCCATTGTTGTGACCGAAGGTATTCTCATCAACCTCAAGCGCGGTCAAACAAAGCTTAAAGCCGCAGTTAATATTGTCGATCAAACTAAGTGGCCACTACTTGGCGCAACAGTTATTGCCATAACCGCTTTCGCACCGATTGGTTTAAGCTCAGATGCCAGTGGTGAATTTGCTGGCAGCTTATTTTGGGTGCTGTTTATTTCTTTGCTATTAAGCTGGATCACCGCAATTACCCTCACCCCGTTTTTTGCCCATTTAATGTTTAAAGAAACCGAATTTAAACACGAACATAATCAAGAGCATGAAGACCCTTATCAAGGCATCATATTCAATGGTTATAAAGCGACATTAAATTTAGCTATGCGCTTTAGAAAAACAACCTTAGTCCTTATGGTTGCCCTTTTATGTAGCGCTGTAGTGGGGTTTGGCTCGGTAAAACAATCATTTTTTCCAGCCTCGAATACACCGATGTTTTATGTGGATTACTGGCAAGATCAAGGTGCTGATATTCGTGCAACCCTTGAGGGCATTAAGCAGCTAGAAGCTTATTTACAAAAGAATGAACTGGTCACAGAAATCACCAGTACGGTTGGCCAAGGTGCGCCGCGTTTTATGCTGACTTACGCGCCAGAAAAATCTTATCCTGCTTATGGGCAGTTAATTATTCGTGTCACCAATCGTGAAGCCGTCGCAAAAGTCATGCAAAAAGTGCGCGATTACGCAAAGCAACATCCGCTGTCAGCAAAGCTAAAAGTAAAACCAATGGAAATTGGTCCGTCAACCGATGCTAAAATAGAGGCGCGGTTCTCAGGCCCCGATCCGGTTGTTTTAAGACAGCTATCATCACAGGCTAAAGAGATTATCGCCAAAGACGACGGTGCCTTTAACATTCGCGATGATTGGCGTGCACGCACTAAAATGATTCGCCCCCAATTTAACGAACAAAAAGCACGCCGTTTGGGGATCACCAAATTTGATCTTGACCAAGTTCTGTTAACGAGCCTGTCGGGTAAGCAAGTGGGTGTGTATCGTGATGGTACGCAATTATTGCCTATTATTGCCCGTTCACCGGCAAGCGAGCGCTTAAATGTAGACAGTGTTCACGATTTACAAATTTATAGCCCTGTTTTACGCGTGTTTGTGCCGGTTACCCAAGTGGTTGATGAATTTATTGTTGAGTGGGAAGACAGCTTAATTATGCGTCGCGATCGTAAACGCACCATTACTGTGATGGCAGATCATGATGTTTTGGGTGATGAAACGCCTGCAAAATTATTTGCTCGGGTTCGCGCTGAGGTTGAAGCAATTGATTTACCCCGTGGCTATGAAATGCAATGGGGCGGCGAGTTCGAATCATCAAGCAAAGCGAAAAAGGCTATTTTTGGCTCGTTACCACTGGGCTATTTAGCAATGTTTGCAGTAACAGTATTACTGTTTAACTCAGTGAAAAAACCTTTAGTTATTTGGGCAACTGTACCGCTGGCTATTATTGGTGTTAGTGCAGGCTTATTAGTGATGAATGCACCGTTTAGCTTTATGGCGCTACTAGGCTTACTAAGCTTAAGCGGCATGCTAATTAAAAACGGCATTGTACTGGTTGATCAAATAAACTTAGAACTGAGTGAAGGTAAATCACCCTATCAAGCAGTGTTTGACTCAGGCGTAAGCCGTGTGCGCCCTGTAGCCATGGCCGCTATCACAACAATACTTGGCATGATCCCGTTATTATTCGACGTATTTTTTCAGTCGATGGCGGTCACCATTATGTTTGGGTTAGGATTTGCTACAATACTGACGCTAATTGTAGTGCCGGTTTTATACACTGTGGTATTTAGGATTGATTACCCTAAATAGTAGGCTAACAAAAAACGCAGCTAAGGCTGCGTTTTTATTTGCTTTGTTAAACAAGCTTAATTACTTTTTTAAGCTTAACGTGCTACTGCTGCGGGTTTTATTTCCTGTGGCAGTATTTGCTTTGTGAGTCTTTGATTTACCTACATAGGTAGTAGAGCGTTTTTGATAAGGCGTATTTCGACTACTTTTTTTAGCGTGCTTTTGTTGCTCGTCATTATTTTCACGACGTAGTTTCCCGCCCTGAAAATCACGCTTATGAGCAGATTTAGCGCCATTATTTTTAGCTTGTTCAGTGTAATTGCGCTGTTCAGTATCATCATAAAGTGAGTGTTCTTGCGTTTTACCTGAATCAGCAATTGAGTCGTTAATGACCGCCATTTCAGCGTCGCTTAAATGTCGCCACTGCCCTACTTTCAATCCTTTGAGGGTTACGTTCATAATACGCACACGTTTTAGTGTAACCACTTCGTAACCTAAGTATTCACACATACGGCGAATTTGACGGTTTAAACCTTGGGTTAAAATAATGCTAAATTGCTGCGCACCGGTCTGAGTAACTTTACACTTTTTAGTCACGGTATCTAAAATAGGAATACCGTTCGCCATTTTATTTACAAACTGACGATTAAGTGGTTTGTCTACAGTAACCACATATTCTTTTTCGTGGTTATTGCCAGCTCGTAAGATTTTATTAACGATATCGCCTTCATTGGTTAAAAAAATCAGCCCTTCTGAGGGTCTGTCTAAACGACCAATCGGAAATATACGTTCAGGATAATTAACAGCTTTAACTATATTACTTTGAATTTTACGCTCTGTGGTACAGGTAATGCCCACAGGCTTATTATAAGCAATATACACACGTTTAGGTGGTGCTTTTAATGGTTTACCATCAACCAATACCACATCGCTTTGTGCAACTTTAACACCCATTTCTGGTAATTCGCCATTAACGGTAACACGACCTTGCTCAATATATTTATCGGCTTCGCGGCGAGAGCAAAACCCGGTTTCACTAATAAATTTATTTAAACGCTTCAAGTCTGTCATCTGGCAAATCTTCTTAAATATAAAAGCGCATAGTTTAAACTACTCAAGCTATTTTTTCGCGGTTAATTTTTGCTAATTTACGCCATAGGTATTCAAGCGGGCCTTGCTTAAAATAACGGCAATAAATAGCTGTAAATATAAGCTGTACAATCACTAAGCTAATGGCAACAAGCCAATAATCGAGTCGATTAAAACTAAGCGTCCACTGCGGAAAAAACACTTTAAACAATAATAACTGCATAATGGTTTGGCTTATGTATAAAGTAAACGCTAAGCGTCCAACTTGTTGGATAAGCCCCCCTATGTAGGCGCTGTTGTCGCAAAGTTTAACAATTAAATGAATATAAAGCAGTGCAACACATAAGGCAGCAAGTTCATTAACAGGCTCTTGTAACGCATAACCAATACCTTGTTCATATGACTCTAACACTAATCGTAAGCTAGTCAGCAACACACTTAACACAGCAAGTTTAATTAGCCCCGACCTGCTAAATCCATCACTAAACACATTACATTTGTAGGCAACAATACCAATTAGCATAAAGCCAGCACTTGCCCACAGTAATAAAATAGGCACTGTTAGCAACATATAAATGCTCATTGTTATATTTTGGCTAAAATGCGCACCAATACTTTGGTAATAACTATTATATATCTGGTCAAACTCGGGAGAATCCCTATAGAGTGGTTCCTCATTAAGCCCTAACATAAATATGGCAATGGTCATTAAAGAAATAAAAGTAAAAAGCGCCGCTTTGTTTTTAAGCTCTTCATTCGTGTAATCTAAATAGCGCAATATAAATAAACCTGACACCCCATATAAAAACAAAATGTCACCCGCCCACAATAAAAAACCATGTATTAAGCCAAACACAATAAGCCAATATAGGCGTTTTTTTAATGGCTCAATACATTGCTGTCGCTGGAACTGAATATAAAGACCCGCACCAAACAATAACGTAAATAAAGTGCGAAACCGCCCTTCAACAAATATAAGGCTTAGTATGTTTAGAAACTGATCGCTAGGTGGTGATGTTGTGAGTGGCGTATAATTAAGCTCGAAAATAGCAAAGGAAAAACAGTTAATAAATACCAGACCAAGTACGGCTACGCCCCTTATAAAGTCCATATTATAATTGCGCAAAGCATGAATTCCCTAAATATTATCTTTATAGCTATCGGCCCATTGTACCGCTTGTTTGTATAATTTTGGTAAAAAAGCACTGTCTAAATTAATCAGTAATACCGCTTTCTCAAGCGCCCACCAGCTTCCTGTTTCGTAGGCTTTGACTGTTTCAAGGATATAATATAAGTTATTTTTTTCACCAGTTAACGCTGCTTTTATATCTTCCGGGAATGGAAGTTTATCAACCAGCAAGTCCATTGGCTTGTCTAAAATAGCATCGAGCAGTGAAAAAAGCCCCGTTAAAAATGCTTCACCTTGAACCTGCTTAGCAACTTTTGCGGCTATTAATTCACAAAACCGTGCGCGAATAACGCACATCTGCATGAGCTCTATAGGCTTAGAGCGAGCTGTATGGGCAGTGACAATTAAGTTAACAAACTTTTTTAAACGTGCTTGGCCGAGGTAAACTAACGCTTGTTTTAACGACGAAATTTGGCTTTGTAGCGGAAACACACCGCTATTTAATAAACGCAGTAACTTGTAGGCCAATGCCGCATCAAGCTCAAATAAACCGGTGATCACTTTAACATCAGGATCTGGCTTCATTACTTCTGAGTAAATGGCGATCACTAGGCCGTAATTATAGTGCATATCTTTTTGTTCTATCATCACTGGGCGCGCAAAATAATAACCTTGAAAATAATCAAAGCCCATTTTACGGGCCAATTTATATTCTTCAACGGTTTCTATTTTTTCGGCTAGTAGTTTAATATTTTTGTATTTTTTAAGCTTATTCACCACCAGCGGAATTTCAGCAAGTGGAGTAAGGCGAATATCAAATTTAATTAAGTTGACCAGCTTTAAAAAGCGCTCCCACTGCGGCTTATAAACAAAATCATCAAGGGCTAATTTGTAGTTACTGTGGAATAGTTTACGACATAGCTCGTAGGTATCGTCGGTGGGCTCTATGGTCTCAAGTAATTCAATAACCACATCTTTACAAGGTAAAAAATCACACAAATCAAGTTTTAACGACTCAGGGCCAATATTAATCAATGCTTTTTTACCCGAGGTAATGTGACGAGTACCTAGGTTAAGCTGGTTTTCCATGATAAGCCTCGCCGTTGCTTGGCCATCAGACACACCAGGAAAGCAATTTTCAGGACTATCGCGAAATAGCAGTTCATAAGCAACTACATTTTGATTCCTATTTAGTATTGCTTGCCTTGCCACAAATACAGACACATTACCTACTTTATATTATTTCCACCAGACTAAGTAATTAAAGCGTAAACAAGAAGGGATGTCACTGAACTTTATAAAATTTTTTAATATAAGTATGTTATATAATCAGTTACCACACTATCCCAACTAAATCGTGCATCAGCAGCTCGCCTTTTTATTGCTTGCCATTGCTTAGGGTTTGTTTGATATAGGCTAAGTGCCTCAGTTAAACTCTGCAAGAGTGCATTAGCTTGTGTACTTAGTGTATCGCCGTTAAAACAAAATCCACTGACATTATGCTCTACGGTATCTTTTAAACCTCCGACACTGTGCACTAAGCAAGGTTGGCCGGCTCGCATTGCGAGCATCTGGCTAATCCCACAGGGCTCAAAAGAACTCGGCATTAAAAATAAATCACCTAATTGATACATTAAATCGCCAACACCTTGCCCATAGCCTTTTAAAAACAAAAAGTTGTTATTACGTGCCATGGCGCAGGTAAAAAGGTGTTCAAGTTTACTATCGCCTGAGCCCAGCACAAGTAAACGCCCCTTAAATTGATTAATGATCTGACACACTGAATCAATAGTCAGGTCTTTGCTTTGTTGCTGGCAAAGTAACAATACTTTTTGATCAGTGAGCCGCCCTACACTTGTTACAAGTGGCCCTTGCTTATCACACGCCATAAATTGTAAAACACGCTGATGGGCGATGTAGTAGCTGCTGTGTAATTGCGCGCTTTTTGCCATCCAACTAAACAAAGTCGATTCTATTTGCTCTAATAGCTGACTATAGGTTGCTTCATGTTCGTCTTGAATTGCGTAATCACAGCCGTTGAGTATGCCAATTAATTTGCCTTGCTCAGCCGCTTGCTGTAAATCTCGTTCAAGCCCTTCGCCACCAAAGAATCCGTGGGCGTCATTACTTGCTATTTGCACTTCTTGGCTATAACTCGGTGAAACCACATGTACTTTGTCGGCTAAATTAATGGCACTGCGCATAGGGTTAAAGCAATGCGGATAACGAGGGTCGCATAATCGTTGCCCGTCGTAACTTAACGAGGGAAACCATGCTTCTAAGCTTGAATCATCCCCTTTAAAAGGACGAATTCCCTGCAAAGCTAAATTGTGCACCGTATATACCAAGCGCAGCTTAGCAAGCTTGCCATAACGAGGATTAAATTTAAGTAACACGGCCACACAGGCACTATGCCAATCATGCAAATGTAACGTGTTGGGTTGTGTTAATACCCCTTGTAAAAGCGCTTCACAAATAGCGGCATTAAACAGTGCAAACTTGGTTGCATCGGTAGCAAATGGTCTATTATGGTTGTCGTTACAATACACACTCAATGATTGACTAAAAAGAGGATGACTTATCACTATTTGCCTCACCCCTTTTTGATTCTGTGGAATTTCAAACAAAGATAAAACGTGGGTCTGTGACTTAAATGCCACACTCACTTCACCAATAAAACAGCGCTCACCTAGTTCAAAACCATAATCAGGAATAACCACATCTACCGTCAGCCCCTGCGCCACTAACGCCTTTGGTAAATCACGAATAACATCAGCAACACCACCAACTTTGGCATTAGGTAACGCATCATTCTCTGCAGCAACCATTAATATATGCATTAATTTACTCTTATAGTTTGCTGCAAGGCTTTCGCCTTGCTCTTTTAATTATTGATTTAACTTTGTCAGCATCTCACGGGTTACCAAAACAATTCCCTTTTTAGATACTCTAAAGCCATTGGCTTCGTCAGATTGGCGATCATAACCAATTTCTAGTCCAGGTGGTATCTCACAGCTTCTATCAATAATGGCACGTTTTATTTTACACCCACGGTTAACTATAACACCGGGTAAAACCACCGACTCTTCAATAGTACAATATGAGCGAATATGTACATTCGAAAACAGTAATGACTTTCTTACTAATGAGCCTGAAATAATACAGCCACCGGATACGGTTGAATCAACAGCCATACCCCGGCGATCGTCATCATCAAAAATAAACTTAGCTGGAGGAAGCTGCTCTTGGTATGTCCAAATTGGCCAAGTAGGGTCGTACAAATCCAATTGAGGCTCAGGCATAACCAGTTCCATATTAGCTTCCCAAAATGAATCTAAGGTCCCTACATCGCGCCAATAAGGTTGCCCTACTTGTGCGGGATCTCTAAACGGATAAGCAAACACATTATGTTCTTCAATAATGGCTGGAATAATGTCATGACCAAAATCACGCCCTGAGCCTTCTGTTTGTGAATCTCTTTGTAATTGCTCAAATAAAAACTCAGTATTGAATACGTAATTACCCATTGACGCTAAACACGTACCAGGTTTACCAGGTACAGAGCTTGGTTCAGCTGGTTTTTCATCGAATCGTCGCACTCGGTTTTCTTGATCAACGGTCATTACGCCAAAGGTACCCGCTGCTTCTTCAACCGCGACTTCTAAACAGCATACGGTCATATCAGCACCATTTTCGACATGCTTTGCTAACAAACCGCCGTAATCCATACGATATACATGATCGCCTGACAAAATCATTACATATTTAGGTAATTCATGGCGAATAATATCCATATTTTGAAATACCGCATCGGCAGTACCGCAATACCATTCTTCACCATGGCGCTGTGACGCAGGTAATATTTCAACTGACTCACCTAATTCCTTTTTAAAATGCCCCCATGCACGATTTACATGGCGTATTAGCGAATGAGATTTATACTGCGTTGCAATTCCGACACGTCTTACACCTGAGTTAATGCAATTTGATAGTGGAAAATCAATAATACGATGTTTACCACCAAAATAAACGGCGGGTTTAGCACGCCAGTCGGTTAGCTCATGCAAGCGAGAACCGCGACCTCCGGCAAGAATTAAAGCGTAGGTTTCTCTGGTTAAATTACTTATATAACGATTTGCATAACTGGGCATATTACTCTCTCCGTTTAGTGTCAGCTGTTAGTGTCAGTGTTTGTTTTTACTGTTTGGTGTGTGGTATCAAGTGGAGTTAAATGCCATATATCATCACAATATTGACTAATTGTTCTGTCACTAGAAAATGAGCCACTGGCGGCAGTATTTAAAATACTCATTTGAGTCCAGTATGTTTGATCTGCATAGGCTTTATCAACATCACGTTGCGCAGCTATATAGCTGGCAAAGTCATGGGCGGTTAACCAAGGATCGTTGTTACTTTTAATGCCATTAATCACATCGTCAAATAAGCCAGGTTCAAATAGATTGAAATGGCCACTTTCGAGTAAGTGCATCACACTATTCAAATCAGGGTTATTCGCAATTATTTCACTGGGGTTATAATGCGCTTTTATGTCGTCAATGTGCTCAGCTTGTGCGCCAAATAAGAAGAAGTTCTCAGCCCCAACAGCGTCACGTATTTCAATATTAGCGCCATCTAGGGTGCCTATTGTTAGCGCGCCATTCATCATAAACTTCATGTTGCCGGTACCTGAGGCCTCTTTGCCCGCGGTTGATACTTGCTCCGATAAGTCCGTTGCAGGGCAAATGGTTTCCATGGCGGTTACATTATAATTAGGTAAAAACGCGACTCTTAGAAAAGCAGATACCTGTGGGTCTTTATTGATCACCTCAGCAACATTATTAATCAGCTTAATGATTTTTTTAGCCATCATGTAACCCGGTGCTGCTTTACCACCTAATAAAACGCAGCGAGGCACCATGCCTTGTGTGTCGCCACGGCGTATGCGGTCATATAAATGAATAACGTGTAAAATGTTAAGTAACTGACGTTTATATTCGTGAATACGTTTTACCTGCACATCAAACAGCATGTTAATATCAAACTCTACGCCACATCTTTGTTTTACTAAATCAACTAAGCGTTGTTTGTTTTGTTGTTTTGCTTGTTGCCAATTTATATGAAACTGGGGGTCATCGTAGTAACGACGTAATTGGCTAATTTGTGCAAAATCGCCTATCCAGTCTTTGCCTATTTTTTCGCTAATGATCTGGCTTAAACTCGGATTGCAGTATGCAAGCCAGCGCCGTGGAGTAACACCATTGGTTTTGTTGTTAAATTTATCAGGCCATAGCGCATAAAAATCTTTAAACAAACCCGCGGTTAATAACTGCGTGTGTAGTGCTGCCACACCATTAACAGAATAGCTGCCGACAATGGCTAAAAAGGCCATACGTATTTGCGGCTCGCCCCCTTCTTCAATTAATGATAAATCCCGTTGTTTTTGCACATCACCTGGCCAATGCATGGCCACCTCGGCTAAAAAGCGGGCATTAATTTCATAAATAATCTCTAAAATACGCGGTAATAATTTAGCAAATAACGATACCGACCACTTCTCTAATGCCTCTGGTAGTAAGGTATGATTTGTGTAAGCCATGGTTTTGGTGGTGATATTCCATGCCTGATCCCAATCCAGTTCATGGTCATCAACTAAAATTCGCATCAGCTCGGCAACTGCAATACTTGGGTGGGTATCGTTAAGCTGAAACACATGATGCTGAGCAAATTCAGTAAAATCATTACCGTATTGTTCAATCCATTGTGTAAGTACATCTTGAATACTTGCCGATGATAAAAAGTATTGTTGACGTAATCTCAGCTCTTTACCATTTTCACTGCTGTCGTTAGGGTACAACACCATGGTTATTTGCTCAGCGAGATTTTTTTGTGCTACCGCTTCAGAATAACTTCCGGCATTAAATTCTGTTAAGTTAAATTCGTCCGTTGCTTCAGACTTCCAAAGTCTAAGGGTATTAACAATATTATTTTTATAGCCCGGAATAGGTACATCATAAGGCACTGCTAATACATTTTGAGAACTGATCCATTGGCGATGCTCACGGCCAAATTTATCGGTGTAGCTTTGTACATAACCAAAAAACTTAACCCGTTTAGCTTGCTCCGGTGCGCTTAATTCCCAAGGATGACCTTCTCGTAACCAGTTATCTGGTTGCTCAACCTGATTACCCTCTTTTATTGACTGATTAAACATGCCATATTCATAACGAATACCATAACCGACCACTGGCAGCGCTAAACTGGCACAGCTATCTAAAAAGCAAGCCGCTAGTCGCCCTAAGCCGCCATTGCCTAAACCGGCATCATGCTCAGCTTGTTCCACACTTTCAAGCTCAGTACAGTAAGCTTGCAGTGCCTTTGTAACTTGTGATTCTAAATCTAGATTTAATACCGCATTACCCAGCGCTCTGCCCATTAAAAACTCTAACGATAAATAGGCTGTTTTACGGCGTTTTTGTTGTTTTATTTGTTGATTGGTTTCCCTGCAGCGTGCCACTAATCGGTCTCTGATCGTCAGTGCTAATGCATGATACAAATACAACTGTGACTCGCCCACCACATCACGTCCTAAGGTGTAATAAAAGTGCCGTGTTAAATCATCACTTAAAGTACTTTCGTCTATCACTGGGCCTGCTTGCCAGCCTTTTACTACACACACTTGCTCGTCTTGCTTAGTCATAATCATCGCCTTCTAAATTGGCACTAAAAACCCAACTACTTTGTGCTGAAATATTCACGGTTGCATCTTCTTGAATAACAGATGATGCGTTATTTACACTTGATAACACTAACGTCCATGGCGCGATAATGGGCGATTGTGGTAATTGGCAGACCACAGGCTGTTTACTAGCATTAAGAATAATTAATAACGCATGCTTATTTTGCTTATCAAGTAAGCTATACATTAAAAATTGACGTGTATCTTCATGCCAATGTGTTTCATCCATTTTTTTACCTTGCTCGGTAAACCATTTAACGGTGAAGCGCTCATCAATATCATCCAAAAACACACTGTGTTTAAATGCACTGTGACCACGCCTGATTTTTAGCGCATCATCAATAAACTGAATCAATGAATGATTCAGTTGTGAGTCTTTCCAAGCAAGCCAGCTGGTGCGATTATTTTGACAGTAAGCGTTATTATTACCGCCTTGCGAGTGCGCCATCTCACTGCCAGCGGCTATCATTGGCACGCCTTTGGAGAGTAATAAGGTGAGTAGAAAGTTTTTTTGCTGTTGTAAGCGCAAACTCATTACTTCTGAGTCGCTGGTAAATCCCTCAACCCCGCAGTTAAACGAATAATTAGCGCTATGACCATCTTGGTTGTTTTCACCGTTGGCCTGGTTATGTTTTTGCTCATAACTGACTAAGTCGGCTAACGTAAACCCATCATGGCTGGTAATAAAGTTAATGCTATTTAGCGGGCCTCGGTTACTGTGTTCAAAAATATCAAACGAGCCATGTAAACGCTTTGCCACATCACTAATAATGCCTTTTTCACTTTGCCAAAAGCGTTTAATCACATCACGATATTGATCGTTCCACTCTCGCCAAGGTGAAGGAAATGCACCAAGCTGATAACCACCAGGGCCTATATCCCACGGCTCACTGATCAGTTTAACTTTATTTAACACAGGATCTTGGGCAATTGCTTGTAAAAAGGTGTGAGACGCACTAAAGCCCGTATTTGAACGCGCTAAAATGGTGGCTAAATCAAATCGAAAGCCATCAACGCCCATAACTTCAACCCAGTAACGTAAGCTGTCGAGTACCAATTGTAAGGTTTTAGGGTGATCGATATTTAACGTATTGCCACACCCTGTATCATTAATATAAACATTGGGTTGCCCGTCAATGGTGCGATAATATGTCAGGTTGTCGAGCCCTCGCAGAGATAAAATAGGGCCATCATTTCCTCCCTCTGCGGTGTGGTTGTATACCACATCCAAAATAACTTCAATATTGGCGCGGTGTAACTCGCTCACCATTTGTTTAAATTCGTTTATATCGTCATTAACCAAATAGTCTTTATGAGGAGTGAAAAAGTTAAGACTATTATAGCCCCAGTAATTTTGCAGTCCTTTAGCGGTTAAAAATTGTTCACTTATAAAAGCATGCACAGGCAAAAGTTCAATAGCTGTTACCCCTAAACTTTTTAAATGATCAATAAAACTGGGATGACTCAAACCTAAAAATGTCCCTTGTAGTGCTCTAGGGATATCAGGATGGCGACAGGTGGCACCTTTAACATGGCACTCATAAATAACGGTATTGGCCCAACTATGCTGTGGCTTTGTTTGTGTATAAGCTACCGACGCAGTCACTTTTGATTTAGGCATATCTATCGCATTATTAACCACACTTTTAGTGCCAATGGGCATTTGCCCGTAATGTCGTTCGCTCCAAGTAAATTCGTTAAACAAGTCTTTTGCATACGGATCAATCAGTAATTTATGTTCATTAAACAACATGCCTTTTTCTGGGCTGTATTCGCCATCAACCCTAAAGCCATACAATGCGCCTGTGCTTAATGGGGCTATGTGAATGCTCCATACGCCGCCTTCATTAATATTCATGGCTATTTTTAATATTTCTGTATGGCCGCTTTTATCAAATAAGCACACAAAAGCTTGGCTTGCATTAGGGGCATACAAGGCAAAGTTAACGCCTTGGTTTTGTACACTCGAACCCAGTGGCAAAGGCGCACCCTGAGTAACCTCAAAGCAATTACTCATCATTCACCTTTTCTAAGTAAAGTGTGGTTAAGCCACCAATATTAACTGTAATACTGTGATCAAACCCATGACTTGGCTGAACAACTGAGTGGATAAGCTGGTTTTTATCCTCTGTGACACGATAACCTGAGCCAAAAAAGCAAACCTCATCGGTGTTTAATACCACTTTATATATGCCCTTCGCTGGCACACCTAAGGTGTAGTGTTGATAAGCCGTTGGTGTAAAGTTAGCGACAATAACCATAAAGTGGTCAGCCTTTTTAGCATAACGAATAAAGCTAAACATACTCTGCTGGCTGTTATTATTATCTATCCATGAAAAGCCCGTTGCACAGCTATCAAGCTCATATAAAGATGGATGCGCTTGATACACTTGGTTAAGACGTTTAACCGTATGCTGAATACCTTGATGACTTTGATGCTCAAGCAAGTGCCAGTCTAGTGAATGGTCATGATCCCACTCTTTACGCTGTGCTATTTCGGCGCCCATAAACAGTAATTTTTTGCCTGGATGTGCCCACATAAATGCATAATAAGCACGCAAGTTTGCAAACTGCTGCCAATCGTCACCGGGCATTTTGTTTAGTAGTGATCCCTTTCCATGCACCACTTCATCATGACTGAGCGGTAAAATGTAATTTTCACTAAATGCATACACCATAGAAAATGTCATTTTATGATGGTGATATTTTCTAAATAACGGATCTTGCTGCATATAATCTAAGCTGTCATTCATCCAGCCCATATTCCATTTATAACCAAAACCTAAGCCATTGTGTTCAACACTTTGCGTGACCCCAGGCCAAGCCGTTGACTCCTCGGCAACCATCATAATGCCGGGGTTATTTTTATAACTGCGTAAGTTCACTTGTTTTAGGCACTCTATAGCCCCTAAGTTTTCTCGACCGCCATAACAATTAGCTACCCACTGTCCTTCTTTACGACTGTAATCAAGATAAAGCATCGACGCCACCGCATCCACACGTAGTCCGTCTATGCCAAATTGGCTAAGCCAATACATCGCATTAGAAATTAAAAAGCTTTTTACTTCAGGGCGGTCATAATTATAAATATAGGTGTTCCAATCAGGATGAAACCCTTGGCGCATATCAGCGTGTTCGTATAAATGGGTGCCATCAAAGCAATGTAAGCCATGCGGATCGCTTGGAAAGTGCCCAGGGACCCAATCAAGTAATATGCCTATATTAGCTTTATGGCATTGTTCAACTAAGTATTTAAAGCTGTTGTAATCACCAAAGCGGCTCGTAGGTGCAAACAGCCCTACTGGCTGATAACCCCAAGAGCCATCAAACGGGTATTCACTTATCGGCATAAGTTGTAAATGCGTGAACCCCATTTCAATCACGTAGCCTACAAGCTTATCTGCAAGCTCGGTGTAGCTTAAGTAACGGTTATGCTCAGCGCGTTGCCAAGAGCCTAAGTGCACTTCATAAATACTGATAGCCGCATCAATATGATTACGCTTTTGGCGATTTATAATCGCTTGTTCACTTAGCAAAATAGGCGCTGGTTTGTACTGTAATATACTGGCAGTGCCCGGTGCTTGCTGCATTTTAAACGCAAAAGGATCGGCTTTATCTAAGACCTCGCCACTGAGCGTAGTAATAGCAAATTTGTAGCACATGTCTGCACTTAAACCCGGGATAAATAATTCCCATACCCCACTGGCCGGATGAAATCGCATAAAATGGCGATTCGCTTGCCAAAAATTAAACTCACCAATAACCGATACACTGGCGGCATTAGGCGCCCACACACAAAAACGAACACCATCTACCCCTTGTTGTGTAGTAAATTGCGCACCTAGGTGAGTATAAGCATGCTCAAGGCTACCTTCGTTAAACAAGTACATAGCTTGTTCATCCAATGTACTGCTGAAGCTGTATTCATCGTAAAATGTAACATCGCTATTTTCATAACTAACCTGGCATTGGTAAACACTGCTAGGCATGCTTGATAACTCAGCGATAAATAAATCACTGTGTTTATAGCGTAACGCGCTAATAACTTGACCATCAATTAACAGTTCGACGCGTAATGCCGCTGGCAAATACACGCGTATTTCAGTGCCACTTTGGATGTTGTGCGCGCCTAAAAAACTAAACGGGTCTTTAAATCGCCCTGCAGTTAAAGCGTTTACCTGTGCGTCATAATCAACTAATTGCGTTGATACCTTATTTTTAGTACTGCCCATTTACGCATTCCTTATTGAATGTATTGCAGCCAAAAGAGCAGCATTATCTTTAAAAATATCGTCGCACGTATGTGTGAGTACCCGTCGCCAATTAGGATACTCTTTGTCGGTGCCAGGAATATTGACTGGGTAGTGTTGCTTATCTAAATCATCAAGCTGTAATGCAAGTAAACGAGACGGCGATTTAGCTAAACATACAGCCAAAGCGCTATAAACGTCAAAAGCATCCGTGTTAAGTGACAAGGAAGTGTTTTGCGGATTTAAAAAGCGTAATAGCCGGTGCTGCTCTTGCTCTCGCTGCTGAACTAACTGCTGATACTCATCAGTATCAATCAGCCCATACTGCTGTTTAATTTTTAAATCGCTATGCTGCCACCAGCCCACAAATGGCGGTACATCATGATTGGCTATCATCAGCAGGCATTGCTCGCTGAGGTCATCGCTATTTACAAATTCATCATTTTGTTGTTTTTCAAAATAAAATAAGCTGTTTGAGAAAATGCCACTATCAACCAGTGCCTCTTTTACCTCCGGTGGAACAACCCCTAAATCTTCGCCTATTACTATGACCTGATTAAGATGAGATTCAATTTTTAAAATTGCTAATAAATGCTCAAATGGGTAGTACACATAACAGCCATCTTGGGTATTATTGTTTATGAAACACCACCACAAACGCCTAATCGCCATTACATGGTCGATTCGTAACCCGCCTGCTGCATCCATATTGGCGCGTATGAGTGAGCGATAAAACTGATAGTTATTGTCAGCAAGGCGCTGCGGGTTTATTGCTGGCAGCCCCCAATTTTGGCCGTTAGGTGCCCAAGGATCTGGTGGTGCGCCAAGGGTTGCATCTTGACTAAATAATCCCTGCTGGTATTTAAATTCAGTGCCCTCATTAGCACAACCCACCGCTAAATCATTAATTAAACCAATCGCCATCCCTTGCTCAATACAATGCTGTTGGCATAGCGCGAGTTGGCTGTGTGCTTGCCATTGGAGGTAATATTCAAATGTGGGCTCTGTGGTTTCTAACATAGCAAGTACATCACTGTACTGTTTACAAAACGCACTAAATTCGTTTTGCCGTGTTTGACTGCCCTGTTGTTGAAAATGCTTAAAAAGCAGCTTAAAAGCAGCATATTTACTCTCAGTAACCGTTCTATAATCAATAAACGCTACATTTTGGTCGCTGTATTTGCTTGAGGTAATAGCAGATAACAACTCAGTTAAATCCGGATTGTTAAAGCTGTCTGGCGATAAATTAATTGCGATATATAGCGGATTGAGTAAGGCACGATTGTTTGGGTTGTAGGGGCTGGCGCACTCAGGGTTATCTGCAAACAATAAGTGCAATGGGTTAAGTAAAATATAGTCCATATTTTGCTTTGCACATAAGGTTGCCAACTCAAGTAAATCACTAAAATCGCCAATCCCGAGTCCGGCTTTATTTTTTAATGTATATAACTGAATTGATAAGCCAAAGCGTTTTTTATCCGCTATTTGGTAGGCTTGTTCAGGGGTAGACCAAATTTGTGTTTTAGCAGATTGCTCACCCATCGTTAATAACGCATCATAATAGCCGGTTGGTAAATGCGTCAGTGGTAGCGCTATTTCTATATAACGACACCCATTTACAAAGTACTCACCTAATGCTGCATACTGAGCAATGTGTTCAAATTGCAGCTTTATATTTAATGCTGCCACAGTTAATGTAATTTTGTGATGCGTATCAGCTTCATTAACACGCACCTTTAGCACATTACTAGCCTGATCTATTATGCTAACAGCAGGTACGAGTGTTAACCATGTAGCCGCATCCAATTGATAATTTAACTGGGTTATTTGCGCCGTATCACGTGTGTCAACGCCACAGCAGTGCAAAGCAGATTTACGGGTGTCTTCGCTAAATATAACGTGTTCACCCGTATACTTAGTGTATTCGTAACCAATACCATGCAAATAAAACAATTGCGATAGTGCGTCCATTCAGCGACCTTAATTAATGCGTTGTGTATTTACTATACTATTTTCTGTACCAAAATTATTAGCAATATACCCATCAGCCTGATGATCGTTATCCCACTGTTTACCATTTATTAAATAGCGAAAATGAAACTCTTTATCAACGGGAAGACGTTGCTTGCATTTAAATACGCCACGCTTTTTGTTGTGCTTCATTGGCACCGGCTGCCAATCATTAAATTCTCCAAGTAAACAGACATCATCTGCATCTGGGTGAGAAAATTCAAAGGTTACTTCTGCTTCATTTTTTGTTTTAAAAAAGCGTTTATTCAACATAATAGGCTCCAACTAAACCATAAGGGTTCTTCATCTTTGCCACAGGCCAAACAGCTTAAAAAGGCGGTGTGGAATCCATTCATTCACATAAAAACAGCTTTAAAGTTAATCAAAACTTTATTTACGCATTATTACAGTGCGTTATTTATTTTATCGCACTGGTTTGGTGCAATTTTAACCATTAATACTGATTTTTACGTAAGCTCTTCAACTGAGCAACTTTTAAACCAACTACACCATAACAGCTAATTAATTTGCTTTTGTCCTTATACACAAACTTATTAATTTTTATTACTACATTAAAACTATAAAAACCTTTAGCTTAACAACATCATCAGCGATAATAACTATCTACTAAGCCAACCCGATGAACACTTAAATACAATGTTGAAAAAAAGCATCCTTATTACTTCTGTTATCGTCTTTAGCATCATTACGGCTGTTGTAGGCAGTTCAATTTATACACTATATAGTAAAAAGGTGGTCTCTGTAGACCCAAAACTAAAAGAAATTTCAGGCATTGAGTTTGATAAACATAAACGGCTTTGGGCTATTAACGATAGTGGCGACGAGCCTAAGCTTTATAGGCTCAATGACGATGGTTCAATTGCAAAAGAAGTACTCGTCACGAATGCAAAAAATATAGACTGGGAAGATATGACGCAAAATAAGTTTGGTCATTTCTTTTTAGGCGACTTTGGTAATAATAAAAATGAACGTAAATGGCTAACAATTTATAAAATAGAAAACCCCATAGATATAAAAACCAATACAACAGAAGCTGAAATTATAAAGTTTACCTACCCAGAATTAGATGGCAGCCCAATACAGCCTGATCAACGTAATTATGACTTAGAAGCGTTTGTGGCTTTTGGTCGACATTTATACTTGTTTACTAAAAATCGCACAGAGCCATTCGATGGAATTACTAACGTTTACAAAGTAGGCGACCATGCAGCGAATTTTGATGCCCAGCTGATAGATTCATTTAAAACGTGCACCACTATGGAAAAGCTTTGCTGGATCACATCCGCAGCACTTAGCCCAGATAGAAAAAAGCTCGCACTACTAGATTCAACCAGTATTTGGCTGTTTGAAAACTTTAAAGGCGATAAGTTTTTCTCTGGCGATGTATTTAAAATTGACTTAGGTATTGTAACCCAAAAAGAGGCAATCACCTTTTATGATGACAACACCATCGCCTTTACCGATGAAGAATTCAAAGGCATTGGCGGCAATGTTTATTTTATAAAGCTCGACCAAGTAACCAAAGTAAAAGTGCAGCGAAGCCATCCTCAGCCGCAGTAGTTTAAAAGAAATCTATTTCTGAGAAATTAACTTGTACACTTATTAAGTTCTCGGCAAGTAAATCTTCATAGATACAAAATTTATCTCGGCCATTATTTTTTGCATAATAAAGCGCTTTATCTGCACTTTCTAGCACTGCGATTGGAAAATCATAAGGACTAATACGCGCTAAACCAGCACTGATCGTCATATTTTCAACAAAAGGAAACGATGTATTACCTAATGAGCTGTATAAACTCAGCCATTTTATTACTGATTGAGTCAGCATCTGTGGGCTCAAAAACAATCACGAATTCTTCCCCACCAAAACGAAAAATTAAATCTGTTGAGCGAAAAAAGTGACGCATTTTTTGCGCTAATACCAGTACCACTTCATCTTTACAGATATGACCTTATTGATCATTTATATTTTTAAAATGATCAATATCTAAAATAGCCAGCCAAGATGTTGATGCCTGCTTTTGTTGCCTTTTATCCTCATCTCGGGATGAGCCGTGCATTTTTAATACTTGTTTTTCAATTAGCTGTTTTATTTTTTTCTCAAAGGTCTATCTATTTAACAGACCCGTTAATTTATCTCTTTCGCTTTCATGGAGTATCACTAAATAGTTTTCAAATATGCGACAAAAAGCATATAGCATCACTTGAGCCGAACTATCTAAACTTTTTGAAACCACAGAAATGGCAGCAACTGTTTTTTCTTGGCGGGTAATGGGGAGGCAACGGCGTTCAATTCCATCGGCAGACTGAACAGTAATAATACAGGCAGAGCGTAAACACGATAGAAGTTCATCCTCAGGCTGTGCAACAATTTGTCGTTGTACCCACTCTAATTGCTTTTCACCCGTCACTTTTAAGCAAAGACTTTGCTCAATAGTCAGTTGGCCTTAAAATTCTATATCTTTATAAACTAAGACCTTTTTACAGCCTATAAATTCTTGGATGGTCGATATCAAACTATATTCAAGAGAATCTACATCTCTATTTTTTGCTATTTTGATGACTGAATTCAGTAAATTTTCTTGCATTGTACTCCCTAAAGCAAACTGGGCGTTTGAGCATTAATAAAATTTAGAATAGACCACGCAGTGGAATATGCTAAATAAAAATTCAAGCATCAATGCTCATTCAGTTTAGGAGCCGCGCTTTTAATATATTAAGAACTGTAAGTGTTATTTTAGCTATTGGTCATGCAATTAATAAACTTCTCAGAGAGCTGTGTTATAGCCACTTTATCAGTGTACATAGGCTCGTTATTTTTTATTATAAACTCAGCACATTGTGCTTGAGATTGTTTGAATTTTTGCTTACATGAGTTTACCGATTCGCCAATTACTTCTTGGTAGATAGTTTCATCACACAAGCTATCGGCAAATTGACTCGCCCCGGTAATAATTTCATTAATGCTGACAGGAGAGGATTCTAATTTGAAGAATATATCGCTGTAAGTTTCAACCGTTATGCTCTGTGCAGGGTCAAATAAAGTCGTTTTTGCACTTAAATATGAGCCACCTATTAATAATGCCACAGCAGCCATTGTTGTGTATTTCATAACATTTCCTTGTAAAGTCTTAGCCCAGTGGTGCTAAAAACGTCCTATTTCACTCACATCTTATTAGCCAATGCTAATAAAATTAGTAACTGTATTGATGAGATTTATTAAGTACCGGAGAATTGCAACAAATGCAGGGCAATAAGCCTATTGATTTGGTTAAAAATATTCCTTGTTCCTAATATCGAGTAGACTACAATCAAGTTAGCTTAAATGCAATAATTAATGCTCACTGAATGTACTAAATAAATCGAATTAACGCTTAAATTTAGTCTCTAAAATAACCGAGGAACGGGTACGCTCTACCCCATCTAAGTTACCAATATCATCAAGTAAGTGGCTTAACTTCTCAAGGTTCTGTGCTTCTACAATGGCAATTAAATCAAACTCTCCACTAATTGCATACAACTGAGAAATCGCATCAATTTGCTTTAATTCAATATTAGTTTTTGTTGTTAGCTTATGTTTTACTTTTATTGAAACATGCGCAGAGACCAAGCTATTTAAAAAGTCATCTCCAAAGTCAACGCTATAACCCTTAATGATCCCACTTTGCTCTAATTTTAGCATTCTGCTTTGCACCGTTGAACGAGATAAACTCAAGTGCCTTGCAAGATCAGAAATGCTAGCGCGGGCGTTCGTTTTTAATACTGAGAGTAGTTTTTCATCTTGGGGAGTTATCATAATGCTAATTAAATTCGTTAATTTGACTATTATTCTAATCATTTTTTACAAAATAGCACTGCAAATTTCATTCATAACCTTTGATAATGACATTTTTAATAAGTAAAACACATTGTATTGCTGAATCATCTTGACCTTATCGTTATTTTTTCAGCAACGTATTTTTTATGTGAATAATTTAGGTGTAAAAATGCAAGTAACCAGAGATTTATTTAACGACGTAATGGTCCCTAATTACAACCCTTCAGCTGTTGTTCCTGTTCGCGGTGAAGGCTCACGTGTGTGGGATCAGAACAATAACGAATTTATCGATTTTGCCGGTGGTATTGCAGTTAATTGTTTAGGGCATTGCCATCCTGCATTAGTCGGTGCACTTAAAGAGCAAGGCGAAAAAATTTGGCACTTATCAAATGTAATGACCAATGAGCCAGCTCTTCGTCTAGCTAAAAAAATGGTTGATGCCACGTTTGCTGAAAAAGTTTACTTTGCAAACTCAGGGGCTGAAGCAAACGAAGCAGCATTAAAATTAGCACGTCGCTTTGCACTGGATAAATTTGGTGCTGAAAAAACTAAAATTATTGCTTTCAATAAAGGTTTTCATGGTCGTACATTTTTCACTGTAACAGTGGGTGGCCAAGCTGCTTATTCTGACGGTTTTGGTCCAAAACCTGCTGATATTGTGCATTGTGACTACAATGATATTGCCGCTTTTGAAGCCTTAATTGGTGATGATACCTGTGCGGTAATGATGGAGCCATTACAAGGTGAAGGCGGCATTGTGCCACCAACTAATGAATTTGCACAAAAAGTACGTGAGCTGTGTACTAAACACAACGCACTACTTATTTTTGATGAAGTGCAAACCGGCGTTGGCCGTACAGGTCACTTATACGCATACGAAGGCTTAGATGTTGTTCCTGATATCTTAACGACGGCTAAAGCCTTAGGTGGCGGTTTTCCAATTGGCGCTATGATCACCACCACTGAAATTGCAGCACACCTAAAAGTAGGCACGCATGGGTCTACATATGGTGGTAACCCGTTGGCTTGTGCTGTTGCAGAAGCGGCATTTGATACCGTTAATACGCCTGCTGTATTAGATGGCGTAAAAGAGCGTGAACATATGTTCCGTGATGGTTTAAATGCAATTAATGAAAAATACCATGTATTTAGCGAAATCCGTGGTAAAGGCTTACTAATCGGTGCGGTACTAAATGAGAAATTTGAAGGCCGCGCTCGTGACTTTTTAGTAGCAAGTGCAAATAACGGCTTAATGAACTTAGTAGCCGGTATGAACGTTATTCGTTTTACACCTTCATTAGTGATCCCATTTGAGGACATTAAAGAAGGCTTAGCTCGCTTTGAAAAAGCAGTAAGCGATGTAGTAAACGGTTAATAACTAAGTAAAACATAACTAAGTCCTGAGGCAAACACACGTTTACCTCATGATTTTATATGTTGTTGGAGCAAGTAGTTAATGCAAGTATTACGTCCTATTACTGTCAATGATTTTGCAGCACTTAAAGAGATTGCCATTGAGTCTGGCCATGGCTTTACCTCTTTACCTGTCGATGATGGGCAACTACAAGAAAAAATTGATCGTGCGCAAAACAGTTTTACTAAAAACGTAGATAAGCCCATCGACGAAAGCTATCTATTTGTTTTAGAAGACAGTGAAACCGGAAAGGTAATTGGTACTACCGCCATTGAAGCGGCCGTCGGATTATCTGTACCTTTGTATCATTATCATCTAGGTAAAACCGTTCATCACTCACCTACCTTAAACGTTTACAATACCGTAGATATTTTGAGTATGTGTAATGACTACACTGGCTGCTCAGAAATATGTACTTTATTTTTACGTGAAGACAGTAGAAAAGGCCTGACGGGACGTTTTTTATCACGTTCACGTTTTTTATTTATGGCGCAACACAGCGAGCGCTTTGCCGACACAGTAATTGCTGAAATGCGTGGTGTTAGCGACGAAGACGGTCACTCGCCATTTTGGCAATGGTTACAGGAACACTTTTTTAGCATTGAATTCCCACAAGCCGACCATTTAGTGGGGTTAGGCGATAAAGTGTTTATTAGCGAACTCATGCCTAAATACCCTATCTATGTGAATTTGCTGAGCAAAAAAGCACAAGCGGTGATTGGCCATGTGCATGATAAAACCAAACCAGCACTTAAACTGCTTGAAAAAGAAGGATTTGAACACCGCGGATATGTTGATTTATTTGACGCAGGCCCCACTGTAGAAGCAAAACTCGGTAATATTCGCAGTATTCGTGATTCACAGGTGTGCCCTATTACTATTGGCGAGCTTGAACATATCAATGAGCAAAGCTCAGACACCCTTGCTATTTGTAATCAAGGGGTTAGTGATTTCAGAGCCACATTCACCAAACATGCTCATTACAATCAGGCAAAGCACACCTTAATCATCAGCCAAGAAGTAGCTGATGCACTTCATTTAAAACAAGGAGATGCAGCGCGATTTTTCCGCCTGTAACATTATTTATGAACACACAACTAATTAATAATCAATGGCTTGTAGGCAAAGGCCCAGCGTTTGATTCTATTAACCCAAGTAATGGTGAAATTGTATGGCAAGGTAATGGCGCCAACGCAGAGCAAGTTGACAGTGCCATTAAAGCGGCAAGAGCCGCGCAAGTTCAATGGGCAGATATGCCAATTGAGCAACGTATTACTATTTTAGAAAACTTCGTAGCCCAACTAAAAGAACACAGCGAAGAGTTGGCCACTATTATTGCTCGTGAAACAGGTAAACCGCTATGGGAAACACGCACAGAAGTGGGCGCGATGACAGGCAAAGTGGCCATTTCGATCCGTGCTTACAATGAACGTACTGGTACAACCGAAAACCCAATGCCTGGTGCAAAAGCCTTTATTCGCCACAAACCTCACGGTGTGGTCGCTATTTTTGGTCCGTATAATTTCCCTGGGCATTTACCAAACGGCCATATTGTACCAGCCATACTAGCCGGTAATACCGTGGTATTTAAACCATCAGAATTAACACCTCATGTAGCGCAGTTTACCTTAGAACTATGGTTAAAAGCAGGCTTACCTGCTGGGGTTATAAACCTTGTTCAAGGTGAGTTAGAAACAGGTAAAGCGCTGGCCTCACACCAAGATATAGATGGCCTATTTTTTACTGGTAGCTCAAACACAGGGCATTTATTACATAAACAATTTGCTGGCCACCCAGGTAAAATTTTAGCGCTTGAAATGGGCGGTAATAACCCGCTAGTGGTTAAAGATGTTGCTGATGTTAGCGCCGCCGTGCACGATATTATTCAATCGGGTTTTATCACCTCTGGCCAACGCTGTACTTGTGCACGCCGTTTATTTATTGAAAAGTCGCCCAATGGCGATGCTATTTTAGAAAAGCTGATTAGCGCCACCAAAAATATCTTAGTAGACGATAGCTTTGCGGACGATCAACCTTTTATGGGTGCCATGATCAGTGAAAAAGCCGCATTAGGCATGGTGGCAGCGCAAGCTGAGCTAGTTAAACAAGGTGCTGAGATTCTTGTTGAGCTTAAGCAGTTAAAATCAGGCACTGGGTTTGTAAGCCCAGGCATTATTGATGTCACTAATATAAGCGAAATTGCCGATGAAGAACACTTTGGCCCGCTTATAAAAGTATATCGTTACACTGATTTCAATAGCGCTATAACAGAAGCAAACAACACCAGCTTTGGTTTATCTGCTGGTTTACTTGCTGATAGCGAAGATGATTACAGTCACTTTTTAAAACGTATTCGTGCCGGCATTGTTAACTGGAACCGCCCTATTACAGGCGCATCAAGCGCAGCGCCATTTGGTGGTATAGGTGCCAGTGGCAACCACAGAGCCAGTGCGTACTACGCTGCAGATTACTGCGCATACCCAGTGGCCTCAGTAGAGTCAGAAAAAGTTAACTTACCGCAAACCCTCGCGCCGGGCTTAATAATTGAATAACAATTTAAACAGATTTAAGGATTTACCATGCATACTGATGTAAACACATTATTTGATAACCTGTGGCAAAACTACCTAAGCGTAACGCCATCGGCTGACAAAATTCATGACCTATTAGGCTCAACGCAAAAAGACGATATAATTAACGACCATATTGCGCTACGTACTTTTAATATTGAAAAAGTAGGCCTTGAAAAACTAGCTGCACACTTTTTAGCCATTGGCTACAAAGAATGTGGTGAGTACCATTTTGAAGCAAAAAAACTCTACGCTAAGCATTACGAGCACAGCGATCCAACGCAGCCTAAAGTGTTTATCTCTGAGTTATTAGTTGAAAAATGTTCACCTGAACTACAAGCAATTGTCACTGATATGGTTTCACAAATTGACGAAAGTGCAGTAACAGCAGATAACTTTTTATATTCAGGCACGCATTGGCAAGTAAGCACCGATACATACAAAAAGTTATTAGCTGAGAGCGAATATGCGGCGTGGATGTCTGCGTGGGGTTATCGTGCCAATCACTTCACCGTGAACATTAATACTTTGGCTAAGTTTGATAACATCCATGATGTAAACCAAGCTCTTAAAGATGCCGGTTTTGCACTCAATACCTCAGGGGGTGAAGTAAAAGGCTCACCAGAGGTGCTATTAGAGCAATCATCAACATTAGCTGATGAATACGCTGTAACCTTTAGCGATGGCGATATGCGCATTCCTAGCTGTTTTTACGAGTTTGCTATTCGTTATCCAAAACCTGATGGTGAAATTTACACCGGTTTTGTCGCTGCCTCTGCAGACAAAATATTTGAAAGCACCAACGCACGATAACCAAAGTGTGTTGAATTTAAAAAGCCCACTTTTGGGCTTTTTTTATGCCTAATGAATGGTTTAAAACAATTTTATATATCGATAAAACGATAAATAAAAATGAGAACAATCAATTGCCCCCTTATGGGCATGCAGGCTTATGTGTGTAAACTTAAACGCAGTTGCTTATTCCAACTGCGTTTTTTGCTAAAAAAAGTAGCCGCCCTTTCTCTTTAATATTATAAAACAACGGCTTATAGTCGTTTTCTAGTTGTTCGAATGACAAATCGCCAATAAATCGACCAAAGCTGAGCCACGTAGCAAGGCCTCTTAAATCTTTAAAATGAGGCGGCACAAATTGCGGATTTTCAATGACACCTAAGTCATGCAATTGCGATATTAATCTAAAGTCATCAATTGATATTTTACCCACCAGCAATAATGGCAACTGATCAATTCGACCAAGCTGTATCGCCACCCTAATTAAGTTGTAAACTAAAACAAAGCCTTTTATGTAAGCAATATCTTTGGTAAAGGGTAAGCCGGTTGCGGTACTGCCTCTAAAAACGCGCTGTGCAAGGGTATAGCTGTCGTCTTTTGATAAACCTTGAGCAACGTAATCTCGGTAAATATCGATAAACTCAGCGCCATCAATTACTTTCGTCACCGCTTGAATACGGTTTACTAATTTTGATAAGCGACGTGGTGTTGATTTAAGAGTAATAATTTCCGTCAGTACTGCAAGCCCCTCTTGGGTCACCGTAGAGCTTGGTGTGCCTTTACTCAAGCAAGTTAAATAAGGTTGCGCTAAGCCATTTTGAGTGGTGCCTACATGGATCCAGCCCTCGTGCACCTCTAAAATATCTAATTCGCGCTGAGAAAACTTAACATCTTGATTGAGCTTAATATTATTAGCACCTGCTGCCGCATCGCTGACAATACCATCACTTAGCATCACTTCTACGTTTATTCCCGGCATGCTGGCATTGACCTGTTCAGATAAAATCCGCACCGCGTCGCTGGCATCAATATTTTTAGGATCTTCAGGCAAAATATCCGCTGCAAGTAAATTTTTTAAAGGCTGTTCGAGCATATTAGCCAGTTCTGATAGCGATGGCTCACCGGCATGAAACAAATCTTTAGGATGACCAAATAGCTCCACTGATAAGTCATGAAACTCTGGCGTACCGCGGTATTCAAGCATACTCAGAACCGTTTTATATTCGGTACACATTTTACCCATATATTGTGCAATTGGGTTTAATTGTCCCAACTGGTTAATAATATTGCGGTGCAGTGTTGAAAATGCTTGGCGCAACTCGCTAGGAACAAATCCTAAATCGCGCTGTTGATAATAAGCACGATCAATAAGTGGATTTTTTTGACATTTTTGTCTAAAAAATTCCTCTTTAATTTGTTTATCCCAATTTATTGCATCGAGTATTCTAATGGGTGTTTGCAATGCAATGAGTTGGTCGGATAATTCACGAGTTTTCAAAAGTAACGCTTTGTCTATCATGGTAAAAGCTCAACAAAAAGTGAACTTTGAGCATAATTTATAAATGAAAAATAACAAAGCAATATCATACTTTTTAGACTATTGTTTTTATGATGATCGACCCTCACTTCTATAGCGTATGAGTGATTAAATAAAAGGGACAAACAATGAAAAATGAAATCGACAATAAACAGATTCTAGCGGTTTACGAACGCATTCAACAACGCGGAGAAGTCACAGAAGAAGGTAAATTTTATCAAGGGATCACTGCATATTCTGACATAGATGGCTATACCGTCTATTTACAAGGTAGTGGTGTTTTACTTCGCTTTGGGTTTCATAATACTTATCACCTTGATTATGAACATGACAAACACAAAGACGACTTTTTGAAAAAACTTTACAACATAGCTAATGAAGAGTGATGCGATCAACATACCGACGAAACAGACCAACCAGTTCGCGCAATTTGCAGTTTATTAATCAAGTTATTGCGCAATTAAAAGCAGAGCCTGAAAAACTGCAACTCATCAAAAACAACCTTGCTTATTACCGTGCGCAAACGCATTTAAAGCGTGGATTTTTACTTGCAATAGAACGTTTTGATTGGGTATTTGAAGCGACCGATAATATTGATGAAATTTGCGACCAAATTATGGCTGACGATTATATTGGCAACCGTTTAAGACGTTATCCTTTGTTATTTAAAGGCGTTGTTGAAACCTAAACAGCGTCTTTATTTATCTCTTCACTAAGTTAACATTTCTGTAAATTAATCTCATATTTCACTTCCTGAATCTTTTTTCTTGGATCTTCCGACAAACTCGCCTTACCACTTTTTAAAGTAACCTGCCCACAAAAAATACAATTAGTACTCTAATAGTTATCACACTAATAAATAAATCATTAAAAGTTTCACCAATCATGTAAACAAATAATTACACCGCAAAATTCAATCAAAAAAATACACGTAACAAATTGTTATTAAATGATATTTTATAAAAACCCAGCTTGTTAATATAACTTCATTTTAGACTTATTTTATTAAATATTTATCCACATTTCAGACACTCACCATTTGCAGGAACCTTGAATTGTTAGAGCTATTACCTTAAGCTTATCTTTATTGAACGATCAATTAATAAAAATTATGCCTAAAGTTGGAATGGAACCTGTAAGGCGTCAGCAGCTAATTGACGCAACAATAGAGTCAGTTGCGCAAAAAGGGTTACAAGCAACCACAATTAATAGTATTAGCAAAAATGCGGGGATGTCCTCTGGCATAATTAGCCATTATTTTGGTGGGAAACAGGGGCTAATTGAAGCAACTGTGCGTTACTTACTGTCTAACTTGAAAGATGATTTGATCAGCAAGGTAGATGAAAAGACCACACCAACTCAAAGGTTAATGTTTATTGTTGAATCAAACTTTGCGCTAGTACAACAACGAAAAGACACCACTCGGACGTGGTTAAGCTTTTGGGCGCAATCAATGCACGACAAGGAACTTCATCGTTTACAAAATGTAAACAGCAAACGCTTGCAAAGCAATTTAACCGTTTCATTTAAGCAATTAATGCCTTTAGCGCAAGCAAATCTCGCGGCAGAGTTAACCGCAGCAATGATTGATGGTTTATGGCTACGAGCCGTATTAAGCCAATCAGACGAAAATCAGTTTAAACACAGTGAATCACTGGCTAAAAACTACGTGCATTCACTTATCAAGCAATATGGAGCCTAACGTGACTACACCTATCTATCAAAACTTTATCAACGGTCAATTCCTTGCAAACAAAAGCGGCGAAACATTTGATGTAGTAAACCCTGCAACCGGCCAAGTAATTTATGCCGTTGAAGTTGCCGATGAATACGTTCAAAACGCAGCAATTGAAAGTGCAAAACAAGGCTTTAAAGTTTGGTCAGCTATGACCCCTATTGAGCGCAGCCGTATTTTATTAAACGCCGTTGCTATTTTACGCAAGCGTAATGATGAGCTTGCACTAGTTGAAGTGCTCGATACCGGTAAACCAATGCAAGAAGCTAACTGCGTAGATGTTGAAACAGGTGCAGATGTAATTGAATATTTTGCAGGCCTTGCCCCTGCGCAAGTTGGTCAACAACAAATGGTTGGCGATGACTTTTACTACACACGCAAAGAGCCTTTAGGTATTTGTGCTGGTATTGGTGCATGGAACTACCCATTACAAATTGCATGTTGGAAGTCTGGCCCTGCCCTTGCAGCGGGTAATGCATTTATTTTTAAACCTTCAGAAGAAACCCCGCTTGGCGCAATTAAATTAGCCGAGGTGTTTATTGAAGCAGGTGTACCCGCTGGCGTATTCAATGTAGTTCAAGGCGCGAGTGAGGTAGGCCAATGGCTTACTGCACACCAAAATATTGAAAAAGTATCATTTACTGGTGAAGTAGGTACCGGTAAAAAAGTCGTCGCCAGTGCTGCAGGTACATTAAAAGATGTGACTATGGAACTAGGTGGTAAATCGCCGTTACTTGTCTTTGACGATGCCAATATAGAGCAAGCAGTAAGCGCGGCAATGTTAGGGAACTTTTATACCCAAGGTGAAATTTGTACTAATTGCACTCGTATCTATGTTCACAAAAATGTGTACCAGCAGTTTATTGATGAGCTTAAAACACGCACCGAAAACAATATTATTGCCGGCGATCCACAAGATTTAAACACTAACTTTGGCGCGCTTATTTCTAAAAAGCATCAAGATTTAGTGCTGAGCTACATCAACAAAGGCATTGAGGAAGGGGCAACGCTATTAACCGGTGGCTCAACGCTTTCACCAGCCTCAGCGCCAAATGGTTATTTTGTAGCGCCAACCGTATTTGTTGATTGCAACGATGAAATGACCATCGTCAAAGAAGAAATTTTTGGCCCAGTAATGAGCGTTTTAGTGTTTGATGACGAAGATGATGTTATTGCACGTGCTAACGGCACTCACTTAGGTTTAGCTGCAGGCGTTTTCACAAGCGATATTAAACGTGCTCATCGCGTTATTCATCAGCTACAAGCGGGGATTTGTTGGATCAATGCTTACGGTAACTCGCCGGCAGAAATGCCTGTAGGTGGCTATAAGCAATCAGGTATCGGCCGCGAAAACGGCATACAAACGCTTGATCATTACACGCAAACTAAGTCTGTTTATGTTGGTATGGCTGACATAGAAAGCCCATTTTAAGGAATCATTATGAACCACTCTTTTGATTATATTATTGTAGGCGCAGGGTCGGCAGGCTGTGTGTTAGCAAATCGCTTGTCTGAAGATTCAAATAACAAGGTATTATTACTTGAAACCGGCGGCAGCGATAAAAGCATCTTTATTAAAATGCCCACTGCTCTGTCGATTCCAATGAATACCGATAAGTATGCGTGGCAATTTCATACGCAGCCAGAAAAGTACTTAGATAACCGTGAAATGCACTGCCCACGCGGTAAAGTGCTTGGCGGCTCATCATCTATTAATGGCATGGTGTATGTACGTGGTCATGCAAAAGATTTTGATGAATGGCAGCAACATGGCGCTAATGGCTGGAATTATCAAGCATGTTTACCGTATTTTAAAAAAGCAGAAAGTTTTTACCTAGGTGAAAACAGCCATCGTGGTGGAAAAGGCCCCCTTGGCGTTAATAACGGTAATAACATGGAAAACCCTTTGTATAGCGCCTTTATTGATGCTGGTGCTCAAGCGGGTTATGCCACTACAGCTGATTATAATAGTGCTCAACAAGAAGGCTTTGGCCCTATGCACATGACCGTTAAAAACGGTGTGCGCAGCTCAGCCTCTCGTGAATATTTAGATCCGATTAAACATCGCAGTAACCTAACAATTGTAACCGATGCACTTGCGCAGCGCGTTATTTTAGACGGTAAAAAAGCAACCGGTGTTGAATACAAGCTCAATGGCACAGTTAAAACAGCCACAGCAAGTAAAGAGGTTATTTTAAGTGCGGGCTCTATCGGTTCTCCTCACCTGTTACAACTGTCCGGTATTGGTGATACACAAATACTTGAAAAAGCAGGTGTTGAAGTAAAACATCACCTACCAGGTGTTGGTCAAAACTTGCAAGACCATTTAGAGTTTTACTTTCAATATAAGTGTAAACAACCCATTACCTTAAACGGTAAATTAGGCTTATTTTCTAAAGGTTTAATTGGTGCAAAATGGCTGCTTACCCGTAAAGGTTTAGGCTCAACTAATCACTTTGAATCATGTGCCTTTATTCGCTCAAAACCCGGTGTTGAATGGCCTGATATTCAGTATCACTTTTTACCCGCAGCAATGCGTTATGATGGACGCAGTGCATTTGCAGGGCATGGTTTTCAAGTGCATGTAGGTCATAACAAACCTAAAAGTCGTGGTAGTGTCACCATTGCCTCAGCGGATCCGACGCAGCCACCAAAGATTGTGTTTAATTATCTTGAGCACCAAGACGACACTGAAGGCTTTAGGGCGTGCGTACGTTTAACGCGTGAAATTATTGAACAACCTGCCTTTGACGACTTTCGTGGTGAAGAAATTCAACCAGGGCAACAAGTTCAAACGGATGAGCAAATTGATGCCTTTGTGCGCAAAGCAGTGGAAAGTGCTTACCACCCTTCTTGCTCTTGTAAAATGGGTGAAGACGACATGGCTGTAGTTAACTCAAATACCCAAGTGCATGGCATGCAAAGCTTGCGTGTAGTTGACTCGTCGATTTTTCCAACCATACCTAATGGTAATTTAAATGCGCCTACCATTATGGTGGCCGAAAAAGCCGCTGATATTATTTTAGGTAATAAGCCTTTAGCTCATACAGGAGTTGATGTTGTGAATGCCACTGATTGGCAAACTTCACAACGAAATAAAACCCTTTAATTTAGCCTGCCATAAAGGCCACTCTTTTAAGTAAAATGCTTTAAGGAGTGCCTTTATGCGCCTTGCAGTGGCTCACAAGCATAAATAGGTTATGCCTGTGTTAATGCAAGCACAATAAAAAACGGAGTATATATGTGTTATTTTTATTCATTCTGGGAGGGCGATAATGACTATTTGGCTTAATGCAGGCATTATTTTCACCTTACTTGCCATTGTTACTATTTTAATAAAATGGGGTAATGTACGTGTAGTTGGCGTCACACCAGTGAGAACATTCACTTTTATAGCAATCCTGTTTACCTCAGGCCTAGACGTTGGCCTTATTATGTTTCCTTTAACCGAATTTGCCGGTTATGCAGACATAAAAGCAAGCCCAGAATATGCATTTGCCAACCCACTCTCTATTGAGTTTGGTTATTGGGGATTTTTAATTTGGGGATTTTATTTTCTTACGTGCTTTTATTTCTGTGTAATAGAACCCAAAGTGAAATTTTTTGAAATTCCATGGGTTAAGTTTATAAATAATGTCGTTATTATTGGTACCTGTGCGTTTACCGCTTACTTATTACTGAGTAACTTGCCGTGGTATTTACCTGAACTCGGTGATGGCTCAAATGTTATTCCTGCGTTTTACTTAATCGTGCTTGCCGCTATTTGCTTTGCGGTGTATTCAAGTACCGATATTAAATATGTACGCTTTTTAAGTATTGCAACTACTTGGTTGTTTATAGCCCTAATTGGCTTTATGTGGGCTGATGCCTTCTTATTTGGCGACAGTGAACTCTCTGCATTTACTAAAAACATCGGATTAATTGGTAATTACTTTGCCAACATCAATGAGTTTGTATTACCACTGAATGATTACCATGAGTTTTACTTATTTTGGTGGTTTGCGTGGAGTATTATGATTGGTCAATTTACATCGCGTTTTGTGGGCGGTTTAAAAACATACCAAGTACTGGGCGCTATGTTAATTTTCCCGTCAATTCCAATCGCTATCTGGTTTAGTGTGTTATATCACTATCACGAAGCCGGCATTCCAACTTCAGGTATTAAAAACTTTGCCATGGTGTTTGTAGGTATCGTGTTTGTTATTAACTCGCTCGATTCACTGATCCGTTTATACACAGATAATTTAAACTTAACTGTAAAACGCCTTGGTAAATTTAAGTACATTGCCATGAACGTTGTCGCTTTGTCGCTACTAACATTGCTATTTAAGCTTGAGTTTTTACAAATTCAATGGGTTGGTGCTTTAGTTATAGGGTTATTCTTTATTTGTATTGGTTTTATTGCCTATAGCAAACTTAAAACAGTCAGCAATATCGAAGGATCGCCAAAAGCGAATAAAATTGATTACACAAAAATAGAAACAATCAGCTAGGAAATCACATGAACAATAAATTAAAACACCTTTTTATCGCTTTACCATTAACTGTTTTATCAACAACAGCAGCGGCTAACTGGTCAACAACGATTACGGCTGCATCTGATTACACCTTTAATGGTGTAACTCAAACAGATAACGATCCTGCGCTACAAGCAAGTCTTGACTACGCGTATGATAACGGTGTTTATGCCGGTGTATGGGCATCAAACGTAGATTTTGGTGATGACACCGACTTTGAACTAGATGCATACGTAGGCCGATACATTCAGTTAAACGAACAAGTAAGCCTTGATTACGGTATTGCTTATTACACTTACCAAGGTAATAACAGCGATGGTAACTACGCAGAAGCGTATACTAAATTTGGTTACGCCAGTGACTACGGCCAAACAGAGCTTAACTTTTGGTACAGCTGGGATTACTTTGGCTACGATACTGGCCATGTGATTTCGATGATTGCGCACACTTTCGAGCTTGCGCCAAATCATGCGATTCGTGCCAGCTTTGATATTTCAAACTCACTCGATGGCAATAAGTTCCAATGGGATGAAGCTAAGGGCGACAAATCGTATTATCACTACCGCTTAGCGTACCAAACAAGCTATGAAGGGTTTGGTATTGAAGTAGCAGCTGAGAATACCAGCTTGGACTACGATTACGCCGATGAGCGAATTGTACTTGCTATCTCACGTACTTTTGACTTGTAATAACTAGGTTTACCATTTAGTAAAACAAAAAACACGCTACCCAGTAGCGTGTTTTTTATTGCCTAGCAAAACCTTGCTTTCATAATGTTTATAACCTTATAACTGCCACGCATAACTGACTTTAGTACAGAAAGTACATTGGTCACGCTCAATGCTTTTTAACGAGTCACCCTGATAGCCTTTATCTGAATAACCTAAATAAAATAACGTTTGTGCGTTAATTTTGTATGAGTAAACCAGCTGACTTCCATAATCTTTGTTGATTTCGCTAACCTGATAAAATAAGCATCTTCATTTCTGTCTATATCTTCAAACTGTAAAATCAGCTTAAGCATAGCGCGCATACTAAACTTATAATAAAGCCTAAAATCAACAAGGTTTGCGGTAAGAACACGTCGCCCTTGGTAATCATCTAGATGGCTATAATTATGCCTAACATCGACCTGCCAATGATTATTAATATCCCAAACAGCCTGCGGTTGTGTAGTTAAAACATCGCCTAACTGCTCATTAGTGTAATCTATACGGCTTGCATATTCGGCATATAACGATAATCTTAGATTTTTTGTAGGTCTAAAAGCGGCAAGTTATTGGTATCAGCATTCGCGATTTGATAATTAAGCGTATCTGACTGATTAAACCATAGCTGCCATCAACCGATAGCACCGTATTATGGTAGTCACTACTTTCTCTATGTGTAGAAGTGACACCAATAGTACCTTGTTGGCCAATATCATATTGGTATCGCGCCACCGCCGCTTTGGTTTTATCATTTAAGTTGGCAAAGCCCGAGCCTTGGTTAGTTGGCAATAAAATATTACTGTCGTCATCTGCAAACATTAGCGCATAACTGTGGCTGTCGGTTTTACCGGTGAGCTTGGCGCCAATAGTAGGCTCAGCTATGGTACGGGTATAAAGCAGTTCAAATAAATTACTTTTGAAATAAGATGCGCCATCTAAGAAAAACGGGCGTTTTTCAACGTAATAAATAGAATATGTGGTGTCTACATCCAGTTCTAACGAATCGGTTTCTACCTGAGAAAAGTCAGGGTTTATGGTGGCATTAATTACGGCATCTTTAGTAATACCCCAACGAAGATCAAGCCCTACTTCAGTGTCTACATCGCCATTATCCCACGCACCCAGGTACTTATGTTTTTTGATCGTTTCTTAATGCGGTTAAGGTTGGCGTTAATTGCAGGTTTTTACTCGGTGCTAAATTATTAAATCCGCTTATTATGTCAAACTGACACAACGAAGTAGAATGATTATGTGTCGAGAAGTTTTAATTTATTAGCCACACCATTCCAGCTATCGGCATCTTCCGGGGCGGGTTTAACTTGGGTGATGCGTGGCCATATTTCTGCTAGCTCCGCATTTAATTGGGTAAACTCTTTTTGCGATTCAGGTAATTCATCTTCTTGAAAAATAGCATCAGCGGCACACTCAGGTACGCATAAACCACAGTCAATACAGTCAATAGGGCTAATAGCCAAAAAATTAGGGCCTTCAAAAAATGCATCTGCAGGGCATACTGATACGCAATCAGTGTACTTACATTTTATACAGTTTTCGGTGACTACAAACGCCATAATGGTTTAATACCTAATGCTTTACAATAACAGCTGCGGATCATACCCAACCCTTACCAAAACACAATAAATAAGTGCCAAAAGTGGGCAATTTAACGTAATATATGGCGCTTATAAATCAGCGCTTTGTGCACCCCCCTTATTGTGAGCGGAATTTAATCCCCGCTATGACACCTAAAGAGATATTAATGATACGTTTAACCGAAATAAAGCTGCCGCTTGACCATGACGAAAATGCCATAGGCCAAGCCATCATCAATAAATTAAATATAAGCCCAGAGCAGCTACACAGCTACAATGTGTTTAAACGCGGTTACGATGCACGTAAAAAAAGCGCTATTTTACTGATTTACACGCTTGATGTTGAAGTGGATAACGAAGCACAACTGTTAACCTCGTTTGAAAAAGACCAACACGTTAAAGTCTCCCCTGACACCAACTACAAATTTGTAGCGCACGCCAATAGCAGTATTAAAGAACGCCCTGTGGTAATTGGCTTTGGCCCTTGTGGCTTATTTGCCGGTTTAGTGTTGGCACAAATGGGCTTTAACCCAATTATTTTAGAGCGCGGTAAAGAAGTGCGTGAGCGCACCAAAGACACCTTTGGCTTTTGGCGTAAAAAGGCCCTTAATACAGAATCAAACGTACAGTTTGGTGAAGGTGGCGCAGGCACGTTCTCAGACGGTAAGCTCTACAGCCAAGTAAAAGATCCAAAACATTATGGCCGTAAAGTCATTACTGAGTTTGTAGAGGCCGGCGCGCCTGAAGAAATTTTATACGTGAGTAAGCCGCATATTGGTACTTTTAAACTAGTAACCATGATTGAAAAAATGCGTGCCCGTATTATAGAACTTGGTGGAGAAATTCGTTTTAGCACCCGCGTTGACGATATTCATTTAGACAAAGGCCAAGTGACTGGGCTTACACTTTCTAATGGTGAACAGCTTGAAACTCGCCATGTGATATTAGCGGTTGGCCACAGTGCCCGCGATACGTTTAAAATGATCCACGATAAAGGCATTTATGTTGAAGCTAAACCCTTTTCAGTGGGCTTTAGAATAGAACATAAGCAATCAATGATTGATGAATGCCGCTTTGGCGATAATGCGGGTAACCCTATTTTAGGCTCAGCAGATTACAAATTAGTACACCATTGTAATAACGGCCGTACTGTATATAGCTTTTGTATGTGTCCTGGCGGCACGGTGGTTGCCGCTACATCTGAAGAAGGCCGAGTCGTCACCAATGGCATGAGCCAATATTCACGTAGTGAACGTAATGCTAACAGCGCTATTGTAGTGGGTATTTCGCCAGAAAAAGACTTCCCTGGGCATCCCCTAGCCGGCATTGATTTACAGCGTAAGCTAGAAGAGCAAGCCTATGAACTTGGTGGTAAAAACTACGATGCCCCTGCACAGCTGATTGGCGACTTTTTAAAAGGTAAATCATCGGCTAATTTAGGGGATGTACAGCCTTCGTATACACCAGGTATAAAACTGACTGATTTAAGCAAAGTACTGCCAGCTTTTGCGATTGAAGCCTTGCGTGAAGCAATTCCTGCCTTTAACAAACAAATTCGTGGCTTTTCAACCAAGGATGGCTTACTAACGGGTGTAGAAACGCGTACTTCATCACCTATCAGTATCAAGCGCGATAAAACTTTCCAAAGTATTAATACTAAAGGGCTTTACCCTGCAGGTGAAGGCGCAGGTTATGCAGGCGGTATTTTATCAGCGGGTATTGATGGCATTAAAGCCGCAGAGGCGGTTGCGTTATCGATGCTAGAAAACGCCTAACTCGATTTAATCGACCTTTACCGAAAAACCTCACAATGTGAGGTTTTTTTGTGCTAAAAATAACCTGTGTTTCCATAAAATAGATAATAACAATGAGTATAAAACGGCTACTTTTAATCTTATGTGTTTGTACAATAACTAACTTACACGCAGCGGCTAACAATACAGAGCTTAAAACCATTAGTGACATTCACAGTGCCTATAAAAATAATACCACCACCGCTGAGCAGCTTACCCGCACTTATATCAACAGAATAAACGAGCTCAATCCTAAATATAATGCAGTAATTAGTATTGAGCCCACTGCAATTGAACAAGCCAAACAACTCGATGCACTGTTTAAAGCCGGAAAATGGGCAGGCCCTTTACATGGTATAGCGGTATTACTAAAAGATAACATTGAAACAACAGGTACATTACCTACCACAGCGGGCTCACTGGCACTTAAAAATAACGTTACCGATAAAGATGCCTTTGTGGTTAAACAATTACGCCAAGCAGGGGCGATTATTTTAGGTAAAGCGAACTTAAGTGAATGGGCTAATTTTCGCTCATCGTATTCATCATCTGGTTGGAGTGCAATAGGTGGGCAAACCCATAACGCCCATGATGTAACTCGTAATCCGTGTGGTTCAAGCTCGGGCTCTGCTGTGGCGGTTGCTTTAAATTTTGCGCCTATTGCGCTGGGCACTGAAACCGACGGCTCAATTACCTGCCCTGCTTCGGTTAATGGGGTGTACGCCATTAAACCCAGCATGGGGCAAGTTTCGCGCGCAGGCGTGATCCCTCTTTCTAGTAGCCAAGATTCGGTAGGCCCAATGGCGCATTCTTTAAAAGATGCACTCGCAGTATTATCAGTCATTCAAGGTGAAGACTCAGACGATGTATCGACACTCAACGTAAATAGAAAGCTTGATAGTATAGCGCCTAAGCCATCACTGAGGATAGGCGCGTTACCTGCCAGTAAGTTTACTGTGGCAACACAAAAGCTTTACGCTAAGCAGTTACAAACATTAAAAGACGCAGGTCATACCGTTGTCAATGTTGCAGTAAAAGATGACTTAAGCACGCTTTACGTTGATGAATACGCCATCCTACTTTACGACTTTAAAGCCGAAATTAACCACTACTTAAGCAAAACACCAACGCAGGTAACCGTAAAAAGTTTAGATGAGTTAATCGCATTTAATAGCGCAAATAAACAGCAGGAAATGCCCTACTTTGAGCAAGATATTTTACAACAAGCTAACGCGGTTGATTTGAGTGAAATACAACGATACAAAAGCACCAAAGCGCGATATCGCGCACTAGCAAACCGCGCTATTAGCAATTTATACCGCAATAATCAGCTCGATATTATGATTGCCCCCACCGTTTCGCCCGCGTGGAAAACCGATTTAATTAACGGTGATAACTTTAAAGGCAGTAGTAGTTCATTGCCTGCTATTGCAGGGACGACCCACATCACTTTGCCAGTAGGTAAAGTCAGCCACTTACCGGTTGGTTTATCAGTTATAGCTAATCAGAACGATGAAGCGGCTGCGTATAAGTACGCTGCTATTATCGATAATGTATTAGGCATAAAAAAACCTGAGTAAACTCAGGTTTTTTTAATGGCTTAGCTATCTTACTTTTTAAGTGACAGCTTTTCGCCTTTTAAGCTTTTACGTACATTAGAAATTCGCGAACGGTTTTTCGCTCTCGCTTCACCGGTAGCTTGGCCTGATGGCTTATTAGCACGGGTGCGGCGTAAATGCGCTGGCTTTTTACCAATTTTATCAATCAGTACTTCACGATTACTTACTTCGTAACCTTCTAAGTAAACACGTTTAATTTTTTGACCAATTAAGGTTTCAATTTCAAACAACATGTTTTCTTCTTCGCGACTCACAAACGAAATTGCTTGTCCTTGGTTACCAGCACGACCGGTACGGCCAATACGGTGAACATAATCTTCAGCAAGCCAAGGTAAATCAATATTAATAACACGTGGTAAACCGTCAATATCAATACCACGGGCCGCTACTTCTGTTGCAACGAGTACGCGTACTTTGCCTTCTTTGAATTCACGTAACGCACGACGACGGTTACCCTGCGATTTATCACCATGACACACTGCCGCTGGGATACCGTCTAGGTTAAGTTCAGTGACTAGCTCATCTGCGGTTTCTTTCATGTTTACAAACACCAGCACTTGCTGCCAGTTTTTCTTACCAATTAGCTCAGAAAGTAACTCTTGCTTACGGCGCTCTTCTACCGGGTAAACCACGTGTTGTACTGTGCTTGCGGTGCTGTTAGTTTGATCAACACGGACAATTTCAGGTTGCTTTAGCACTTTAGAGGCAAATTGTTTAATTGCTGCTGGGAAAGTTGCTGAAAACAATAAGATTTGACGCTCATCAGCACAGCTTTTTATTACGCTTTGCATGTCATTAATAAAGCCCATATCGAGCATACGGTCAGCTTCATCAAGGACTAAATGTTTTACTTGGGCAAGGCTTAAGTTACCTAAACGAATATGATCAAGTAAACGCCCTGGTGTTGCTACTACAATATCCACACCTTCTTTGAGTGCAATTTCTTGTCCTGCGGTATTAACACCACCAAATAAACTCACTACTTTTAACTGAGTATACTTAGCAAAGTTTTTAAAGTTATTCGCTATTTGCTCTGCAAGCTCTCGCGTAGGCGCAAGGACTAAGGCGCTTGGCGCATTCGTAGTACTGCTATCTGACTCAAATAACTTTTGGATAATAGGGAGTGCAAAGGCAGCGGTTTTACCTGTACCGGTTTGAGCACTTGCTAAAACGTCTTTACCTTTACGAACAGCCGGAATAGCTGCGCGCTGAATGGGCGTAAGGGTGTGGTAATTAAGTTCGTCTAACGCCTGAATAAGTTCAGGGGCAAAACTAAAAGATTTAAAATTCATTGCTGTATAACCTGCGGCCACATTATCAAGGGTCGCAAATTATACAGCAAATTCGCTTAAACAGTTAGTTTTAAACACCAGAAACCGCTAATTTATAAAATGCAGGGTAGTTAGCTATTTCCTACAATGGCTATTCTAAATAAAGTTAATCAATAGAAGACTTTTGTACTTGATTAAGGATTAAAATTTTGATTTACAATTTGGGTAGGTATGCCTATGTTAGTTTTTGACTAGAAATTTAAATAAATTGAGTTATATAGTGAAAAAATACTCGCTTGGGGTTTAATCCTTTGTTCAATCATTACGGTAAGTGGTTGTGCAAATAGCGGTAACCCGTCAATGGAAGATTTAACAGAAGCAGATGCCAGTGCAAAAATAATAAAAGGTAAAACAACTCAGCAAGAAATACGTATAGAATTTGGAAGCCCGTATAAGACGAGCTATACAGATGGTGGACTATCAATATGGAAGTATCGTTATGATAATACTTCAGCATTTACGGTTGAAACAGTTGGCTCTATCTTACTTGCCTATGGTTTAGCTAGTACAAAATCAGAAGGCACACGTAGTGAGCTAGTAATGTTATTTGATGAAAATAATGTTGTTAAGCAGTTCAATATGTCAAATATTCCTATTGAATCTGGAACTGGCCTTTTTTAGTGTGCTAAGTATTTTAGTAAAAAATAGCCAAAGTGAGATAGGTGGGATATAAGCTCAGAGCATCCTATGAAAAGTCATTCTTAAATGCCAAAAACCCTGCGCAAACCAAACTAGAACTGGCAGTGCCTATAAGCCAAGATATTGATATTCGATTAGCGGTCACTCATGCTAATTCAGCTATGTGGCAGCTTAAACTCAACTACTATTGGCAGTGATATAAAAAGCAGCCTCTGAGTTTACAGTAGGCTGCTTTAAAAATGTGTCTAATAAAGACTTTAAGAATTTAAGATAAAATCAAAACTTTACTAATATCCACACACTGCGCTCGGCTACCGACAAAATCTTGCTCATTCAGCTGATTAATTAGCGTTTCACCTTGTTGCTGTTGCTCATCGTTGAGCGGCACGTAAGGCATTCTAAAAACGGGGTTAACCGCACCTGTCATGATCATCGCGGTGTTAATGGCAATTGGGTTTGGCTCGCAAAATAGCCAGTTCATTAATGGTTGTAATGAGTTATTAAGCGCATCATTTTTGCTATCCATTAATTGACGGAACAACCCTGGGATCAGGTTAGACGTAACTGAAATAACACCATGTGCTTTATGGATATGGCGTGCATCGTGTGCTTCGTCATCATTACCAGACCAACACGCAATGCCTTGTTGTTCATAGTGTGCTATACGCTCATTGCCACCACATTCTTTAACACCAATAAAGTGCTCATGCTGTGCTAGTGGTTCAATAATATCAGGGGTGAGGTCTTGGCCTGTGCGCCCTGCTACGTTGTAAATAAACGCCGGACCAATATCAAGCACACGTTTAAAGTGCTCTTTAACACCCGCAATTGATGTGCGCCCGTAGTAAGGGTTAATTTGCAATGAGGCATGCATGCCGCTGGCAAAACCATATTTAGTTGCTTTAATTGCTTCGCGCGTATTATTACTTCCGGTGTTGCCTACAATCAGTAATTTATCACCAAATTTATTGGCACTGTGCGCAATTAGCATTAAGTGCTCTTCCCAGTTCATTAACTGGCCTTCACCGGTGGTGCCACCAACAACTATGCCGTCAACACCCGCTGCAATTTGTATTTCAACGAGTTCATCATACTTTGCAAGATCGATTTCACCATTGGTTAAGTAAGGTGTTTTAATTGCAGTAATAAGGCTTGCTTGTTTAATTTGTTCTAGGGTGCACATAAAAAAATCATTGTTATTAATACTTGGCCTATTTGTACCATATTTACCGCGCTATTTGCAGTGATAGCCAGTATTTAATTATAAAATGGCTTGTGTTATTGGGTTTGATGATACAAAATAAATAACTGTATAAATAAACAGTATTTTATTTTTTACTATTAAGCGAGCCACTATGCGTTTATCTGACTATTTAAGCACTCACTTTTATCACACTGAAGAGTTATGCCAAGCACTCAACATAGACACTGAAACCCTTGAAAACTGGCAAGCGCAAAGCATTTTCCCTAAGCCAAGTTATTGCATTAAAAACCAGATGAGTTGCAGCTCTTATTCAGGCTTGTATGAATGTGAAGAATACGACGATTACTATCCCCGTGGCTGCGTAAACTGGGGTCAAGGAGTTATAAAGCAAAAAATTGAGTCATCTAATCAGGCGTTTAATTTGTTTGCTCAGTACTATACCCAATGCTTAGCTAAGCTTGCACAGCAAGGCTTTATATTTAACGAAGAATTGTTTGGCTGTGAAATAGAAGAACATTTACAGCAAGTGTGGCAACAATTTTTATGCAGCAAATATGGGGTGCTCACCCAAAATGGCCTGATTGATGAGATTGTGGCTGTGGATATAGGCAGATTATTAGTAGACGATATAACCGAGTTGCGCAGTAAAGCCAGTTTAGATAAAGATGAACGCACCCGCATTCACCCTGCTATGAAGCTTTTAAATAAAGCCCTCAGCCATGGCGCCGATCACGAAAAGCAACTTACATTACGTAGCCGCTATATTGATGCCCTTATTTTAAAATACGACTTATCGATTAAGTAAAGGTTACAGATCCTACTTGGCTATTAGCTTTGTGCTGTTAACCAATGGTTTTATACACATCAATATTAGTAGAGGTAATAAATGTACCTACTGCATCACCAAAGGCTTTAAAGTGTGGTGCGTTTTTATGGGCTTCAAAATGCTCAGTAGACGCCCATTGCTCACTCACTAAATAGATGGTTTGCTCAGCATCGTTTTTAACTGATAGCTCGTAACGCAGGCAGCCTACTTCTTGGCGCGAGGTCTGTTGTAAGTTTTCGAGCTCGGTTAAAAGGCGATCTGCATCGCTATTTTCACTCGTTAGTGTGGCAATTACCGTTAACATGGGTGTTCCTTGTTTAAAAAATAAAGGTGCAGCTTTGCTGCACCTGTTTTAGCTTTAGCTCTTTAGTTATTGATCCCACTGCGGTGCAAAGTCTGGCGTTGCTTGGCGGTCGTTGCAATCAAGGCCATCTATACGCGCTATGTCTTCATCATCAAGTTTAACTTTGTCGTTAAAGTTATCTTCTAAGTTTTTACGCTTGGTCGATGATGGAATGGTGGTCATGCCATTTGCATTTTCCCATGCAATAACCACTTGCGCTGGCGTTGCATCGTGTTTATTGGCAATATCTATAATGGTTTGATCGTTCAACACTTTACCAACCACAAACGGCATATAGGCTGTTACATGTATGTCATGCTGAGCACAAAAGGCGCGCAGTTTGGTGTTGGTTAAATAAGGATGCACTTCTACTTGGTTAGTAAATATTTCACGCGAGTCTAACGTTTGCATCGCTTCTTTTAAGTTCGCAATAGTGAAGTTTGAAACGCCAATATGTTTAGTTAACCCTAACTTTTTAGCTTTTAGTAGCTCAGTCAGGTATTCGCTCATAGGCTCATTGTTTGATGGTGCAGGCCAGTGAACTAGCAATAAATCAACCGAGTCAACTTGCAGCTTTTCTAATGACTTTTCTACACTTGCGATAAAGTCGTTTTTATTGAGTTTATTGTTCCATACTTTGGTGGTAATAAATAATTCATCTCTGGGGATATTACTGTCTTTAATAGCTTGGCCAACTTGTTCTTCGTTACCATAAATTTGCGCGGTATCAATATGACGAAATCCTACTTCTAACGCCATTTTTACAGATTCATAAGCAGTTTTACCTTCTAAACGAAAAGTACCCATACCTAAGTCTGGCATTTCAATTACACGTTGTGTCATAGCTTTATCCTTATTAAATAATTGGTTTAAAATTCAAACGTCGCGTTTACTAGTCGCGTTTACTAAATACACCGATTATTTTTTTGATTTAAAATTTTGACCTCATATAAACACTGAGGCCATTCATTTTTATTTCAAGACTAACCTATATGAGTTCGGCTTTATTTAGCCTGAACATTATGTTTATCTAGCCTGCCACTGTATCGAGTGACTATTAAAGCCAGTAATGAAACAACGGCCCCAATCCATGCGGTATCTTTTAGTTCCATATGCTCGACTACAAGCCCCCCTGTAACAGAGCCTAAGGCTATTCCAATATTAAACGCCGCGATGTTTAAGCCCGATGCGACATCTACCGCATTAGGAGTATGCTTTTTTGCCTGTTTTACTACATAAAGCTGCAAACCTGGTACATTACCAAATGCAAATGCCCCCCATATTAAAATAGTCAGCACCGCGGCTACTTTTGATTCCATAGTAAAGGTGAAAGCCAATAAAATAATTGTTAACGCGCTAAATATAATACTCAGTGCGCTAATTGGGCCTCGCTTGTCGGCTAATTTTCCGCCCCATATATTACCAACAGCCACCGACACACCATAAACCAGCATTATTAAACCAATAGCGGATGGTGCAAAGCCAGTTTGCAGCTCTAATATAGGCGCTAAATAAGTAAATGCGGTGAACGTACCGCCGTAGCCTAATATAGTCATTAAATAAACGAGCAATAACAGCGGCTTAACAATAACCTGTAGCTGCTCTTTAAACGTCGCCGGAATAGACTGCTTTAAGTTTTTTGGTACTAAAATAGCGCTGCCAATTAGCGCAATTAAACCTAATGCCGAAACCACTAAAAAAGTTGCACGCCAGCCAAAGTGCTGGCCAATCCATGTTCCTAATGGCACACCCGTTACAAGCGCTACCGTAAGGCCGGTAAACATAATTGCGATAGCGCTCGCCTCTTTGTCTTTACTTACCAAGCTTGTTGCTATCATTGAGCCAATAGAGAAAAATACACCGTGAGCTAAGCCTGTTAGTATGCGCGCCAGTATTAGTGTTTCGTAACTCGGCGCTTGCCAAGCTAATAAATTACCCATAACAAATAAGCCCATAAGGCTTATAAGTACCACTTTTCGGTTCCAGCGCCCCGTTAATGCAGTGAGTACCGGTGCGCCAATAGCTACACCAACTGCATATAAGCTCACTAGTAAGCCTGCTGATGGTAAGCTCACCCCTAAATCGTTTGCAATAGTTGGCACTAAACCCACTATAACAAACTCGGTTGTTCCAATTGCAAATGCGCTTAAGGTAAGCGCCCATAAAGCCAATGGCATAAATACATCCTCATTTTTTAAATAGATGCATAGTGTGTGTAAAAACCCCTTTGCAATAAATAGCATAAATGGCAAAATACTTTTGTTTATTTTGCAAATATAAATGAGTGAATTTATGCCTGTTCAAGCTAAAACTGAAGATCTAGAAATGTTTATTACCATTGTGGATTGTGGCAGTTTTTCCGGTGCGGCTAGTTTACTTGATTTAAATGTAGCTAAGGTTTCAAGAGCGCTATCTCGCCTTGAAAGCAGGCTAAACTGCACATTATTAAACAGAACAACTCGGCGTTTAGAACTGACCGAGGAAGGACATATATACATAGAATATGCGCGAAAGGCTTTAAACACTCTGCTCTTAGGGGAAGAAACAATAAAGCTACTTAAGCAAGCACCTAGCGGGCACTTGCGTATAGATGCAGCAAGCCCTTTTGTTTTACATCAACTAGCGCCACTAATTAATGAATTTAAAAAGCAATACCCGCAAATCACGCTCGATATTACCTCACACGACAATATTATTGATTTACTTGAGCGCAAAACAGATTTAGCTATTCGCATTGGAGACTTAAAAGATTCAAACCTGCATGCGCGAAAATTAGGCCAAAGTAAATTAAAACTGGTCGCAAGCGCTGATTATTTAAAAAATGCGCCACCGTTACAACAGGTTTCAGATCTTAAAAACCATAACCTAATTGGCTTCAGTGAGCCCAATACTCTTAATCAATGGCCCTTGAAACATGAGCAATCACTGCACTTTGATTTAAGGGCTAGCAGCGGCGAAACCATTAGGCATTTATGTATTGCTGATCAAGGCATAGCACTTCTCTCACAATTTATGATTGCAGAAGATTTAGCCAAAAAACGATTAATAGAAGTTTTACCCCACAGCGTGAGTAGCCCAAATAGCCGAGAGTCTATTTATGGCGTTTATTACAAAAATGGGGCGGTTTCTTCCCGTATCGTTGCATTTTTAGATTTTATACAACCGCGACTAAGTTTATAAATCGCTTTTAAATTGAGTTTAAAGAGCAACTTAATGAAATAATTTACATTATTGACGGTTTTAAGATTAAGCTGAGTATAAACACTGCAGTTGCATTATTTAGATGAGGTAGTATGGATTCTTTAACACAAGTTGCGTTAGGTAGCGCTGTAGGCTACGCGGTACTAGGCAATAAAGTAGGTAGAAAAGCCGTGGCGTGGGGCGCTATTTTAGGCACTTTACCCGATCTAGATGTATTTTTACCCTATGGCGGTAGTGTAGAGGCGTTTACCTATCATCGCGGTTTTAGCCATTCTTTATTTGTGCATTTATTAATAAGCCCGCTGATTGTGTGGCTAATATTAAAAATTCACACAGGCATGCAGGCTTATAAAGTTCGTTGGTTTTGGTTAGTGTTTTTATGTTTATCAACCCATGCACTATTGGATGCACTCACTGTGTACGGTACGCAATTAATGTGGCCACTTACAGAGCATCCGTTTGCGGTTTCAAATATGTTTATTATTGATCCCCTCTACACGTTACCACTATTAGTAGGGGTTATAAGCACTTTAATACCAAAAATAACCGCCCCGACCGCCTACAAAATTAACGCAATTACGCTCACAGTAAGTACTCTCTATTTATGTTGTTCGCTTATTCTTAAAGTTGTTATTGACGATAAAGTCAACACTGCGCTGCAAAACAGAGGCATCACAGTCAATGAATACATTAGCACACCAGCACCATTTACTACTTTGCTTTGGCGGGTGGTTGTGATGTCGGATGGGAAATATTATGAAGGCTATGCATCGGTGTTTGATACAGCCAACGAGGTTACCTTAAATGCATACCAAACAACCCCTTCTTTGCTAAACGAGATTAAAAATGAATGGGGTGTTAAACGCTTGCAGTGGTTTACAAAAGGGTTTTATTCCGTTCGCGAGCAGCAAGACAAAGTTATTCTCTCTGATTTACGCATGGGCATGGAGTGTGCCTATGTGTTTAATTTTGTTGTCGGTCAGAAAGATGGCTCAGCAATCAGTGTCGGTAATTTTGAAAAAATAAGTCAAAGACCCAACTTAAACAACTTACCTAAAATATGGGATAGAATTTGGCACCCCAATACCGTGTTAGCATCGCCATTCGCAAAAAACAATTGTGTAGAGCAATAATACCAACTATAACTGCCATCTTTTGGGTAAGCTCAACTCAATACCTTATTGAGTTTACCTCTATTTAGTTAGGGGTTATCGTATAATTGGGTTCTGTTTTTTCCGCGCTCTTTGGCTTCATATACCGCATTATCGGCTTGAGCAAATAAATCAGTAAACGTCGTTTTCGCACGACTTAAACTTACCCCAATACTGGCGGTTACTGGGCGATCACCTACTTTAATCTCAGCAATTAATAAATGCAGCCTTTGGCAAAATAACAAAGTATCTGCTTTATTTGTATCTGGCAGCATAATTAAAAACTCTTCACCGCCATAACGAGAAATAAGGTTGGTTTGTCGACCAAAATGTTTAAGACGTTGCCCCAACTCTTTTAAAACTCGATCCCCTTCTAAATGCCCAAAGGTATCATTAACGACTTTAAAATTATCAATATCGATAATTAATAATGCAACCGACTGCTTTAATCGCATAGCCTGTTCGAGTAACAGCACGCTGCGGCAATTCATCTCTCTTCTATTTAATAAGTTGGTTAACTCATCGGTAGACGCTAAAGATTGTAAGCGTTCAGTTTGCGCTTCTAACTTTTCCCGTGTTTTAATCAGCTCGTCGTAAAGCTTATCTCGCTGAGTCGCGTTAAAAAAGCTCCAGTATATATAGCTCTTTTCATTAAGCTGAGCATTAACGGTAACCGCCATACGCTCGCCTTGGGCGCTGAGCATAATTAACTGCATTTCTTGGCATTGCTTTTCGTGCAGTAAGGTAGGAAACACATAACTTTGTAAAAATATTTTTGATGATTTAGTTATAATTTTATCAACCGACTTGCCAATAAGCTCATTAGTATTCCACTGTAATTCCTTTTGAAAATAGGTATTTGCATAAACAATAATGTTATCTGCATTTGTCACTAATGCACCATTTAAAAAGTGATCTGCGGAATAATCAGCAAGTTTTTCATCTACTTTATTAAGTGACATGTGGCTAACTCACAAAATCAAAAATTAAACGTCTGACTGTTTCTGGGTGCGTCATATGTATACAGTGGCCATGCGCACTAATAACCTTAAGTGTTGCATTTGAAATTTCATTCGCTACAAACTCCCCAACAGAAGGCGCGGCTAAAGCATCATTTTCACTTTGTAAAATTAAAGTAGGCTGTTTTATATGTTCAAGTATAAAACGGTAGTCGGATAAAAACGTGGCTTCTGCAAAAGTTTTTGCAATAAGGGGATCGGTTGAGCAAAAACTTCCCGATAGTTCCGCTATAAATTCATCAGGATGAGAACTCCCCATAACCAAAGGCGCTAAGTAATTGGCCCAGCCAATGTAATTTTTATCCATTAGGTTAAGTAGTTCGTGCAAATCTTGTTTTTCAAATCCACCAAAATAATCAGGGGGTAAATTTAAAAAGCACGGTGAGGGGCACACCATAACCAGCTGAGTAAATAACTCTGGTTGCTCAATGGCAGCAAGTGCGCCAATGGTGCCACTAACCGAGTGGCCTATAAATGTAATATCGGTAAGTTCAAGTGCGGCACATATTTCTAGTACGTCTTTGGCATACCCATCAAGGGTTGAGTAGCGCTGTTTATTATATTTAGCCACATCAGAGTTACCTGAGCCTACATAATCAAACAGCACTAAAGTAAAATGTTGTTCAAGGGCAGGAATAATAAATCGCCACATATTTTGGTCACAGCCAAAGCCGTGAGCCAACACTAAGGTTTTATCACCCTTGCCAATTATTTTGACGTTGTTTCTTTTGCGTATTTCATTTAAGTGCGACATTAGAATGATCCTTTTCTTTGTTCACCTAATAAAAGGAGTGCATTTATTAAACATAGTGAGGCTACTGTTTATACAAATAAGTGTAACTCATTACAAAGCTTTATACATCAATTAGTTATATGAAAGATAATCAAGAGAAAAAGTACATACTATTGTCTTAAAAAAGTGTGATTTTATATTTTACTTAGGTATAAAAACACACACCTTTGTTAACATTAAATTACATCCTTGGCAGCCAGCATCATCTTAATAAAATGGCTATTACAACCAAACGGATTAGTTTTGGTGCTCATACTGCCCGCGATAAACTTCAAATACTTTTAATACGGTGTGTTGCTCTTTTGAAAGTGAATCAAACCAATCGTCAAATAACTCATCATCTTCTTGTTCGCTTAATGCTAAATAATGAGCAAGTAATTCAATGATATCGTTATGAGTACATGCGAGTGAGTCAACTTGTTTTGCCAATACACTATGATCGCGCTCCCTAAGAGTATCCATGACTCCTTGGTCGATTTGGTCTTGTTGTGCCTGAGCGTCACTCATAAAACTACCTCTATTAACGTTATTAAATTTTTATTATTTTTTTTTGCTGAGACTAGTTATAGCAGCCTAAATACTAATAGCTAGTACTTTTGATCTAAGTGCTTATTTTTTGACTGCTTTGTGCAAATACGCAGCAATTACGTAGCAATTACGCTGCGTTTAAGGCTATTTAAAATGATTTGCAAAGGGAAAATAAATACGTTAGATTAAATGATATACTATCACATAACATTAAAGGCATTTTATGAAGCCCAATATTCACCCTGATTACCATGTGGTTGCTTTTCATGATACTGCAGCTGATTCTTACTTTATTATTGGTTCAACCATTAAAACCAATCGCACTATCGAAATAGACGGTAATACATATCCCTATGTGCCTATTGATGTTTCATCTGACTCACACCCATTTTATACCGGAAAACAAAAAACACTTGCTACTGATGGCCGCGTTGCGCAATTTAATCGTCGCTTTAAAAACCTCTCTGCAGCTAAAAAGGAAAGCAAATGAAAGTATTAAGTTCATTAAAAAGTGCAAAACAACGACCAGGTTGTCAAATTGTAAAGCGCAAAGGGCGAGTATTCGTGATATGTAAAAACAACCCTAGATTTAAAGCCGTGCAGGGTATGAAGAAAAAATAGTGGGATAGATAATAATGCCGAGTTTATACTCGGCATTATTGTTAAAGGGTATTTACTTTACTTCAACAGAAAACTCAGGCACTGCCTGAATAACCTTTTTCACGGTACATGTATTTACAGCAGCAATAAGTGCTTTTTTATATTTATCGGGAAAACCTTCTGGCAACCCAATTTCGATTGAAAAAAGCTTCTTACCGTTTTCATCTACATTTTCGTTATTTTGTGTCAGTGTCATCCCTTCAGTCGAGATCTCTCTTTGCTGACAAAATTTGCGCGCATAAAAACCAGCGCACAACACCATGCTTACTAAAAAATAGTCAAACGGCTCTGGATGTTCTGCATCACCACCAGCGTTTATGCTTTGATCGCTTATAACTTCATGCTCACCAAACTTAGCACTTAATTTTTGACCGTCTAACATTGAAACTGAAATTTCCATTACTAATCCTTATTTTCCAAACAGTAATTCAAAAAAGCCTGGAGGCTCATGTAATTTATGATATTTTTTGCGTAAATTATCGATAGCTTTAAGTGGTATTTTTGCAGCTTCGAGTCCCTGCTCATTCGCTACTTTTTTGGCTAACTGGGCTTGAACAAGTACTTTATCGAGCCCTTGCACCGACTTCTCAGCTTCTTTATAAAATTTGGCTTTCTTACCTTGCTCTATCAATCCAATAAATTCATCGATAGCACCATTAAATTCTTTAAGGTGGGTTGCTTCAACACTTTGTTTATAAGCCAGCCCTATATTTTTCATGGTCTTTTCTAAATCACTTACGTCATTAGCGGCAACTGTTTGACTAAAGAGTAATACTATTAACAATAAAACTGCTTTCATTCATAAATCCTAAAAAAATTAATTGCTGCATACATGGTAAACTTACTAGGGTATTATATAGCATAACGCTTAGATGTCACCACGGAGCTAGTTAGCAAGATAAAAATCGAGCTTTATAAAATATATAGAGAAACATATGCCTTTGTTCAAATTACACCGCCTGATAACTTTTTCCTGCCTGCTATTCAGCAGTTACAGTATTAATGCCTTAGAGATCATATTCATCAATCCTGGCTTTTCAAATTCAACTGAAGCTAATAGCAATAAAACCGGTGATTTTTGGTTTCATGTTTCTAAAATTATGCAAAATGCTGCCACAGATTTAGATGTGACATTAACTATAAAATACGCCAATCGAAATCATATTTTAATGAAAGAGCTGATCCAGCAGGCCATTAACGATAAGCCTGATTACCTGTTATTGGTAAACGAAAAAAATGTCACCAGCCAATACCTATCTAAAATAAACAGTAACAATGTTCCCATTTATTTTTTATTAAATCGCCCTTCCCCTGCGTCTCTCGAGCAATTGCAAAAAAATGGCGTCAATGTGATCGGCAGTATTACCCCAAATAATCGCGTTGCAGGTAAATCATTGATGCAGCAGCTTTATAAAAAGTTTACCAATAAAACAACAACTAGCGCACATATATTGGCGTTATTAGGCGACTATGCAACGCCTGCTTCTATTATGCGCACTCAAGGGTTAATGGATTTTTTAACGCAAACACCGCAAGTCACCTTAACCGGTAAAGAGGTTGCCAATTGGTCTGAACAAGAAGGGTTTACAAAAACCTTGGCGTATGTGCAGCAAGCCCCTGAAATTAACATTATTTGGTGTGCGAATGACGCGATTGCGTTTGGCGCAAAAAGGGCATTAAAACAGCTAAACATACAATCACAGGTTATTGTGGGCGGTATTAACTGGGAGGTTCCACCTAATACTGGTTCAGAGCTTGATGTATCTATAGGAGGTCATGTTTTATTAGGGGCTCATGCAATTATAAACTTATTTGATAACCATACTGATTTAAAGCGTTGGCCACTTTTTCACAGCACTAATGATATTTTTCAGCCACTCAACGATACAAATAAGCCTTTATATAATGCAATTAATGCGAATAATCTAGCCGAAATAGACTTTTCGCAGTTTAGTAAAACCCGCCCAGACAAAGTTGAATTTACTATAGAAAACTTACTACTCGCGCTTGAGTAATGTAACTGTAAAGCCCCTTTACAGTTATATTGATTACTTTAAACGTCGTTATTTATGCTCTATTAGATAACCAGAGTGTTTGATACGGTGCTAATTGCATAGTTTTAAGCTCTTCATCCAGCACTGTTTTAGAGAGCAGCTCAACCCATTGCTGTGTATTTATTAAGTTCAAATCGGCTAAGGTTAAGCTTTGTGGCTGACTGCTAATATTATAAACACAAAAAATACTTTGCTGACGGTCAATGCTTTGTCGCCAAAATCCAAATAACCCCTCTCCTAAGTGCAAAGTAAATTGTGTGGCATTAGGATGGAATGCTGCTTGCCTTTTACGCACTGCTAATAACTGTTTTATTCCCTTAAACACCTGGTGGTGATGGCTGTATTTTTCTTCAATTGCCGCTAACAATTTTGATTCTTGCCAGCGATGACGATTAATTGCGCGATTGTGCTGCGAATTTTCAAAACGCTCATAGTCATTAGTTGTACCAAGTAAACTATGTATATATAGCCCTGGTATGCCTTCCATTGCAAACATAATGCCATGGGCACACAAAAAACGCTCAAGGCCATATTTATCTGCGCCGTTATGCGTACCTTGTAAGGCATCAAACAAAGCAATATTTAGCTCATAGGGGGTATGCGTGCCATCGTGGCTGGTGCGCATTGAAACACGCCCCCCAAATTGCATGGTCGTACTGACTAACGAAGCAACTTCACTCGGTTGTAATAACCCTTCAATTGGCCTTAAACCAATGCCATCATGAGAGGCTATAAAATTAAAATATGCGGTACCATTTTGTGCTGGCGGCATGCTCATCATCCAGTGCTTAAGCGCCGTACTATCACCGCTAAGTAAGGTATGCAATAACAACGGAGGCAAAGCAAAGTTATAAATTGCATGGGCTTCGTTGGCATTACCAAAGTACGATAGGTTTTCTTGATTAGGAATATTGGTTTCGGTAATAATCACCACACTGGGCTCAGCATGCTCAATCAGCGTTCGCAGTAAACGCACCACTTCGTGGGTTTGCGGTAAGTTTATACAACTGGTATTGAGTTGTTTCCATAAAAATGCCACGGCATCAAGGCGAAACAAGCGAATACCGTTATCTAAATAGTGGCGAATAATGCCGACAAACTCTTTTAACACCTCGGGATTTTCAAAATCAAAATCCACTTGATCATGACTAAATGTGCACCATACATGTTTTTCACCACTAGTTGTTGTTACCGTATTTAATAGTGGCGACGTACGAGGACGAACAACTTGGCTTAAATCGTCAGTTAAACTGGCTGTTTTAAAGTAATCTTTTCCGGGGTGTGTGTCGGTTAAAAAGTTTTCAAACCAAATACTTCGACTAGAGCAATGATTAATTACTAAGTCAGCCATTAACTTTACATCGTTGGCAATCGCATTTATGTCTTGCCAGTCGCCCAGCGCTTCATTAACGTGTGCATAGTTCATTACCGCAAACCCTTCATCTGAGCTATACGGATAAAAGGGTAAAATGTGCAGTGCATTAAGCTGATGATCGCACTGCTCTTTTATAAAGCGATGCAAGGTTTTTAACGGGGCTTCTAAGGGAGTCCCAACGGCTAACTCACTGTCTTCATGGTTTATTATCGAATCGCCATAGGCTATTAGCACAACATCTTGTTCATCCCAGCGGTTAGTGTGTGGCGTGGGATCGCGAAGTGGGTTATCACCTAGAATTAAGGTGATCAATTCTTCAGTCAATTCGCTTATTGCTATCGGTAATTCAACATCTTGATAAATAGCATATAAATGTTGTTCAACTCGTTGAAAAAACTGTTCTTTAACTATACTCACAGGCGCCTCGTTTAATGATGTTAACTGTATTGCTCGTTATCTAGCTCAACGGCTTCTTTTAAACGCTCAAGTACGTCTGGCATTGCCGAGGCCACACGGTTCCAACTTGGCACAAAGGGGGCTTCCATTGGGTTTTCTAAAAAGTGCTGACCGGCATTCATTATATTTTGCGCAAACATTTCAACGGCTTTTTCTTCTTGGTGAATATCAAGGGTTAAACCGTTCATTAGTGCATCATTGTGATAGGTTTCAATAAAATCTAAACCAATGCGGTAATAAGTCGCTTTTAATGAACGTATAGTTTCGCTGGTAAAGGTAACCCCCTGAGTCGCTAACTTTCTAAATAGTGCTTTGGTGATATCAATCGACATTTTAGAAAGGCCAGCGGTTTGGTCGTCGAGCGATAACGCCTGATGTTTATGATCGTAGTTGTCGGCAATATCAACTTGGCATAATCGGTTATGAGAATAATTACGATACATTTCACTTAATACGCCAATTTCTAACCCCCAGTCACTAGGAATACGAATATCGTTTAATACATCACGCCTAAACGAAAATTCACCGGCTAATGGGTAACGAAATGAATCCATGTATTCTAGGTAATCACGGCTGCCTAAAATGGTTTTAAACGAGCGCAATAACGGAGTAACTAGTAAACGCGATACTCGACCATTTATTTTTCCATTGGCGGTGCGCGGGTAAAAGCCTTTACAAAATTCATAGTTAAATCGAGGATGTGCAACAGGGTAAATTAATCGCGCTAATAAGCCTCGGTCATAAGTTAAAATATCGCAATCATGTAGTGCTATTGACTCAACCTCAGCAGTAGCGAGTTTATAGCCCATGCAGTACCACACATTACGGCCTTTACCTAGCTCGCGTGGCGCCACACCTAAGGCTTGAAGCTCTTTATCGAGCGCCTGCAAACGGGGGCCATCGTTCCACAACACTTTATGATTTTGATCGAGCGATTTAAAAAAGTTAAGTGCATAACGATATTGGCTTTCGTCGGCTCTGTCTAAGCCTATGGTAATTTGTGATAAATAAGGTACTTTTTGCAGCTCTTTAACAATATTTTGTAGCGCGGGGCCTTCTAACTCACTAAATAATGAGGGCAAAATAAGCCCCATGGGTCGCTGCTTACTAAAACTCAGCAACTCTTTTTCTAAATCGTCTACGGGTCTGTTGGCAATATTATGTAGTGTTGTAATAATGCCATTTTGATAAAAATCAGCCATGTAAACTATGCTCCTCAGAACTGGGTAAAATACTGTTAATACAAGGTAGTGCTGTAATTTCTTCAACCCAGCCTAGCGGTGCCGGCAATTGAGAATAGCGCGCTTTGTTATAGGTTAATTTAACTGGCTTTTTACTCTCTGGATTGGTAATGATGATGGCGATATCAGCCTCTTCTAGCATTTGCTTATCGTTTTCACTATCCCCTAGCGCAATAATGCTCAGCGCTTTAGTAAACTGCGTATTAAACTGCTGCACTAACCATTGCTGAGCCATGCTTTTATCGGTATTTTTTCCAATGTGAACAAAGCGCCCGCCTACTTTAACCTCGTAGCCATATACTGATAGCGCATTGATAAATTCATTTAGTTGCTGCTCATCGCCATGCCAGTAGAGCGGATCTGAGTATTGACGGATTTGTGCTTGCGTTGCTTGTAGCTGGTTTAATCCTGTCATTTTCATTACCTGCTCACTGGTAAGCTCACTAAACAAACTATATTGGTCGCCGTAGTCTTTTTTTAAGCGTTTTAAATCAGTCCATAAATTGCTAATGGGTGCAGCAAACGAGTAACACCAGTAGCCTTGGTATTCGCTGCAGCCAATTGGCCTGAGATTAAAATAATTTTTAGGAATATAAACAGCCGAGCCATTTTCAACAATGAAAGGCTGTGTAATATTAAGCGCTTGTTGCAGTGCCACTACTTCACTAAATGTTTTGCTGGTATTAAATACCACAGGTACACCGCTGTATTGCAGCTCTTGTAATAAGGTATCTACCGCATCGGTGTTGTAATCTCTGTGATTGAGTAATGTGCCATCTAAATCGGTAAAAATGATAGGTTGTACAATACTATCGCTTGTAAGCACCATCGCAGTTACATCTCGATTACTATCGAGCTCTATAAGTGCATTTGCTTTAGCACTAAGGGTGTTGAGGTTTTCACGCGTGATGCGTTCAAAATGAGAAATAAACCACAATAACTGCTCATCAGTCATAGTGCCTGCGCCCTGCCCTTGTTTGGCAATTAACTTGTGTTCTTGCTCTTGGCGCCACGCAAACACATCATCAAAACTCGGGGCTTTGAGCATAATTGTGTAATCGATTTTATCAAAAACGGTTTTATATTCATTGGCTAAACAGCTGTTAATACAGCGACGCCATAACCCTTGTTGATCGTATGATTTTTCTAGCTCGTTAATAGGCTCAACTAAAGTAAAAGGCTGCTGTGGTTCACTGGCTACACACCACCCTTCTAAAATAACAACATCGATCGGCTGACTATTAGTTAACCATTTGTTTTTTGCTACAGGTTCATCTTGTTGCTTATCAAAACGCGGCAGCGGTACATTTACTTCTGCATTTAATAAACGACTAATGGTGTTATCCATTAACGCAACATCGTGTGTACCCGGTACGCCTCGGGTGGCGAATAAACAATGCACATCTTGCGCTAACTGTTGGCGTTTTTGAGTTGATAAATAAAAGTCATCAATAGAAAGCGCAACACAGTTTAGGTGGGTATTTTGGCTAAACCAAGTTACTAAATAATCACCAAGTGTGGTTTTTCCTGAGCCTTGGCAGCCATTAATTGCGACAAATATAGGGGCTGTTTTTTTACTGGTTAGAATGTCCTGCGCAATAGCAGAAAAATACTGCTCGCTAATATACTGATATTTCAACGGCAGTTGGTGTTTTACTAAAAAAGCATTTATATCCACACTCTTGGTCTCCATATAACAATCCCTGAGTCAACTATAGGGTATGACTAAGGAAATGCAGTTACTAGACCAATATTATTTATTGTTACTTTTTAGTAGGTTAAAAAAAAAGCGCATTTAAAATGCGCTTTTTTGGTGCAATATTTTTAACCACAGTGCAAACTTAACTCTGGTTGCTCTGTGCTTTGGGTAATACTAAGTTTAATACTATGCCTAAAATAGCACATAAGCTCACACCTTCTAGGCTGAACTCACTACTACCTATGTACATACCACCAATACCACAAATTAAAATAAGTGCCACAATACTTAAATTGCGCGGCTCACTTAAGTCATCGCCCGATTTAACTAAGGTGTTTAAACCAATAACCGCAATAGAGCCAAATAATAAAATCATTATTCCGCCCATTACTGGCACCGGAATGGTTTGCAAACTAGCGCCCATTTTAGCAACAAATGCTAAGCAAATTGCGATAATGGCAGTCCACATCATTACTTTAGGGTTAAAGTTTTTAGTGAGCATTACCGCACCGGTTACCTCTGAGTAAGTGGTATTAGGTGGGCCGCCAAATAAGGATGCGGCAGACGTGGCTAAACCATCACCAAATAAAGTGCGATGGAGCCCTGGTTTTTTCAAATAGTCTTTTTTTGTGACTTGGCTAATTGCCATCATATCGCCAATGTGTTCAATAGCAGGCGCAATTGCCACCGGCACCATAAATAATATGGCTTGCCATTTAAACTCTGGTAACACAAAGTTTGGCACAGCTAACCACTGTGCATTACTTACGGCTTCAAATTGCACTATACCCATAAATAACGATAGCGTGTAACCGGCAACAACACCGGCTAAAATAGGTATTAATTTAAATACCCCTTTACCCCACACGGCAAACACTAAAGTCACGAGCAATGAGAACATAGAGATAATAATAGCGCTGTCGTAGGCAATGATTTGTGTGCCACCATCGCCACTTTTACCCATCGCCATATTAACCGCCGCAGGCGCAAGCGCTAGACCAATCACCATAATCACTGGGCCTACCACAATTGGCGGCAAAATTTTATGTAAGGTTTTTGTGCCTTTAAACTTCACCAATAAACTTAATAGCATATAAGTAAAGCCCGCCGCCATTAAACCACCCATAGTGGCGGGTATGCCCCACATTTGCACTGAGGCAATAATGGGTGCAATAAACGCAAATGACGAAGCTAAAAAAATAGGCACTTGGCCTTTAGTCACAAATTGAAACAACAAAGTACCTAAACCAGCGGTAAACAAGGCTACGCTAGGATCTAGGCCAGTTAATATTGGCACTAATACCAACGCACCGAATGCAACAAACAGCATTTGGGCACCGGTTAAAATGGTTTTTATAGAAAATGTAGAATTATTTTGCACTGCTAAACCTTAGTAAACCGTACCGAAAATTTTGTCACCTGCATCGCCAAGCCCTGGGATGATGTAACCTTTTTCATTTAAATGGCTATCAACTGAGGCAGTAAAAATCTCAATATCAGGGTGAGCGGCTAATGTTTTTTCAACGCCCTCAGGTGCAGCAACCAGTACGATTACTTTAATTTCTTTACAGCCCGCTTTTTTAAGCATATCAATGGTGGCGATCATAGAACCACCAGTAGCCAGCATTGGGTCAATCACTAAGCTTAAACGCTCATCAATATTACCCACTAGTTTTTCAAAGTAGGGTACTGGCTCAAGCGTTTCTTCATTACGCTCTAAACCCACTACACTCACTTTAGCCGCTGGGAGTAACGACATTACGCCGTCCATCATACCAAGGCCCGCACGTAAAATTGGCACCACGGTAATTTTTTTACCCTTAATGTGCTCAACTTTAAGTTTATTGCCGTCCCAGCCTGTAATTTCGTTATCTTCTAATTCTAGATTTTTAGTGGCTTCGTAAGTTAATAATGTGCCCACTTCTGAACACAACTCGCGAAAACTTTTCGTGCTAATTCCATGCGCGCGCATTAAACCTAACTTATGTTGAACAAGGGGATGAGAAATAACGTGAATAGCCATAGTAATAAACCTAGTGATAAAAAATTTGACGTATTTTATATTAAAACAGGCCGTTTGACTGTTAATTTTAGTCTTGATTTCATAGTTCGTGCCAAAATATTTAATTTAGCCACAACTATAAAGATTTTTGTGTTTATGAGTTGTTACTCGCTAACCAATTATTTACCTGATCATGCATGTAGCTGTTAACCTTTTTGTGTTCTGGGCTCCACCCAAGTAAAAACCGATAAAAGTCTGCCCATGCCACTGGCCATAAATGAGCCCATTGTGTAACAACATCATCAGCATTAATGTGTGGTTGATAGTCACTCAGAGCTTGCTTCAATTGGCTAAAATAATAATCAAGGTAGCTCTGTGCGTGTTTATGAAGCTCAGAATCATCCATACAGCTGGTCATAAAATACATTACATCAATCACCCCAACACCCGCACCCACATATTGAAAATCGTAACCGAGAATATGCCCTTGGCTATTAGCGGCAAAGTTAGCAAGCTTGGCATCACCATGAATTAACGTTTTATAATTACATTGCTTTAACGCATTATTTAATTGATTAGCAGCCTGTTTAATATCGGACTTTTCAGGTAAGTTATTAAATTCATCAGGGCGTGTATCCAAATGCCAATAACTTCCTTGCGGCCATAAACCATCAAATTTTGTATTTAAATGAAAGGCATGAAAATGTGCCAACCACATTAAAATCGCTTTTATATTCTCGCTAGATGCTTGGATATAACCCTGCTTTGAAAAATCTTTAAACACCAAGGCAAACTCATCGCCTTTGTTGATTGCTTTAATGCATTCAATAGCTGCCGCTTGCTTGGGCAGTTTATGACTAAATTGCTGATAAAATGTATATTCAACGTGGTAAGAGCCACGTTTCCTGTTAAGCGCAAACGCACTTTGTTTAATTTTAGAATGATTAATGTGATCGGGTACTTTAATCGCTTTAATCACACAGGCTTGCTCATCAAGTTGGCACTTCACAATTTGACCACAGCCACTCCAAAGTGAAGTTAGGGTTTCGCCAATGGCTATACGCTCAAAATGCGGGATAAGTAACGGAAGATAAAAAGACATAGCCATATTAGGTTGCTAAATTTTAGTTAGTTTAACATTAGACGGTGTTTTTAATAAAAGGTCTTAATAAAAAAAGCCCTGCGCGCACAACATGAAATACAGTGTTAATATCGCGTATCAGCCAACTGACTTGACGCTTTCTTGCAATTGCCATGACACACACTGCTCATTACTTATACTTCTTAAGGCATAGTTTGAAGCCATTGAAAGTAAGAAATTTAAGGTGGGTTTCTGCATAACTTGTACATGGTCTCCTTGGAAACTTAACGCTGCCTTAAGGTGCGACAAACATAGCGTCCCATACTGTGAGCGAAGCGAAACCGGCACGCGTTTGGAGTCACTCTTAAACGCTTTGTTAGCTGCGTTTCAAAATTGGTAATACTTCTGCCGTTTCAGTATCTAGCATTTCTAAAACACTTTCAAAACCATGTATAGGTGACCAACCTAATTTCTCACGTGCGAACGATGAATCATATACGCGATCTAAGCTTTGAGGTAATTGCCAGCCTCTTTGTTTAAATGCTAGAGCGATTTCTGGGCACTTACGTTTGATAACCTCTCCAGCTTCAGCATATAGAGCTTCGCAATCAGAAAAATGAAAAGGTGTTGCACCTGAGATGATAAAGCGATTAAAACCGTTTAAGCGTTTTTCCACTGCACATAAATGAGCATTTGCTACATCGCGAGCATCAATGCCACGAGTCAGACGAAATACTGCCATTAAATCCGCTGGCTCAGGAAAGCATCTCGACATTTGCAGCACAGTCACGGGAAGCTGAAACAGATTTGAAATTTCTTTTAGCTTAGTTTCAGCAGCAATTTTACTTTTATGATAAATCGACTTGGGTTGTGGAGTAACTTCCTCATCAATCCAACCTGTAATGTTTTTAGGTGTCGAAGCATAACCGTACAACGCAGTTGTACTGGTAAAAATAAAGTGTTTAACACCTGCTTTTACACCAGCCAAAGCCAGTTTTTCAGTCGCGTCTACGTTGATAGATTGAAACTCTAAATCAGGTACTAAACCAACATGAGGAGCATGAAGAGCCGCTGTATGAACGATGACATCAATATTTTCAAGAACCCCATCAATCAGGGCACTGTCACGGATATCACCAATGTAATCGGCTGTTGAGCAAGGTGTTTTATCAATGCCAACTACGTCATGTGTACGCATTAATTTAATATAGATCGCACGCCCGACCCTACCCGCAGAGCCTGTTACCAAAATTCTCATTCCGACACCTTACTAACAATATCATACGATGACACCCATCTTAACGACCTATTGAACCTGTGTCACAAAATTCACTATTAAGCTCTGCATTTAGTTTCTTGCAACTTTAAAAGGCTGGTTTCAGCTTTAAATAAGTAAATATCGTTGTAAAACTTAAATGACAGACATGGAAATACCTGCTCTATACAGTAAGTTTACGTATTTGATTGATTAAGCTTTATGCGAGTAATTTTTCGCAGTTACTCATGTTTGCTCGCCGCTTTCTCCCTAGATTTTCACAATAGCTTTCATGTGAAGAAGATCTACCGACTGCACCATGAAACACACGCGTAAATTGTGTCGTCAATTTCAGCCAGTTCTCAGGGCTAATATTGACTCGCTCTAGTAAAGGAAGGTATATATTGTCAATGTGTCCCTGCTTGTCTTCTCTTATAACACGGCCTGTTAATTCAACGAGTTCAAGGTAGGATTTAAGTTCAAAAGGTAGGCCTTTTGGCATGATTTGGCGTGGTAATCCTGCAAAACGTAATAAACTTTTAGGCTGCTTGCCTGTTGCTGCACTTTCTAATCGCTTTTTCACGCTGGTATGATTTGATTCTTCGGGGATGCTGGCTACCTTTGCTCTAATTGGATTTAAATCTACATACGCCATGCAAGCAGCTAGTGCGGCTTCATCTAGCAAGGCCTGTGATTTAAAGCGCCCTTCCCAGAATCGACCAGTGCAGTTGTCTTCTTTATTCGCTTTGCGCGCAATATCTTCATTTAACAAGCGCATAAACCAACTGATGCTAGATAGCCGCTCTCGGTATTGTTTTACTGTTTGATTGAAAAAGATAAGCTCTGCTTTAGTGAGTTTTTCACCTTGCAGGTATTTTTGCGTTAATAACGTGCCTTTACACACTTTATGCCAACGAATAATAATGGCTTTGTCATTTAGCCTATTGGCCTTTTTATCATCTACATATAATACTAAATGAGTGTGATTACTCATCACAGCATAAGCACACACATCTATGCAAAATACTTTTGCTAAGGCAAGTAGCC
>NZ_JALNTK010000016.1:0-110888 GCF_023161865.1 Pseudoalteromonas sp. 2CM36K
TACAGAATGTTTATTGATTACTTTAGGGAGTCCATATAAGGTTAAAGGTTAAAGGTTAAAGGTTAAAGGTTAAAGGTTAAAGTTCACGGGCAATGGGCAACGGGCAAAGGGCAAAGGGCCTAACACCTTGAGCCAAATACTGACGCGGGGTGAACCCGCTGCTACAGGTATAAAAAAACCTTGCGATGTTAACCGCAAGGTTTTTAAATACCCCGAACCCCGAACCCCGAACCCCGAACCCCGAACCCCGAACCCCGAACCCTCGATCCCAAACTTTTCTTGAGGAAAAAACAACCGGCCGGTAGCAATGTGATTTAAGTGCTGGTATACTCCCGCGTCTGCCACGTTGCGTTCTATGTCCTCATATAGTTTAGCCACTTGTGAGCGGCGCAAAAGTCTAAAACTCGAAGGGGTTGTAGCAAACTTAGAGCGGTAGTTAAACATAACTACCTGTGGTTTTAATTGAAAAACATTGGATTTTTATAAATGAAAACGTTTGTTGCTAAACCAGAAACAGTAAAACGTGACTGGTACGTAGTTGACGCTGAAGGTAAAACTTTAGGTCGCATCGCTACTGAAATCGCTCATCGCCTACGCGGTAAGCATAAAGCTGAGTACACACCGCACGTAGATACTGGTGATTACATCATCGTTATTAACGCTGAGAAAGTTACTGTTACTGGTAACAAATTCAAAGACAAAGTGTACTATGCTCACTCTGGTTTCCCAGGTGGTCTTAAGTCTACTACTTTTGATAAACTTCAAGCTGCAAAGCCTGAAATGATCATCGAAAAAGCTGTTAAAGGCATGTTGCCACGTGGTCCTTTAGGCCGCGCTATGTACCGTAAACTTAAAGTTTACGCGGGTACTGAGCACAATCATGCTGCACAACAGCCTCAGGTTCTAGACATTTAAGGAGCACTATCATGGCAAATCAATACTACGGTACAGGTCGTCGTAAAAGTTCAAGTGCTCGCGTATTCTTACGCCCAGGCACTGGTAACATCGTAATCAACAAGCGCTCTTTAGAAGAGTACTTTGGTCGCGAAACAGCACGCATGGTTGTTCGTCAAGCTCTTGAGCTTGTAGACATGACTGAAAAGTTTGACTTACACATCACCGTTGCCGGTGGTGGTACTACTGGTCAAGCTGGTGCTATCCGTCACGGTATCACTCGTGCACTTATGGAGTTTGACGAGTCACTACGTCCACAACTTCGTAAAGCAGGTTTCGTTACTCGTGATGCACGTAAAGTTGAACGTAAGAAAGTGGGTCTTAAGAAAGCGCGTAAGCGTCCACAGTTCTCAAAACGTTAATTTTTACGTTATCAAGAATTCAAAAACCCAGCTTATGCTGGGTTTTTTGTTTTGTAGCTATAAGATTCAAGGTTCAAGATTCAAGGTTCAAGGTTCAAGGAGCAAGGTTCAAGATTCAAGATTCAAGGTTCGAGGTTCAAGGTTCGAGGTTCGAGGTTCAATGTTCAAGGTTCAAGGAGCAAGGTTCAAGGTTCAAGATTCAAGATTCAAGGTTCAAGATTCAAGGTTCAAGGTTCTAGATTCAAGGTTCAAGATTCAAGGTTCAAGATTCAAGGTTCAAGGTTCAAGGTTCAAGGTTCAAGGTTCAAGGTTCAAGATTCAAGGTTCGAGCTATAAATTTGATCTAAGCTTTGTGTCTTTCTTATTTTACAGTTATAAGTTAAGCATGTTTCAGCTGACTGGTTATGTTATGAGGTTTGAAGATTTAAGAGTATGGCAACGTTCAGCCGATTTAGCTTGCGAGATTTATTTACATTTTAAGCAGAGCAAAGAGTTTGGTTTAAAAGATCAAATAACACGATCTGCACTTTCAATTTCTTCAAATATAGCAGAGGGTTATGAACGAATAACTCCTAAAGATTATATTCGGTTTTTATCATATTCTAAGGGGAGTTGTGGAGAATTACGCTCTCAAATTTACATTGCATTAAAAATAGGTGAAGTTGATACGACAAAGGCCACTGAATGGGTTGAAGAGACTCGTGAACTTTCCCGTATGATTTCAGCATTGATGAAATCAATCGATGCTTGGGAATAAGAGGTTCAAAATTTAATATTCATTCAAAAATATATGAGTATGATCTGACCTTTAACCTTTAACCTTTAACCTTTCACCTTTCACCTTCAATTTCTCCCCTTACGACTAATGTCGATATTAGCTTGATCAGAATCGGCAAAGTATGCGTATTTATTGAGCGAAAGCTTGAAAATGACCGACTAACGCAAAAAAAGTTAAATAATTATCGCAATTAGTTTAAATCCATCAGTTAATTGGTGAATTTTTTTGCTACAATTGGCGGGCAAATAAAGTGAATGAGTTTAATGTCGCCAAATTCAGTGGTTACTGTACTTAGTTGGTGAGATTGTACTTGTTTACAAATTGTTTTTACGGAAGCGATACTATAGTCATTTGGTTTCATACTCGAGCTAACTTAATCAACTATTTGAGCAAGTCAGGATTATTCGAGCAGGAGGCTGTGAATAACCTTGTTTTAAACAAGGGTTTTAATTATGATCGTTTCTCTTTTAAAATTCGAAAAATTAACCTGCTGTAACTGATGTTCTCAATATAGCAAGTGTTGAGAATCATAGTGGAGATAAGTGGATGAGCAATGCGCCTGTAGACAATGGCCGACGTCGCTTTTTAACCATAGCTACCTCTGTTGTTGGTGGTGTTGGTGCGGCTGGGGCTGCTGTTCCTTTTATTGCGTCTTGGAATCCAAGTGAGCGAGCTAAATCTGCGGGTGCGCCTGTAGAAGTAGATATCAGCAAACTTGAGCCAGGACAATTAATACGTGTCGAGTGGCGTGGTAAACCTGTATGGGTTGTATCACGGACCCCAAAAATGCTTGAGCAGATGAAAGAACATGAAGGTCAACTTCGTGATCCGAAATCGCAAGAGCCACAACAATTAGAATCATCAACCAATGATTTCCGTTCATTACGCCCAGAGATTTTTGTCGCTGTAGGTATTTGTACGCATTTAGGTTGTTCACCTAGCTTTTTACAAGGTGGCTTTGGTGAGAAAGTGGAAGGGACTGATGACGGTTTTTACTGTCCATGTCACGGTTCTAAGTTTGATATGGCTGGCCGTGTATTCCAATCGGTACCTGCACCATTAAATTTAGAAATTCCACCATATACTTTTCTTGATGAGACCACTATTTTAGTGGGCGAAGAACAAGGGGTGGCCTAATGTTTGGTAAAATTGTTGAGTGGATAGACGACCGTATCCCAATGACACGTGTTTGGAACATGCACATTGCACAGTATCCAGCACCAAAAAACTTTAACTTCTGGTACTTCTTCGGCTCTCTAGCTATGTTAGTACTAGTAAATCAAATACTTACAGGTATTTGGTTAACGATGAACTATGTACCATCTGCTGAAGGTGCATTTGCATCAGTAGAATACATCATGCGTGATGTAGAGTACGGTTGGTTACTACGTTATTTGCATTCAACGGGTGCATCTGCGTTTTTCATCGTTGTTTACATGCATATGTTCCGTGGCATGATCTACGGTTCTTACCAAAAACCACGTGAGTTATTGTGGTTGTTCGGTATGTTCATTTTCTTAGCCCTAATGGCTGAAGCATTCATGGGTTACTTATTACCATGGGGCCAAATGTCGTTCTGGGGTGCACAGGTAATCATTTCATTATTCGGGGCTATCCCGGTTATTGGTGATGACTTAACACTGTGGATCCGTGGTGACTATGTAATTTCAGGTGCAACGCTTAACCGCTTCTTTGCATTACATGTAATTGCATTGCCGTTGGTTATTGTTATCTTAGTATTTTTACACATTGTTGCACTACACGAAGTGGGTTCTAATAACCCAGACGGTATTGATAACAAACGTAAAAAAGGAACTGTGGCTGAAGAAGATAAGCCTAAATTTAAGTTCCATGAATACTACACTAATAAAAAAGACATTATTGATGCGATTCCGTTCCACCCTTATTACACAGTAAAAGATATTGTGGGCGTGGTTGGTTTCTTAATCTTGTTCTGTTGGGTTGTGTTCTTTATGCCTGCTATGGGTGGTTTCTTCTTAGAAGCGCCAAACTTTGAAGCAGCTAACCCACTTAAAACACCAGAGCATATTTTCCCTGTTTGGTACTTTACGCCATTCTATGCAATCTTACGTGCAATCCCTGACAAACTAATGGGTGTTGCTGCAATGGGTGCATCAATTGTTGTGTTAGCATTATTACCTTGGATTGACCGTGGTTCGGTTCGTTCAGTTCGTTACCGTTGTGGTTTCCACAAATGGAACATTGCAGGTTTTGTTGTTACTTTCGTTCTTTTAGGTTGGGTTGGTGCTACACCACAAACTGATTTTAAAACGCTTGTTTCGCAAATCTGTACTGTGACTTACTTTATGTTCTTCGTACTGTTATTCGTTTACAGTAAGAATGAAAAAACTAAGCCATTGCCTGAGAGGTTAACGAAATGATGAAAAAGCTACTAATAGGTTTATTTGCTTTATCAGTAAACGTGTTACCTGCAATGGCTGCAGGCCCGTCAGTTCCTCTAATGGAAGCGGGTAACGATATATCTGATCAACCTTCTTTGCAACGTGGCGCAAAGTTGTTCATGAACTACTGTCTTGGTTGTCACCAAATGCAGTATCAACGTTATGAACGTACTTTCCGCGATATTGGTATTCCAACAGAGATTGGTCAAGAGCAACTTATTTTTGATGGTTCAAAAGTAGGTAGTCATATCAATAATGCTATGGCTAAAGAAGATGCTGCAAAATGGTTTGGTGCGGCTCCGCCGGATCTAACAAATGTTGCGCGTGTGCGTGGCAGTGATTGGATTTACACCTATTTAAAATCGTTTTACAAAGATGAATCTCGTCCGTTTGGCGTAAATAATACATTATTCCCATCGGTGGGTATGCCACATGTTCTTCAAGAGTTGCAAGGTGTTCCTACTGCAATTACTGAAGAAGTAACAGTAGATGGTGTAACAACCACTCATATTACTGGTACAAAAACAGATGGTACGGGCGAATTAAGTGTAGATGAATATGACCAAGCAGTTCGTGATTTAACGAATTTCCTAGAGTATGTAGGTGAACCTACACGTCTCGAGTCGGAAGCGCTAGGTATTAAGGTACTTGGATTCTTAGTGATTCTATTTATCTTGGCATTTATGCTTAAGAAAGAATACTGGAGAGATGTTCATTAAGTTTGAACATATTTAAAGGTAATTTTGCAATAGGGGCTTAAGCCCCTATTGCTGTTTTAGTTATTTAATGGAGGTAGGCATGGCCGTAGCTGCCAATAAGCGCCCTGTAATGACCCTTTTTTCTGGTGCTAACTGTATGTATAGCCACCAAGTACGCATTGTACTTGCTGAAAAAGGTGTAAGTGTAGATATTCATATGGCTGAAAAGGATAACCTGCCAGAAGCACTTCACGAAATTAACCCTTACGGCACAGTGCCAACACTGATTGACCGTGAGCTTGGTTTATATCAGGCAAACATCATCATGGAATACCTCGATGAACGTTTTCCTCATCCTCCACTAATGCCTGTATATCCGGTCATGCGTGGTCGTAGTCGATTAATGATGCACCGTATTGATACTGATTGGTACAGCCTAGCTGAAAAAATCATTAACAACACTTCTGATGCCGCGCAAGCTCGTAAAGAGCTTACCGAAGCATTACTTGCAATAGCACCCATCTTTAGTGAAGCGCCTTACTTTATGAGTGAAGAGTTTAGCTTAGTTGATTGTTACTTAGCTCCACTGTTATGGCGTTTACCAGAGTTTGGTATTGAGCTTAATGGTGCAGGCTCTAAAGAACTTAAAGAGTATATGATCCGTTTATTTGAACGTGAATCATTCCAAGCTTCTTTAACTGAAGCAGAGCGTGAGATCCGTTTATAATGACTTCTAATCGTCCTTATTTACTACGCGCTTTTCTTGATTGGATTGTTGATAACGAATGCACGCCACACTTAGTGGTTAATGCTGACTTTCCTGCAGTGCAAGTGCCAACACAGTTTGTTCAAGATGGCCAAATTGTATTGAACATAAGCCCTTCGGCGGTTACGCAGTTTTCGTTAGATAATACTCAGCTTAGCTTTAACGCGCGCTTTGGCGGTCAGCCAATGCAAGTGTACGTGCCTTTAGGGGCTGTACTTGCAATATATGCACGTGAAAATGGCGAAGGCACAGTCTTTACTGCAGATGAGTTTTTAGAGGACGAAGACGATTTTGCTCCAGAGCTTGAAAGTGTCGATTCATCACCTGAACAAGTTGATGAAACGCCAGCTCCCAAGCCTGAAAAGAAAAAAGGCTCACATTTACGCGTTATAAAATAGCCCGTAAATGTTAGAAAAAAACCGCTTAAGAAGCGGTTTTTTTATGTCTGTATGAAAATATTAGGCTAAAGGCTAAAGGCTAAAGGCTAAAGGCTAAAGGTTAAAGGTGAAAGTTCACGGGCGACGAGTTGCGAGAAGCGGGGTAAGGTTGATTGGTGTAGCAGCGGGTTTATCCCGCGTCTGGTTAAAGACAAAGGTTCTAGGTGCTAGGTATTAGGTTTTAGGTAGAGATTAAGCCAAGCACGGTGTTTGGGTTCACGGCAGCGGGCGACGGGCTGCGAGAAGCGGGTTAAGGTTGACTGGTGTAGCAGCGGGTTTACCCCGCGTCTGGTTAAAGACAAAGGTGCTAGGTTTTAGGTAGAGATTAAGCCAAGCACGGTGTTTGGGTTCACGGCAGCGGGTGACGGGCTGCGAGAAGCGGGTTAAGATTGACTGGTGTAGCAGCGGGTTTATCCCGCGTCTGGTTAAAGATAAAGGTTCTAGGTGCTAGGTATTAGGTTTTAGGTAGAGATTAGGCCAAGCACGGTGTTTGGGTTCACGGCAGCGGGCGACGGGCTGCGAGAAGCGGGTTAAGATTGACTGGTGTAGCAGCGGGTTTACCCCGCGCCTGGTTAAAGACAAAGGTTCTAGGTAGAGATTAAGCCAAGCACGGTGTTTGGGTTCACGGCAGCGGGCGACGAGTTGCGAGAAGCGGGGTAAGGTTGATTGATGTAGCAGCGGGTTTACCCCGCGTCTGGTTAAAGACAAAGGTTCTAGGTTCTAGGTGCTAGGTATTAGGTAGAGATTAAGCCAAGCACTGTGTTTGGGTTCACGGCAGCGGGCGACGGGCTGCGAGAAGCGGGGTAAGATTGACTGGTGTAGCAGCGGGTTTACCCCGCGTCTGGTTAAAGACAAAGGTGCTAGGTGCTAGGTATTAGGTTTTAGGTAGAGATTAAGCCAAGCACGGTGTTTGGGTTCACGGCAGCAGGTGACGGGTAACGGGCAACGGGCAAAGGGCCTAACACCTTGAGCCAAATACTGACGCGGGGTGAACCCGCTGCTACAGGTATAAAAAAACCTTGCGATGTTAACCGCAAGGTTTTTAAATACCTCGAACCTCGAACCTCGAACCTCGAACCTCGAACCTCGAACCTCGAACCTGAGACTTTTACAAATACTCAAACACTTTAACTACCCGCTCTACGCCAGAGATGTTGCGAGCTATATTAACAGCTTGGTTTGCTTCAGCGTCAGATACTAGCCCCATTAAGTATACTTCGGCATTTTCAGTCACTACTTTTATATTATTACTGCTGATGTTTTCAGCCGCTAAAAGCTGCGCTTTTACTTTTGAGGTTAACCATGAGTCGTGTGTTTGCGTGGTAATACCAATATTAGAGCCAATGCGTAGTTGGTTGTGAATTTTTCGAATACCAGATAGGTTCTCAATGGTTTTAAACGCTTGGTTTTTCATTTCTTGGTTAGGAACTTGCCCTACCATTAAAACCACGCCATTTACGCTTATAACGCTGATATGAGCAAACTTATTAAGGCGTTCATCTTCGCTAATAGCAATGCTGGCTTTTATTTCAATGTTGTTGTCGTCTATTTGCGAGCCAATGGTTCGTCTATCGTTTGCTGCAGTAACAGCACTGGCTGTACCGGCCACTACAGCAGCTGCACAACCTTGTAATAACACAACGGTGCCTAAAATAATCAGGGAGCGTTTAAACATAATTTTCGTCCTGCGGGAAAAGGGTTAAATCTACCAATTCACTTAAACAGTGAAGGTTCACTAAATGCGATTCAATAATGCGACTCGGGCGCTTAGACGGCGTACGAATTTCTACATCGTTATGGCCAAGCAGGCCAACGAGTTCACCGCCATCATCACCTACCATTACTATGACCTTCATATCTTTGGTTAGTGCCGCTTCTACAGCAGAAATTATGTGTTTTTCATTACCATTAATGGCAAGTACCAATAATAAGTCACCTTGCTGAGCAAAGGCACGTACTTGGCGCGCAAAGGTATCGTGGTCATCTATTTGATGGCCTTGACCTAGGTTAATATTTTCTTGCGAGAGAGCGATTGCAGGTAAGCAAGGGCGTTCTGTTTCGTAAAAATTTACCAGTACGCCTGCCATGTGTTGCGCCAACATGTGGCAATTTGCAGTACCGCAGCATATCAATTTATTACCATTGATCAGGCTTTGTGCAATGGTGAATGCCGCTGACTCCAATGCGCTAGGAAGTACTTCACCTGCTGCAATTTGAACTTGAATACTTTCTTTAAAAATTTCTTTTATTGTATCTTGCATGGATTACCAACAATTAATATCTAATTCTGTGTGAGCTCACACCCGCTTTATTAAGGATGATTATTTTTAGAAGCAGCTTGTTAATTTTTAACTACGCATTTTGCAATTTAGCTGTTGTAATAATTGCTCACTCATTTGTATGTGCTCGGTATTAAAATACGTTTTTTAGCCAGTTTATGTGTAGTGATGGCTCGCCTGTTATAGCAACATAATCAATACGTAATGGCTGATTTTTTAAATTTTTAGCCGCGAGGTAATGATAAATAGTTCGTCTTAATTTTGCTTGCTTTTGCGGGCTTAAAGCATAATTAGCGCCGCCTTTTATATTATTTTTACGAAACTTAACCTCAACAAACACTAAGGTGTGACCGTCTTTCATAATGACATCAAGTTCGCCATAGGGGCAGTAATAATTACGCTCAATGGCTTTTAAGCCTTGTGCTTCTAAATACTTTTGCGCTTGGCGCTCATAATACTGGCCTTTTTCACGACTATTTTGCCACAGCTGTTTAAACCACGACATGTCGACCCCTTAGTTAATTATGGTTATGCCATCGTTAGCTGATTGCATAAATAGCGGTACAGGGCGTTGTGTTTTTAACTCCACCGGTTTTATTCGGCGGTTGCTGTACTGAGCCCATTGCAGTGAACGTTCAATATCACCGGCACTATTAATCGACAATTTACCACTCAACCCTGAAAAGTATTTATCGGGTGTAACACTCAATTGTCTAATATCGTTAAGCATGGTGACGGAATCATAAGCCATCGCAAATAAACGTTGGCTTATATCGGCTTGTTCAGGCCATAAATCATTGTATTGCTGACGCAGATTATGTTGCTTAATTTGTGAGTCTAACATCCAAGGCAGTTCAGTAAAGTAGAGTCCGTCTAAATCACCTTTGTCAGTGGTATCTATTTGCTTACTGTGGCTTTTAGAGCTGGCGTAAATAGGAATTCTATCGGCAAAGGTACTCACATTAACATCAAGGTAAGGCTTAATTAATCGGGTTTCAATGGCGTCGCCGAGTATGTAAATGGCATCAATATCGCCACGTGAGCGTGTTTCGCTTTCAACTTCTTTATTAAAAAGTGCTTTAACCGATTTAATACGCTCTTTTGATTTATCAACTTCTAACAAGCTAGTAATGGTATTGGGCATATCTTTGTTATCGTTATAAAAACCAACTTGCGTGGTTGTTTCACTATAGCGTTGCCACTGCAGATTAAAGTAGTCAACTAAGCGCTGGCCATTGGTATTATTTGGCGCTAACAACATCGGCTTTTGATAACCCTGTGCTAAAAAGTGCTCTAGCGTTTGCTGTACTTCATGTTCAGGATTAAGCGCAAAAAAGTAATGTTGCAGCGAGGTTCTTTCGCCATCAAAGGTATTTAAATGTAAGGTGGGTATATCGAGTAATGTATTGGTATTAGCGAGCTTATCTATATTGACTTTTAATAGTGGGCCAATAACAAAGTCAGGCTGTAACTGAGAAATTTGTGTGCTCAACGCTTCTGTTTCAGTGTTTTCATCTATAAACAGTGTTTCGTTGATCTCTTTTTTATCAAGCGCTGCCAATATACCGGCTTTTAAGGCGTCCCCAAGGCGCTTATTAGCACCTGACTGAGGCAGTAAAACAACCAAACGCTCAATATTAATTGGCGCTAATTCATTAGCATACGTTTCTTGTTTTGGCAGTACATTGTTACCAGGATGCCCAAGGTAACGGCGGCGCCAATTATTAATGGCTTGGTCTAAATCAACCGAGCTGTTGGCGTAAACTTGATGATACAAAGCTAAGTTTACCCAACCTTGTTGAATAACAGAACCACGGTTAAATCGTTCTAATGCGTAAGATGAGAGTTGCTTTAAATTTTTCCAAAGTGCATCACTAAGCTGAGGAATTGAAATAGTGTTTTTAGTTGCAGATTCTGACGCCGCAAAAAAATAGGGTGCAGCACGTTTTGGCAAGTTTTGAGAAGCAAAAATGCTGGCAGTTAAAAATTGGTGCCAGGCAAAATGTTCGGGTTGCTTGAGTTTTCCCTCAAGTGAGTTTAATACTTCAAGTGCTTGCTGATTTTTATTCTGCTCTTTTTGTGCAAAGGCAATATATAAACGGTTTTGAATTTGATCAACACTGGCAGTAAGTGCAAGTTCGCTACATATTGTTTCGAGTAGCGGCCAGTTTTCTTCAGTAATGGCGCTATCACGGGCACTATAAAGCAGTTGAATTTTATCTGCACCAAAACGGTTTTGCGCTAATTGATAAATCGATTGCGCGTTCAGTGATTCATTTTTCAGCGTATTGGCACTGCTATTTAAGTTATCGCTGGTTTTAGTTGGTTTTTCGGTTGTGCTACACGCCGATAACCCTGACAATATAATTAATAGACTAACTAGTTTAAGTCGCACAATGATTTCCCATACGTTAACGCGATTTGCTTATATTACTGACTGACGCAGGAGACCTCAATGTTAAATGAGGAGAATTCACAGAAAATTGGCACTCTTTACGTTGTTGCCACCCCAATCGGCAATTATGACGACTTAAGTCAGCGTGCAATCGCGACATTATCGCAGGTTGACTTAATCGCTGCTGAAGACACTCGCCATACTGGCAAGCTACTCAGCCACTTTGGTATTAAGGCTAAAACCTTTGCGTTACATGACCATAATGAAAAGCAAAAAGCGCAGCAAATTATCGATCAACTTAATCAAGGGTTAAATATTGCATTAGTATCCGATGCCGGCACGCCGCTTATAAGCGACCCTGGTTATGCGGTTGTTAATTTATGCCGTGAGCAGGGCGCACTTGTAACACCTGTACCAGGTGCATGCGCTGCAATTACTGCGGTATGTTGTTCAGGGCTGCCAACCGACCGTTTTCAGTTTATTGGCTTTACGCCCGCTAAAAGTAAAGCACGCCAAGACTTTTTTATAGATGCAGTTAACTCAAGCATCACCAGCATTATGTATGAAAGTACCCACCGTATTATGGCAAGCCTTGACGATTTAGAAGCAGCGCTAGGTAGTGAGCAGCAAGTGGTATTTGCCAAAGAGCTCACTAAAACATTTGAAACCTTTTTTAATGGCACCGTAGCTGAGTTAAAGCTGTTTTTAACTGACGATCCTACTAAACAGCGCGGTGAAATAGTGCTCATGCTGCCGGGTAAACCTAAGGTAGTTGACGATATTCCGCCTGAAGCCCGTAAAATGTTAGCGCTACTTGAAAACGAAATGCCAATGAAAAAAGCCTGTGGCGTGGTGGCCGATTACTTTGGTATGAAGAAAAACGCGCTTTACAAAACAATTATTGAAGAAAAACAGTAAATGTTTACTGCGTAGTGTGGTGCTCTCATGTATACTGCGCGCCGAGTTAGCCAAGATAATCGCTGCCTGCAACGAAAATGCGCAGGGGGAGGAAAGTCCGGGCTCCACAGGGCAGAGTGCCAGTTAACGGCTGGGGGGCGTGAGCCCACGACAAGTGCAGCAGAGAGAAGACCGCCAATCTTCGGATTGGTAAGGGTGAAAGGGTGCGGTAAGGGCGCACCGGGCCGCTAGTAATAGTCGGTTGCAAGGTAAACTCCACTCGGAGCAAGACCAAATAGGGTTCCTTATGGCGTGGCCCACGTTGGAACCGGGTAGGTTGCTTGAGCCATAGAGCGATTTATGGCCTAGACGAATGATTATCACTTTCTTCGGAAAGGACAGAACCCGGCTTACCGGCTGACTCACTCATTCAATAAAAAAGCTCGCAGTTAACGCTGCGGGCTTTTTTGTGTTTGGAATATGCCGTCAGCCGTCAGTCGTCAGCGAGCGGCGGGTGATGGGTTGCGAGAGACGAGGAACGGGTAAAGGTTGATTGATGTAGCAGCGGGTTTATCCCGCGTCTGGTTAAAGACAAAGGTTCTAGGTATTAGGTATTAGGTAGAGATTAAGCCAAGCACGGTGTTTGGATTAGACGTAGGTGGGGCTTTATGCCGCGCAAATGTAGCAGCGACTTTATGTCGCGTCTGTTAGTGATTCTATTTACTACAGAGGGTGCAGAGCACACAGAGGAAATGATTAAAGACATGTTTTATTTGCTTTTCTTCTCTGTGTAGCGCGAAGCGTCTCGGTGTACTCTGTGGTTCAAAATGGTTTTTAAAGCGGGGCTTTATGCCTCGCAGGTTTGGTTTAAGTTCATTGGTGACGGGTGACGGGTGACGGGTGACGGGTGACGGGTGACGGGCTTAATACCTAAAACCTAATACCTAAAACCTAAAACCTAATACCTAATAACGACGCGGGGTGAACCCGCTGCTACAGGTATAAAAAAACCTTGCGATATTAACCGCAAGGTTTTTAAATACCTCGAACCTCGAACCTCGAACCTCGAACCTCGAACCTCGAACCTCGAACCTCGAACCTCGAACCTCTCTATATAATATTTTTACCTTGCTCTGGGTCGCGTGATTCATCGGCTTGCTCGCGAATATCATCCGTATCACTACTTACATCATCAATACTGTGTTCATGCTCTGTGGTTTTATGTTTTTGAATATGTGATTGCTCGTTAATTTCTTCTGTTGTCTCTGTTTTAGCTTCGCTTGCTATGGGATAAATATCTTCACCTTGGCTATTGAGCAATATACGCTCTCTGGCATTGTCTGGCATGCTTATATTATGTTGCGTAAAACTATTGATTAACTCTCGCATAAGCTGTGAGGCTACTTTTACCGTGCTGTATTGTTCGCCGTTGACCCAAAAGTAAACGGTAAAGTTAATAGTGGCGGAGCCTAAGTTATCAATCAATACTTGGGGAGGTGGATCGCTAAGCACAGAGATTTGCTGCGATATTATACTAATTGCCAGACTTTGTGCGTCGCGAATATCATTATCGTAGCCAATACCGATTGAAAAATGACCGCGCATTTTTGGATTAGCGGTTAAGTTTTTAATGGTATTTTTATACACAGTCGCATTGGGTATTTGAATATGATTGCCATCGTAGTCAACTAAAGTGGTTGCCCGTGCAGTTACTTTTTTAACAATACCAATTCTGCCATCAACTTCTATTACATCATCTATTTTAAATGGACGCTGTACACTCAAAAGTAAACTGGCAATAAAGTTCTCAGCAATATCCCGAAAGGCAAAGCCTAAAATAAGCCCAATTAATCCGGTGCCACTCATAATTGCGACCGCGAATTCGGTGAGTCCTGCCAAGCGTAAAAATAGATAAAACCCGAGTAAAATAATTAAGGTGCTAATACCTCGCCTAGCAACTAGATGTACTAATTTACTCTTGGTCATGTAAGTAACAGGCTTTATTAACAAGCGTGATAATGGTGTGGCAATTAAATAACTAATCACCAAAATAACAATCCCTAATAATAAAGTGGGCAGTAATTGCATGAATGTGTGTAGTAATTGCACGCTTTGATCTTTTAAAAAGCTCCATGAAATAGAGTTTGGTTTAACGGTGTCGATTGCTGGAATTGATGTGTTATTAGCGAGTGTTGCAATTAAAACATTGAGCATAGAGGTCATCCGTGTTAGGTCGAAGTAATTAGGGTCTGTGTTAAACAATAGCAGCAAGTCTAATACCAAGCAGTATTTTTTTTGGCAAACATTTTGCTACTTAATTAGGAAAAGGGAGTTAACTATGAGTGACTTTAAGCGTGGCCAAAGAGCCAAGCAGCCTAACCATATCCCTCTGCGTGGCTGGTGGGATATTATAAGGCGAATAGTAAAACAAATGAGCCGTGATAATTTATCTTTAGTGGCAGCAGGCGTGGCATTTTATGCGTTACTGGCTATTTTTCCCGCCATTGCGGCATTGGTGTCTGTGTATGCTTATTTTGCATCACCGAATGATATTAGTGTGTATTTAAGTCAGTTTATGGCGTTATTACCACAAAGCACTCAAGAAATTATTTTATCTCAAGTTTCAAGTCTTGCGCAAAAGTCACAAACTAGTTTAAGCCTTAGTGCGCTGGCTACTTTACTGCTCACTATTTGGAGTAGCTCTAAGGGCAGCCAAGCGTTGATCACAGCATGTAATATTAGTTATCACGAATACGAAAAGCGTTCATTTTTTAAGGCGCAACTTGTACGTTTATTATTTTCAGTAGGTGCAATTGTGGTGGCTGTAATAGCACTGGTAATTATAGGTATATTACCGCTAGCGCTTAACCTGTTAGGAATAAAAGAGAGTATTGATTTTTTAATCATGCTTATCTCATGGCCATTACTGGCACTAACCTTTAACTTTGCATTATTAATTTTATACCGTTATGCGCCTCACAGAAAAGCAGCTAAATGGCGCTGGGTTACCGTGGGCTCATTCACCGCCACTGTATTATGGATTGTGGCATCTTTTGGCTTTTCATTTTATGTATCTCATTTTGCTAGTTACAACGAAACATATGGCTCTTTAGGTGGGGTGGTTATTATGCTTATGTGGCTATTTATTAGCGCTTATATCATTATTTTAGGAGCCACAATCAATGCAGCGTTAGAGCAGCAAACTGCTCAAGACAGCACCATTGGACCAGATAAAAAAAGAGGGCAGCGAGGTGCGTATGTAGCAGACCACCTCGACACAAAATAACCAGTATTAGGGCTAAATGACTTTTATTTTAAACTAATTGCTTGATTTGTTGTTATCAGCTGCATAAACGAGGCTTTGTGCAGCGGCTTTGAAAACAAATAGCCTTGACCATAATCACAACCGGCCTCAAGTAATAAATCCATTTGTAATTTTGTTTCTATGCCTTCGGCAATCACTTTTAAACCAAGCTGATGAGCCATCATGATAATTGCTTCACACAAAGCCAGCTCTTGACTGCCTTTTTGAATATTATCAACAAAGCGTTTATCTATTTTTAGGTAGTCGGTATCCATTTCTTGCAAGTAAGCAAGCGATGAGTAACCGGTGCCAAAGTCATCAAGGGCCAATTGCATCCCTGATTTAACCAAGGCTTTTAGGCGGCTTTGGGTCAGCTCTTCAGGATTAACCATTAAGCCTTCAGTAATTTCGGCCACAATCGCTGAGGCTGGTATATTTGCCTTTGCTAGCATATCGTACCATTCGTCTATGCCGCTATCGACGGTTGCCAATTGCACTGGTGAAACGTTAATGCTTATTTGAAATTCATCTTGAATGTGTTTTTTAATATCATTAAGTGTTTGTAGTGCCTCAGCAAATACAAATTGACCCAGCGCATTTATTTGTCTGGTTTCTTCAGCAAGAGGAATAAAGTCAGCTGGGCTGATCAGGCCTTTTTCTGGGTGTTGCCAACGAATAAGCCCCTCAGCTTTGTGAATGTGTAAATCATCAAGCGATACGATAGGCTGGTAATACAATTCAAACTGTTCTAGCTCTATAGCTGAGCGAAGCTCTTTGAGTAGTTGCATTCTTGCGTTTGCATCTTTACGCATATCATGTGAGAAAAATTCAAAGCCATTGCGACCGCTATTTTTTGCTTTATACATAGCTTGGTCAGCGGCTTTAAGTAATTGCTCTGGATTTTGGCCATCATCTGGCGCGCAGGCAATACCAATACTGGCACTGATATACACTTTTTCATCTTCAATAAAAATAGTGGAGGCAAGGCTAAGCAAAAGTGATTTTGCCATTTGCTCGATGCTTTCGCTGCCATGTAAATCACTAAACACAACAACAAACTCGTCTCCGCCAATTCGTGCTACAAAGTCAGCCTCTTTGGCCGTTTTTACAATTCGCTCAGATACTAACTTAAGTAATCTATCGCCGAAATGGTGGCCCAATGTGTCGTTAATATCTTTAAAATGATCAATATCTAATAGCATAATGACCAGTTTTTGATCTTCACTGAACAGGTTTTCGAATCGTTGGTTTAATCGCTCTTTTAGCTCTAATCGATTAGGCAAGTCGGTTAAATGATCAAAATGCGCTTGTCGCCAAATTAATTCATCTGCTTGTTTTTTCTCGGTTAGGTCGGTAAAAATAGCAATACGGCTAATCGGGGCTTTATTTTTATCGTAAATAGTATCGATGGTTAACCATTCAACATACAGCTCGCCATTTTTACGACGATTGGTTATTTCACCTTGCCAACGCCCTGTTTTATTGAGCGATTGCCACATGTAATTATAAAACTGCTTATCGTGTTTACCCGATGATAAAATACCCACCGTTTTATTGAGTACTTCTTTTCGAGAATACAAAGTTGTTTCACAAAACGCAGGGTTCACATCATAAATAACCCCATTTTCATCCGTGATTGCCATGCCTTCACTGCTGTTGTTGTAAACTAATGACGCTAAATGCAACGATTCTTGATTTTGCTTTCGTTGCGTGATGTTACTAATAACGATAATAAACTCATCGGCTTTTTTCATTGGGCTAATTTTAGCTTCATAAAACTGATTGTCTTGTTTTTGTTCAAGCTCAACAGTGACAGGGGCGTTCAGGGGTATTAAGTACCCTTGCACTTGTTTTAAATTAGCATCAGAGAATAAACACGATAATTTTTTAGGGGGTGTTGAATGGCTATAATTTAACGATTTAATATGTCCACCGGTATCAAGAATATTGCCATTGGCATCTACGCGTAAAAAAGCATCGGGTAATGCATTAAGTAAGCTATTGAGCTCGTCATGCTTATGTTTAAGGCATGCTTCAGCCGTTAAGCGAGTTTCGGCCATGTATTTAAAACGATGGTAAAGTTTATTTAGCTCAGGACTATTGGGCTTCTCATCGTCATGAGGCATATTACCGGCCGCTAAGTGGTTAACCGCCTGCGTTAAACTTTTAACCGGATTTAAAATACTTTTATTGATTAGTCGTTTGACCAATACAGCTAAAAGAAGAATAGTAATTAAAAACCCTAAAACCATTTTTACAAAGTTAATATCTATCCGCTCAAGTGTTTTATCTATTGGTTGAGTAATATAAATAGAGAGCTTATTGTCATTGCCATCTCGATAGAGAGACGTTTGATGAAAAACTCTACGGATACCATCTTTTCCTTTAAAAATGACACCTGCTTGTAAATTATGTTCTAAATCAAACTCTTCCAATTTATAACCTAATCTATTGGCTGAAAAAGGGGAGTTGGCTAAAATAAGATTATTAGAGTCAGTGATGGCGACTCGAACTTCTGTCGGTAAATTCAAGCTATTAAGTGCCGAGCTCCACCAGTCTAAAGCAATTACAGTTACTATCACGCCTTCAATATCATTGTTTTCATTAAGAATAGGGGAAGCAAAGTTAATGCTCTGGGCTTCAAGGCTGCGATCGTGCTGGAAATGGCCAATACTAAACTCTTTACTGGCGAGTGCGTTTTTAAAGTAGGGACGATCACTAACGTTGATATCAGGGGTGTCATTATTTGAGGAACAAATTAAATCGCCGTCTTTGTTTACTAAACCAATATTCGCGATATTGCCATTGAGTGCCTTAACATCTAAAAAATACGAAGGGCAGCGAGAAGATAAAGACTTAATGTCTTTCTGCTTTTTTGCTAAAAACTCAGTAATATGCTCTACATCATTAATCATGCTTTGCTGCTTGATAATTAGGTGCTCAGTGATAGAGCGCACTTTTTTCTCGTGCTCTTTAATAGCCGCGTCACGACTAAACCACAAGGTTACTAAAATGACAGCAGCTACAGGCATGCAAATTAGCATAAGTAGTCGATAAAGCTGATGTTTTAATGATGCAGTAAAAATAATCGTATCCAAATAAATATAGGGTAAAACTCCGACCAATAATTCTACTATAAATAACCTTTAATGTACTAAAATTATATCGCAAATATTAAATTTACTTTTATTGTATATAACTGAAATTTATTAATTAATTTTCGGGTCTAGTTGTAATTATAAATTAATATTTTATACTTTTACTTAACCTATTTTAGGCAAAAAATGAAAATAACCAAAGTACTAACTGCTTATGCTACCCAAGATGGGGATGGTGTTAATATTCGTCGTATTCCAGGATTTGATGGTAAATATTTAGATCCATTTTTAATGATAGATGAGCTTAAATCTGATGATGAGAGTGACTATATTGGTGGTTTTCCTCCTCATCCTCATAGGGGTATTGAAACCTTTACCTATATTTTAAAAGGCGGGTTTGAACATCAAGACCAAATGGGTAACAAAAAGGCGATTAGTGCAGGTGACGTACAATGGATGAGTACCGGTAGCGGTGTTATGCACAGTGAAATGCCCCTTGCCGATGCTGAACAAGGCTTACATGGCTTTCAAATTTGGCTCAATATGCCAAGTGCTCAAAAAATGCGTGAGCCTCAATACCAAGATACCACAGAGCATCCAGCACCGAGTTTTACTAATCAACAAGGTGTTTCACTTAAAGCCTTAGCAGGGACATGGCAATTTGAATCACACCAATTGGCTGCAAGCTTACAAAATTTAGCTGCTAATGGCGCTATAGCCGATGTAGCTTTGCCTGCGGGTGAAGGGCTTAATTTACCGGCTTTAAAACAGCAAAAAGTGATGATTTATATTCATACAGGCTCATTAATATCTCAGACCGGTGACGTGTTTAATGCGGGTAAGTTGCTTATATTAGAACCATTGAGTGACATTGCATTACAGGCAAAGAAAGCGGCGGGGGTTCTTATTTTAGCAGGCGATCCACTTAACCAGCCAATTGCGCACATGGGACCTTTTGTAATGACCACCGAGGCTGAAATTCGCCAGGCTGTTAGCGATTATCAAAATGGTTTTTTTGGCTCATTGTCGTGATGAATCGATGCGCGAATGACTTTTAAGCAAGTAGCTTTAATAACCAAGTGTATTTTTTTATCGTGTTAGCATCACCTTTAGCAGACTCAACTACAGCGCCAGCTGCAAACGCACTGGCAAGCCCCACTTTTGTTGCTGCAAAGCGTTTTGCTCTGTATTTTATAGCTGCAAGATGCTGACGTTTTAGCTCTGATCGCATAACAACTTCTTTATCTAGCTGTTGCACGCGAGCGTTCGGTGAGTTGATCAAATAATTGATTAACATAATAGTGTGTGCCTTATAATTTAAGCAGCTGCCTTAGACTATTTAGCGTTTTAGTAAAGCCAATTTTTTTGCTCAGATAAACGGCATTTCGCCACAGCCAAACTAAGCATAAAATTTGTAGGCTGATCACTACTGCAATGCTCAGCCAGATAGAGCTAAACAGATCAAAGGTGGCAAAGCCTACAATACCTAAAAACCCCACCCACAGTAACACCAAGCCACTGGCAAAACATCCTAGTAGAATGGTGATCAGTGCTAAGGATCTTAACGACAGCTTCCACTCAGCTGTAGCCAGCTGATGCGTTAACTTTCCTTGTTGGTAATAATCATCCTTGAGCTGCGCTGCATAATCAGCAAGCTTAGCAACATGATCTTGCCAGTCATCCGCGTGTTTTGCCGATGATGGCGAATCTGTCCCTTGTGATTCACTTGGTGTTGAGTGTTGGTTTTGCATTAGTATTACTTACGACGAAACAGTGCTGTAACTAACATACCAGCAGCAAACGCCAGACCTGCCGTTGCTAATGGGTTTTCTGATGCGAGTTGACGTGTTTTAGACGAACACTCTGCTAGTTTCTCACGAGCGGCTAACTGCTTTTCATTAAGCGTTTCAGCTGAGCTGCTTGCGCCTTTACGAACGCCACTTTCTGCCGCCGCCGCTTTACTTGATAATGCATCAACTGCGTCATGCGCTGCTGATGTCGCTTTATCTGTTAGCGGTGCTTCAATCTCTTGTTTTGCATCAATAGGAGTTTTGCTCTTCGTTGCCGTAGCCATAATCAATCCTTAATAGTTTTTTAAAAGTAATTATTTAGATGCAATGATTAAACCAGCCTTTAACCTGTTGTTTTATATGAATTGTATTTTTTTTACGAATTTTGAGTGGGTTTATAGCTGTAACTATTGCGACAACAGTTTGTAATTTTTACAAACTAGAACGTGATGATCATTCGAGATTGATTTTTTCTTTGTCCACTCGGTTACAAACCTCGCGACACGATTAAACCGCATCTAGTTTGACCAAACTCTAATTCACAAAGGTCAGCAGGGCTCAAATAAATTGTAATTATTCACTGTTTATTCATTACGCAAATAATGCCAACAAGCTAATAAAAAGCACGATAAAAAATTTTTTACTGGCTGATCAGATTTTTTATTAAACAATTCAACCGCTTTAATCGGAGCCTTATTTTTTCAGGCTTCGCGGGGTGCTAAAGCTGGGTGACTTACTTGACAAAAAGGCTTGTCAAGCCCTAAACTGGAGCACTGTGGTAAAAAGTGGTGTTTAGTGGATCAAACTGGATCGGGTTAATCAAAAAGTTGATTAAAATAAATTTACAATAGGCTTTTTATGTTTCGTGGCGCAAGTTCACTGAGTTTGGATGATAAAGGACGTTTTGCGGTACCGACTAAGTACCGAGATACGCTATTGTCTGAAGATCAGGGAACGGTAATTTGCACCGTTGCACTCAATGAGCCTTGCCTTTGGTTATACCCTCTTGCTGAATGGTTAGAAATAGAAAGCCGTTTAGCAAAAATATCTAATATGAATCCTAGAGCACGACGGATGCAACGTATGTTGTTAGGTAATGCGACAGAGTATCAGCTTGATAAAAACGGTCGAATTTTGTTGGCGCCTTCATTGCGCTCACATGCAGAACTTGGCAAAAAAATTATGCTGGTGGGTTTAATGAATAAATTTGAAATTTGGGATGAGGCGCGTTGGCACGAGCAAATGCGCCAAGACACTGAGCTTGAAAGGCTCGGTGATTTTGAACCGAATGACGATTTAGATAACTTCACCCTCTAGCAGCAAAATAAAAGGCAAATAACAGCTAATGACAGCGCAATTTGAACACGTATCCGTATTAATGGACGAAACCATAGATGCACTTGCAATTAAGCCAGACGGCATATACATGGATGGTACCTTTGGACGTGGCGGACATTCAGGGCAAATATTAGCGCGCTTAGGTGAAAGCGGTCGTTTGCAGGCCATTGACCAAGATCCACAAGCGATAAAGTCTGCTGAAAAGTTTGCTGATGATCCACGTTTTTCAATTGCTCATTCTCGTTTTTCAAAGTTATACGAGGTAGCTGAGCAAAACGATCTTATTGGTCAGGTTGATGGCATTTTACTTGATATTGGTGTGTCGTCGCCGCAGCTAGATGACGCAGCGCGTGGCTTTAGCTTTATGAAAGATGGTCCGCTCGATATGAGAATGGATCCAAGTACAGGTCGCAGCGCAGCGCAGTGGTTAGCTGAGGCTGAATTAGATGACATTACTCATGTGATCAAAAAGCTAGGTGAAGAAAAATTTGGTAAACGCATTGCGCACAAAATTTTAGAAGTGCGTGAACACACGCCAATCACTACCACTAAGCAGCTCGCTGATTTAGTCGATGAAGCCGTACCGGTGAAAGATAAGTTTAAACACCCTGCAACGCGGACTTTCCAGGCTATTCGTATTTATATCAATAGCGAATTAGAGGAAATTCAAACGGCATTACAAGCGGCGATTAAAGTTCTTAAGCCGGGTGGTCGCTTAGTGGTTATTTCGTTTCATTCTTTAGAAGATCGCATTGTTAAACAATTTATTAAAAAACAGAGTAAGGGAGAAGCGATACCCAGAGGTCTGCCTTTAACCGACGCACAAATAAATAAAAATCTGACGTTAAAAGCAGTGGGTAAAGCTATTAAACCAAGTGCTGATGAAGTGGCGCGTAATCCACGCTCTCGCAGCTCAGTGCTAAGGATCGCACAGAGGTTGGGATGAGTAAAAAAGCGAGCTATCGCCAACCCAATTTATTTCTTGAAATAATTAAAGGCCTAGGTGCGAACAAGATCACCTTGGCCTTGTTGGTTGTGATATTCGCATCAAGCTTGAGTGTAGTGCAGGTAACTCATCTCTCTCGAGCGCAATTAATTGAGCAAGATTCGTTGCTCCAAGAGCGTGACGAATTGGATTTAGAATGGCGTTATTTTTTAGTGGAAGAAGAGTTTTATTCACAACATGCGCGCATTGAAGAAGTGGCAACGTCACAACTCGAAATGAAGCGGCCAACCAGCCAAGATGAGCAGGTAATTATATTACAATGAGAATGCGAGGCAAAAAACCAGTCAATAACCTAATCGCATGGCGCTTTATTTTAGTGTGCGCGGTGATTTTTTTAGTGTTTGTGACCTTGGTATCGCGTGCTGCGTACTTGCAAGTAATTGAACCTGATAAAGCGCGCTCTGAAAGCGATAAACGTACGGTACGGATTGAAAAACTGCATGTGCAACGCGGGATGATTTTCGATCGTAACGGTAAAGAGCTTGCCGTTAGTGTGCCTGTGGTAAGCGTGTATGCGGATCCTAAAGCCCTGCATAAATCACTGGTTAGTAAAGTACTTAGGCAAGCACGCAAAAATGGTGAAGATCAGCAAACGCTTCGTGAAAATGTTGCTGAGTTAAATAAGCGTACCGCCCTGTATTATAAAAATGATTTACGCTGGCGTGAATTGGCTGATGTGTTGCGCATTGAGCCTAGTAAAATTAACACGCGATTACTTGATGATCCTACTCGTCGCTTTGTGTATTTAAAACGCCAAGTGACTCCCGCTGTGGCTAATTACATCGGTGATTTACGCCTACCTGGTATTCATTTATTAGATGAATCAAAACGTTATTACCCTGCTGGTGAAGTAAGTGCGCATGTTATTGGGTTTACCAATATTGATGGTAAAGGCATTGAGGGCATAGAAAAGCTTTATGAAAACGCGTTAACCGGTGAAGAAGGTCGCCGTACCATTCGCAAAGATGCGCAAGGGCGTGAAGTTGAAGTGCTTGATGAACGCGAGCGAGTAGAGCCTGAAAGCATTCAGCTAAGTATTGATCAGCGAATTCAAGCCATTGCCTATAAAGCAGTTAAATCAGCGGTATTAACTTATAAAGCGACCTCAGGTTCTGCCATGGTAGTAGATGTTAAAACCGGTGAAGTCTTGGCCATGGTCAATAGCCCATCATTTAATCCTAACAACTTAAGCGGGGCGGCTCCTCATAAACGTCGTAACCGCGCTATTACCGATTTGTTTGAACCCGGCTCAACTGTTAAGCCTCTAGCCATTTTAGCTGGATTAGACTACGGCACAATCCAACCGGATGACAAAGTTGATACCTACCCAGGCTGGATGCGCTTAGGAGGCAGCTTAGTACAAGATACCCGTAATCATGGCGAAATGACGCTGCGCGAAATTTTAAAATACTCCAGTAATATGGGAGTAACCAAAATAAGCCAAACAGTACCCAAAGAGTACTTTGTGGGCCTGTATCAAAAAGTGGGGTTTGGCAGTGATAGTGGTACTGGCATGGTAGGCGAAAGTAGTGGCTTATTTTACCCTAATCGCCGTTGGTCAGATCACGAAATTGCAGCGCTCTCGTTTGGTTACAATATTGCCGTGAGTACCGCGCAAATGGCACGTTTTTACGCCATGTTAGGGGCAGGCGGGGTTAATCGTCCGCTTACTGTACTAAAGCAAGATTCTATACCTGAAGGTGAGCGTGTCTTTCAACAAGAAGATGTTGAAGCCGTTGTACATATGATGGAAAGCGTATTTGAAGAAGGCGGTACCGCACGCCGCGTTAAAGTGGATGGTTACCGCGCTGCTGGTAAAACAGGCACCTCTAAAAAAGCCGCCGCAGGGGGCTATGGTGACGAATATGTAGGTTATTTTGCGGGCATTGCCCCTGCGAGTAACCCGCGATTAGCCGTTGTGGTATTAATCAACGAGCCCGGTGGAGATGTTTATTATGGCGGCGCAACAGCAGGTCCAGCGTTTGCAGAAATAATCTCTAATTCATTAAGAATTTTAAACGTTGCCCCAGACAAAGACTCGGTGGCATACGTGAAGGGCAAAGATGATGGTGCGTGATTTACACACAATTTTAAAACATTTAGAAATAGATGCAGCACGTTTAATGGTAAACGAGCTGCGTTTAGATAGCCGCGATGTAAAACCAGGTGATGTGTTTGTGGCGATAAAAGGGCACCAGTTAGATGGTGGGCACTTTATTAGTAAAGCAATTGAAAATGGTGCCAGTGCAATTATTGCCGACAGACTGTGTGAATTTGAAAGTGATTTTGAGCCGCTTTATTTAGTCTCAGAGTTGAATAAGAAACTGCCTGTATTGGCGAGTCAATTTTACCAACAACCGAGCAAGCACTTAGATTTAGTTGGCGTAACGGGCACCAATGGTAAATCGACTACCACAGCAATGATTGCTCATTTAGCGCAATTTTGTCATACCCAAGCCGCTATTATTGGTACCTTAGGTTACGGCCATCCAGATAACTTAACACCACTGCAAAATACTACGCCTTCAGCAGTCGATTTACAGCGTATTTTAAGCGACTTAAAAAATAAGCAACACCAATTGGTTGCTATGGAAGTGTCATCGCATGGTTTGGTACAGCACCGTGTTGATCAATGCTATTTTAAAGCTGCAGTGTTTACTAACTTGTCGCGAGATCACTTAGATTACCATGGCGATATGCAAAGCTATGGTGATGCTAAATTAATGCTGTTTCGTGATTTTGATGCTGACTATGTCATTCTTAATCAGGATGACGGACAAGCAGAGCAATGGATTGAAAAATACAGCTTTAATAGTCTTATTTGTTATGGCCGTAAAAACTTAGCCCCTAAAAATGCACAGTTTGTGTATTTTTCAGATGTTCAGTATTCAGCAACCGGTATTTCGGCGCAATTAACTACTAGCTGGGGTGATGTTGCCATAAAATCACCGCTGTTTGGTGAATTTAATCTTTATAATTTAACGGCTGCGTTAGCAACGCTATTAGCGCTAGGCTATCCATTAACACAGTTAGTAGCAGGATGTGAGTATTTACAGCCGGTAGCCGGCAGGATGCAAGCATTTACAGCGCCAAGTATGCCTACTTGCGTTGTTGATTATGCGCATACGCCAGATGCGTTGGCTTTAGCGTTACAAGCGCTGCAGCAACATGTACCAGGTGGCGTGAGTTGTGTGTTTGGTTGTGGCGGCGACAGAGATAAAGGAAAGCGTGTACTAATGGCACAAGCTGCTGAGCAGTTTGCAGACAAAGTGATCATTACCAGTGATAACCCACGCTCTGAAGACCCTAATGACATTATTAATGATGTAGCTGCGGGATTAGAGCATCCAGAAAACGCTCATTTAGAGGCCGATCGCGGTGCCGCGATACAATTTGCTATAGATAACGCAAAAGCCGGTGAGGTTATTTTAATTGCCGGTAAAGGGCATGAAGACTATCAAATTATAGGCGATACACGCATCGATTTTTGCGACCGCCAATTTGTACAACAACAATTAAAAAAAGCAGTAAGAGGGTCTCAAGCATGATCCCAATGGATTTTGATTGGCTAGCTAATGTGCTAGCAACCGATTATCAAGGTGATAATCGCAAGGTGATAAATATAAACACCGATACCCGTACTTTGTGTGATGGTGAAGTGTTTTTGGCGCTTAAGGGCCCAAATTTTGATGGTCATAAATTTATTGAACAAGCAAAACAAAAAGGCGCTATAGGCGTGATTGTCGATCACGCTGTTGATACCGATATTGCTCAATTTGTAGTTGCCGATACCCGTATTGCATTAGGCACAATTGGTACAGCAGTGATGGCGCAAGTTGCACCTAAAACTATCGCTATTACTGGCAGTGTAGGTAAAACCACAGTTAAAGAAATGTGTGCCGCTATTTTATCAAGTAAAGGGGATGTATTAGCCACTAAAGGTAATTTTAACAACGACATTGGCGTACCGTTAACTTTACTCAGATTAGAGCCACAACATCGCTTTGCGGTTATTGAATTAGGCGCTAACCACATAGGTGAAATTGCATACACCACCGCGATGACCAAACCGGATGTAGCTGTGGTATGTAATGTTGCTGCTGCCCACTTGGAAGGCTTTGGTAGCCTGCAAGGTGTGGCACAAGCAAAAGGTGAAATTTACGACGGATTAAAAGAGGATGGCATCGCCATCGTCAATTGCGATAGTGACTTTAGTCAATATTGGCTTGATAAGTTAGCAACGCGCAATATTAAATGTTTTTCGAGTAGTGAAAAGCTCGATATTTGGGCTGAAGACATCAGCCTAGATGCACAAGCTCGCGCAAGCTTTACTTTGTGCACCAAGCAACACAGTGTGCCGGTTAAGTTAGCACTGCCAGGTAAACATAATATTAGTAACGCGCTTATTGCTGCGGCGTTAACAAGTGAGTTTGACGTGTCACTTGAGGACATTGCCAGCGCGTTAGCGACCATGGGTGAAGTTAAAGGACGGGTTAACCTAATTGAAGCCAGTGATTCACTCACCATTATCGATGATACATACAATGCCAACGTAAAGTCGGTGAAAGCTGCGATTGATTTACTTAGTGATATTCAAGGTCATCGTATTTTGGCACTCGGTGATATGGGTGAACTTGGCGAAGATGCCCGTAAATATCATCAAGAAGTCGGTGAATACGCATTAGCGCAAGGCATTGATGAGTTATTTACACTCGGAGTATTAAGTAAATGTGCCAGTGATGTATTTGGGCTGCCAAATCGCCATTTCTCTAATCGTGAGCAAATGCTGCAGCAAATTCAAAACAGCATTAGTAAAGTAGATAAAAAAATTACCCTTGTCGTGAAAGGATCACGCAGTTCTCGCATGGAGCTTTTAGTAACCGATTTAGTTAATGGCCAGCAACAAGCCATCAATGGAGTATCATCATGTTAGTTTGGCTGGCTGAGTATTTAACTCAATATTATAGTGGCTTTAATGTTTTTTCGTATTTAACCCTGCGTGCCATTTTAGGTATTTTAACCGCATTGATGATGTCGTTGTATTTTGGTCCTAAGTTAATTCGTGCGTTGCAACGCATGCAAATAGGGCAAACAGTACGTGATGATGGTCCGCAATCGCACCTATCTAAATCGGGTACACCGACCATGGGTGGCTTACTTATTTTAGGGGCTATTTTTACCAGCACATTATTATGGGCAGACTTGTCTAATAAATACGTATGGGCCACTTTATTTGTAATTGGCTCATTAGGTATTGTGGGCTTTATTGATGATTACCGTAAGGTGATCCGCAAAGATCCAAAAGGACTTATTGCAAAGTGGAAATACTTTTGGCAATCGGTAATTGCACTGGTTGTAGCCACTGCGCTTTACATGAGCAGCACACAAGCGACAGAAACATCTCTTGTTGTGCCATTTTTTAAAGATGTACTGCCACAGCTGGGGTTGTTTTATATCGTGATCACCTACTTTGCGTTGGTGGGCACGTCAAACGCGGTTAATTTAACCGACGGTCTAGACGGTTTAGCCATTGTACCTACTATTTTAGTGGCTGCAGCACTGGCCATTATTGCTTACTTAACGGGTAATATTAATTTTTCGGCTTATTTGCATATTCCGCATTTACCACTGGCGAGTGAGTTGGTTGTGGTATGTACCGCTATTGTAGGGGCTGGGTTAGGTTTTTTATGGTTTAACACGTATCCGGCGCAAGTATTTATGGGCGATGTAGGCTCATTAGCACTGGGTGGTGCATTGGGGATTATTGCCGTACTTGTTCGCCAAGAGCTGTTACTGATTATTATGGGGGGCGTGTTTGTAATGGAAGCGCTATCGGTAATTTTACAAGTTGGCTCTTACAAATTACGTGGGCAACGCATTTTTAGAATGGCGCCTATTCATCACCATTACGAACTTAAAGGTTGGCCGGAGCCACGCGTTATTGTGCGCTTTTGGATAATTTCTATTGTGCTGGTACTCGCTGGCCTTGCGACATTAAAGATCCGATAAATGCAGTATTTAAACGAGATAAAAAATAAACACATAACAGTGCTCGGACTCGGTGTAACCGGTCTGGGCATTGTGCGTTTTTTATTATCTCAATCAATACAGCCTTATGTGGTCGATAGCAGAGAGAATCCGCCAGGTGTTGATTGGCTCAATCAGCACGCACCTCAATTAAACACTCACTTTGGTGACTTAGAAAATGCAGCGCTCAGTGCTTGCGATATGATTATTATTAGTCCCGGGCTGAGCTTAAAAACACCAGCAATTGTTAAGGCAATTAACGCAGGCGTTGAAGTGATTGGTGATGTTGAGTTATTTGCGCGCATTAATAGCAAACCAGTCGTTGCTGTAACCGGCTCTAATGGTAAATCAACCGTAGTAACACTTGCCTACGAAGTATTAAAAACCGCAGGTTATAAGGTGGCACTCGGTGGCAACATCGGTACAGCGGTACTGGATTTGCTTGACGGTGACTTTGATGTATTTGTATTAGAGTTATCGAGTTTTCAGCTTGATACCACACGCAGCCTAAAAACCACCAGTGCAACCGTGCTTAATATTTCAGAAGATCATCTCGATCGTTATGATAGTTACCAAGCCTATATAGATTCAAAATTAAGTATTTATAACGGTGCTGAACACTTAGTGATTAATGCTGACGATAAGCAAACACACCCTGTGAGTCGCACATTAGCACCACAACTGAGTTTTGGTGAAACACAAGGCAATTACCACTTAGCACAGCACAATAACGAAGCGCACTTTATGGTAAAGGACGAAGCTTATTTACCAGTAAGTGCTTTAGCCGTTGTGGGTAAGCATAACTATTTAAATACGTTGGCAGTGATGGCATTACTCAGTCCATTTGCAATTACTAAGGCGCACTACAAAACCGCATTAGCTCAATTTAATGGCTTAGCGCACCGTTGTCAGTTTGTGGGTGAGTTCAATGGCGTTAAATACTTTAACGACTCTAAAGCCACCAACGTAGGCGCAACAGTGGCGGCAATAGATAGTTTAGCGGGTGAACAACAAAACTTAGTGGTTATTGCTGGTGGTGATGCAAAAGGTGCTGATTTAGAGGTGCTAAAGCCTTATATTGAAAAGCATGTAAAAGCGCTGATTTGTTTTGGTAAAGACGCCAAAGATTTAGTGGCACTCAGTGCTAAAGGTCATTTAACCAATAATATGTCTGAGGCTGTGACGCTTGCAAAGCAATTAAGTAAATCGGGCGATACCGTTTTACTCGCACCTGCCTGTGCCAGCATTGATATGTATAACAATTATATGCAACGCGGCGATGATTTTGTGCAATGTGTATTGCAGGGGCAGTCATGATTGCTTTTGCGGATATTAAAGAGGCTCTCACCCCTAAACCTTCAGCGCAGCTTTATGATGTGCCACTGCTTTATTGCATGCTAATGCTGATTGGTGTGGGCTTTGTGATGGTAACCAGTGCCTCAATGCCGACAGCCGATAGACTGTTTGGTAATATTTATCATTTTACTATCCGCCATGGCATTTTTTTAGGGCTCTCGTTTTGTTTATTTTGCATTAGTACTCAAGTACCTATGTCGTGGTGGAAAAAAGCTAACCCCTATTTATTACTAATCGGTTTAGTACTGTTATTAGTGGTACTCATTGTAGGACGTGAAGTCAATGGTTCGACCCGCTGGATACCCGTAGGACCGTTTAATATTCAAGCCTCAGAGCTCGCTAAGTTGTTCTTTTTTAGTTATATCGCAGGCTACTTAGTACGTAAGCGCAATGAAGTTCAAGAAAACATAAAAGGCTTTGCTAAACCCATAGCGGTATTTGCAGTTTATGCAGCACTTATTTTAATGCAGCCCGATTTAGGGACTGTGGTGGTGATGTTTGTCACTACGGTTGGTTTGTTGTTTTTAGCCGGTGCCAAGCTTTGGCAGTTTTTTGCACTTATTTTAACCGGTATTGCGCTAGTGGTTGGGCTTATTGTGTTAGAGCCATATCGTATGGCGCGTGTGGTTGGCTTTTTAGAACCTTGGGATGACCCTTTTGGCAAAGGCTATCAATTAGTGCAATCACTAATGGCTTATAGTCAAGGCGATTGGTTTGGCCAAGGCCTAGGAAACAGCGTACAAAAATTACAATATTTACCAGAAGCGCACACCGACTTTATTTTTGCTGTTATTGCTGAAGAGTTAGGTTTTATGGGAGTGCTTAGCATTTTAATGGTACTCGGTACTTTAGTATTTAGAGCTTTACTCATTGGCCAAAACGCGCTTAAAAACGGCAAAGAATATGAAGGCTACTTAGCCTTAGCAATTGGTATTTGGTTTGCGTTTCAAACTATGGTGAATGTGGGCGCCAGTGCCGGTATTTTACCAACCAAAGGATTAACCTTGCCGTTTATTTCTTATGGTGGCTCAAGTTTATTAATGATGACCATAGCAACCGGTATTTTATTACGTGTAGATTTTGAGACCAAGATGGCAACGAAACAAGCCACGTCAGGTGGAGCTAAGCGATGAGTAAAAAAATAGTCGTTGTAGCAGGGGGCACAGGTGGACATATTTTTCCAGGGATTGCCGTTGCTGATTATCTCAAACAGCAAGGTTGGCAAGTTAGCTGGATAGGCACCCCAGATAGAATGGAAGCCAGTGTCGTGCCCAAGCACAACATAGAAATTGATTTTATTGATGTAAAAGGCGTGCGAGGGAATGGTTTAAAACGCCTTATTAAAGCGCCATTCATGGTTATTAATGCAATATTGCAAGCGCGTAAGGTATTAAAACAACAACGCCCTGACGTCGTTTTAGCAATGGGGGGGTATGTAACTGGCCCAACAGGTATTGCGGCAAAAAGCCTGGGTATTCCTTTGGTGATTCACGAACAAAATGCCGTAGCAGGCATGAGTAATAGGTGGTTGGCTAAATGTGCTAATCGCGTGTTAGCGGCTTTCCCCAGTGCTTTTGCCAATGGCAAAGCAGAGCTGGTAGGTAATCCTGTACGCCAGAGCGTGATTGAAATTACTGAGCGCGAAGTAACCAGCCCTATAAATATTTTAGTGGTGGGTGGTTCGTTAGGTGCGCAAGTGCTCAACCAAACACTACCTGAAGCATTTAAGCGCTTAAATGACACCAGTGCTATTAATATTTGGCATCAAACCGGTAAAGGGCACCTTGCTAGTGTAAGTGAAAGTTACCAGCAGCAACAAATGGGCAATGAGCAAGTGACCGTTGCTGAATTTATTGATGATATGTATACCGCTTATAGCTGGGCAGATATTGTGATTTGTCGTGCGGGTGCGCTTACGGTAAGTGAAATTGCCGCAGCGGGTAAAATGGCGGTATTTGTGCCGTTTCCACACGCGGTTGATGATCATCAAACAGCCAATGCACAGTATTTAGTAATGGCAGAGGGGGCGTTATTAATGCCACAGGGGCAATTTAATCAGCGCAGTATTGTTGAACTTTTAAGCCCCTATTTAGCCGAACCTTTATTAATAACTAAAATGGCTGGCAAAGCAAAACAGCAAGCTATTTTAGATGCCACAGCAAGCGTAGCGATGCACTGTGAGCAAGTAACAAATAAGAGAACATAAGTGAAACAGACATTAGCAAAAGAAAAATATACACGCCCAGCGATGCGCCGCATTGAAACTATTCACTTTGTAGGAATAGGCGGTGCAGGCATGGGCGGCATTGCAGAAGTACTTGCTTTTGAAGGTTACCGTATTACTGGTTCAGATATAGCTCACAGCGCAATGACTGAGCGTTTAATTAAAGCCGGTGCTGAAGTATTTATTGGCCATCATGAAAATAACGTAAAAGACGCCAATGTGGTGGTGGTTTCAAGTGCAATTGATAAAACAAACCCTGAGATTCAAGCCGCGCAAGCTGCGCGTATTCCGGTGGTTCGTCGAGCAGAAATGTTAGCTGAACTGATGCGCTTTCGCCACGGTATCGCCATTGCGGGCACCCATGGTAAAACGACCACAACCAGCTTAATTGCGAGCATTTATGCACAAGCCGAGCTCGATCCAACCTTTATTATTGGTGGTTTGCTTAACAGTGCTGGCAGCAATGCTAAGGTAGGTAAAAGTGACTTTCTAATCGCCGAAGCAGATGAAAGCGATGCCTCATTTTTGCATTTACAGCCTATGGTGTCGGTGATCACTAATATTGAAGAAGATCACATGGAAACCTACGGCGGTAGTTTAGAAAAAATGAAAGATACTTATGTTGAATTCATTCATAATCTGCCGTTTTACGGGTTAGCGGTGGTGTGTATTGATTCAGACGTTGCTGCTGAATTGATCCCCCGTTTTGGTCGTCCGGTGATTACTTACGGTGAGTCACACGAGGCTGATTATCGAATGAGTGACTTTAGCCAAACAGCCAACACATGCCAATTTACGGTGACTAATAAACAAGGTGAGAGTTTAACCGCCAAGCTGAATATGCCGGGTAAACATAATGCTCTTAATGCAACCGCAGCGATTGCCGTGGCTAAAGATCAAAATATTGCGAATCATGCAATTTTAGCGGCTTTAGATACTTTTGAAGGTATTGGCCGTCGTTTTCAGCACTACGGTGAATTTGAAAATGAACGCGGCAGCGTGATGCTTGTTGATGACTATGGTCATCACCCGTCAGAAGTGGCCGCTACTATCACCGCAGCACGGGAAGGCTGGCCTGATAAGCGTTTAGTGATGGTGTATCAGCCGCACCGTTATACGCGTACTCGCGATTTATACGAAGATTTTGTTAAGGTATTGGCTGAGGTTGATCAGCTTTTATTACTCGATGTTTACAGTGCTGGCGAAGAGCCGATTGTTGGCGCCGATAGTAAAAGCTTATGCCGTAGTTTGCGCCAGCGTGGCAAAGAGCCATTACATGTAGCCTCAAGCTCAGAGCTTGCGGGCGTACTTGCCAACTGCCTACAAAATAACGACCTAGTGCTCACACAAGGTGCGGGTAACATAGGTCAGCTTGTTAAAAATTTAGCAGCCACGAATATGTCGATAGAAAAATTAAAGCAAGGTGAAGTATGACACAGGTAAATTCCCAGTTTGGTAAAGTGGCGGTGCTGCTAGGTGGAAATTCAGCAGAGCGTGACGTGTCATTAAAATCTGGTCAAGCGGTATTAAATGCGCTGTTAGAAGTTGGCATTGATGCGATAGCGTTTGATCCACAAAATCGTTCGTTATGGGAATTAAAGTCGTTAAACGTTGATCGCGTTTTTATTGCTTTACATGGGCGTGGTGGTGAAGACGGCACGGTACAAGGTGCTCTAGAATTTATGAACCTGCCGTATACCGGCAGTAATGTTCTGGGTTCGGCACTGGCAATGGATAAAATTCGTTGTAAGCATTTGTTTAAATCGGCAGGCTTAAGCACCGCACCTTATGCCGTGGTTGATGCTAAAAAAGGCTTTGATGCCAACGCCATTATGGCGCAATTTAAAAAGGTAATGGTTAAGCCATCGCACGAGGGCTCCAGTATCGGTATGGCGCAAGCAAGCTCTGCAGAAGAACTTGAAGATGCGCTAACTAATGCATTTAAGTTCGACAGCCAAGTATTGGTAGAGCAGTGGATCACGGGTCGTGAATTTACCATTACGGTCTTGGGTGATGAAGTACAACCTGTGATTGAAATGAGCACCCCAAATGGATTTTATGACTACCAAGCTAAATATCAGTCAAATAGTACGCAATATCATTGCCCTGCTGATTTATCACCATCGGATACTCAAAAGTTACAAGCGATGGCGCTTGATGCGTTTGATTTAGTAGGTGCAAGTGGCTGGGGACGAGTCGATGCGATGCAAGATGAACAAGGACATTTTTACTTACTAGAAGTGAATACCGTACCAGGCATGACAGAAAAATCATTGGTGCCAATGGCAGCAAAAGCCAACGGGGCAAGTTTTGAGCAATTAGTTGTTCGCATTTTGGAGCAAACCCTTTAATATGCATCCCTTTTTAGAGAAAGCGCAGCAACTAAAACAGCAACTTAACTGGTCGCTGATTTATGGAGTGAGTTTTTTTCTAGCAGTGGTGATAGGGTTAATTGAAATAACCAGTGGTGTTTCGCACTGGTTAGTTGAAAATAAAGATGCACAAATTAAGCATTTAACGGTGCTGGGGAACCCTAAGTACACCGATGAAAAAGCAATAACAGCGGCAATAAAAAAAGCAGATTTAAGCAGTTTTTTTGAGCTAAACGTAAAGCAAGTTCAGCATTTAGTACAAGAGCTGCCTTGGGTTGCAACGGTATCGGTAAGAAAGCAATGGCCTGATACCATTCAAGTTTACGTGGTAGAACATCAAGCGGTTGCTCACTGGAATAGTGACTTGCTGATTAATCAAAGCGGTGACGCGTTTGAAGCAAAAAGTGATAAATTAAGTGCCACTTTACCCCAACTATATGGGCCAGAGGGCAGTGAAAAAGAAGCATGGGTAGCGTTTAAACAGTTTGATGAAATGCTCAAAGTCAATGCATTAACGCTCACTAGCCTTGCGCTATCTGAGCGGTTTTCGTGGCAACTTTGGTTAGATAACGGTGTGCGTTTAAATTTAGGACGCAAAGATAAAGCCAAACGTGTACAACGTTTTATAGACGTTTATTCACGTATAGAAAAACGTGCTGATGCACAGATAGATGCAATTGATTTACGCTACGATACCGGCCTTGCAGTGAGCTATAAGCCACTGCAAGAACAGCAATTATAATAAAGAGTAAGGCATGACTAAGTCAGCAGAAAGAAACCTAGTGATTGGATTAGACGTTGGCACTTCTAAAGTAGTGGCCACGGTAGGTGAAATCACCACAGATAACAAGCTCAGCATTGTTGGCGTGGGGAGCCAAGTATCTCATGGAATGGATAAAGGCGGTGTTAACGATTTAAATTTAGTGTCTGAGTCTATTCGCCGCGCTATAGATGAAGCCGAATTGATGGCTGATTGTCGTATTAGCTCGGTTTATTTGGGTATTTCTGGCAAGCATATTCAGTGTCAGAACGAAAGCGGTGTTGTGGCTATTAATAACACCGAAGTAACCGATGAAGACATTGAAAATGTAATACACATTGCTCGTTCAGTGCCAATTTCAGCTGAACGCAAAATGTTGCATGCTTTGCCGCAAGAGTACAGCATTGATATGCAAGAGGGGATTAAAAACCCACTCGGCATGAGCGGTGTGCGCATGGAAGCACGCGCGCACATTATTACCTGCTCCAACGACATGGCTAAAAATATAGAAAAATGTGTTGAACGTTGCGGGCTTGAAGTTGACCAACTTATATTCACAGCGCTTGCTTCGTGTTATTCCGTACTGACGGATGACGAAAAAGAGTTAGGTGTTGCTGTGCTTGATATTGGTGGTGGTACTATGGATATCACTATTTATATTAATGGTGCGCTGCGTCATTCGGCGGTTATTCCGGTGGCAGGTAACCAAGTAACCGGTGATATTGCAAAAATATTTCGTACACCTATATCACATGCTGAGTCACTCAAAGTACAATATGCTTGTGCAAGTAGCCAAATGGCGAGCAGCGAAGACACGATTGAAGTGCCAAGCGTAGGTGGGCGGCCAGCAAGACTGATGTCTAGGCACACGTTATCAGAAGTGGTTGAGCCACGTTTTAGAGAATTATTTGAATTGGCGATGGAAGAAATTCGTCGTTCAGGATTAGAAGACCAAATTGCAGCAGGTCTCGTCATTACTGGCGGAACTGCTAAAATGACTGGCGCAATGGAAGTGGCTGAAGATATTTTTCAGATGCCAGTAAGAATAGGTAAACCAATTGGTGTAGTAGGTTTAACTGATTATGTTGATGATCCATCGTACGCAACCGCTGTAGGTTTGTTACAATACGGGCGTACTATGCAGTCGATGAATGCACAAAAGTCGAAAGCGGATGATAATAATAATTGGTGGAACCGCATCACAAAATGGTTTCAAGGCGAGTTTTAGTACTCAAGTCGGAGAGTAAATATGTTTGATATAATGGAACAACACAGCGAAGAAGCTGTAATAAAAGTAATCGGTGTTGGTGGCGGCGGCGGTAACGCAGTTGAGCACATGGTAAAACAACAAATAGAAGGTGTTCGTTTTATTGCAGCGAATACGGATGCACAAGCATTACGTAATTCAGCCGCTGATGTAACGGTACAATTAGGTACGCAAATAACCTCTGGGTTAGGTGCGGGTGCAAACCCTGAAGTAGGCCGTCAGTCGGCTGAAGAAGACGCAGAAACGATTCGTGCCAGCCTTGAAGGCGCCGATATGGTATTTATAGCGGCAGGTATGGGCGGCGGTACAGGGACCGGAGCAGCGCCAGTCGTGGCTAAAATTGCTAAAGAGCTGGGCATTCTAACCGTGGCAGTTGTAACGCGCCCATTTGATTTTGAAGGTAAAAAACGTGCTGCTGCTGCAGAGCAGGGGATTAGCGAATTGTCTGAAATCGTGGACTCGTTAATTACTATTCCAAATAACAAATTACTAAAAGTATTAGGTAAAGGGACAACTTTACTGGATGCGTTTGCTAAAGCAAATGACGTATTATTTGGTGCGGTACAGGGTATTGCTGAGCTAATCACACGCTCGGGTCTAATTAACGTGGATTTCGCCGACGTACGTACTGTTATGTCTGCAATGGGTACAGCCATGATGGGGACTGCATCTGCCTCGGGTCCTGATCGTGCACAAGAAGCAGCAGAAGCGGCTATTTCAAGCCCATTACTAGAAGACGTAGATTTAACCGGTGCTAAAGGCATTTTGGTTAACATTACTGCGGGTATGGATATCGCGATTGAAGAATTCGAAATTGTGGGTAATCACGTTAAGGCGCTAGCGTCTGAAAACGCAACGGTTGTTGTGGGTGCGGTAATCGACCCTGAAATGACGGATGAGCTACGTGTAACCGTGGTTGCAACTGGCTTAGGCGGCGATCGTCGTCCACAGTTTGGTATTGTAGATAACAGTTTCAAAAAAGCGTCAGGCTCTGATGTAACTAGCTCAAGCACACAAACAAGCAGCAGCATGTACGTACCTAGCTTTGCAAGCCAAGGCACAAGTACGACTGAAGAGCCTGCAACGACATCGCAAACTGAATCAAAAGAGCAAAGCACATCGACTAGCTCTTCAAGTTCAGCAACGAATACGTCGTCAAGCAGTGCTAAGAAAACAGATAAATCTGAAGGTGGCGATTATTTCGACATCCCTGCTTTTTTACGTAAACAAGCAGACTAATTAAAACAGTACTTTTGTGCGAAATGTGAACAAATATTGTAGTTATACCGTATTTATGTTACACTCCGCCGTCTAACTGTAATATATACTAAAGTGAGCGAACCTATGATTAAACAGCGTACGATTGCACAAGTAGTCAAAGCCATAGGAATTGGACTTCATAAAGGTGAGAAGGTCACAATAACTCTCCGACCTGCGAGCGCAAATACTGGGATTGTATTTCGTCGTGTCGACCTTGATCCGGTTGTTGATTTTGAAACAACACCTGAAGCCGTTGGTGATACGCAATTGTGTACCTGTTTAATTAACAAAGATGGTGTTCGCTTATCAACTACTGAGCATTTAATTGCAGCTGTTGCGGCCATGGGTATCGACAATCTAATTGTTGAACTTGATAGCTCAGAAGTTCCAATAATGGATGGTAGTGCATTGCCATTCATTTATTTATTACAAAAAGGCGGCATTGAAGAGCAAAATGTTGCAAAACGCTTCATTCGTATTAAAGAAAAAGTACGTATTGAAGAAGGTGATAAATGGGCCGAAGTAGAACCTTACGACGGATTTCATATCGACTTTGAAATTGCCTTTGATCACCCAGCAATCAATGAAAGCCGCCAACGCATTGGCTTAGATATTACCGCACAAAGTTTTACTGAAGAGATTAGTCGTGCGCGTACTTTTGGCTTTATGAAAGATATTGAATACATGCATGCTAATAACCTTGCACTAGGTGGTAGTATGGATAGTGCAGTAGTACTTGATGAATTTAAAGTTTTAAATCCAAACGGTCTGCGTTACCCAGACGAGTTCGTCAAGCATAAGATACTAGACTGTGTAGGTGACATGTTTATGACAGGTCATAACCTTTTAGGTAAAGTAACTGCATTTAAATCAGGCCATGATTTAAACAACAAGTTACTACGCAAAATTATGGCAACTGAGTCAGCATGGGAGTGGGCAACCTTTGAAACGCCTGTTTCGATGCCTGCCCCCGGCCTTGAATTAGCAAACGCCTAATCAGTTAATCGCTTACATACAGTTATAAAAAATGACGCTTATTAGCGTCATTTTTTTTGGCTGTTTGTAACCATAATCAGTCAGGTATTATAGACCTAAAATAGTTTGTAACTGTTTTAACTCAGTGACTTGATACGTTGGCTTAATACCTTCAGGTAAGATTACCCCTGGGTGCTGTAACCAGCAGGTGTCTATGCCTGCATTTTGTCCACCAAGAATATCACTGCTGGCGGTATCACCGACCATTAAAATTTGCTCTTTCGGTGGATTCCCCATTAAATTAAAGGTGTGCTCAAATATCTCTTTTGCAGGTTTAGCTATACCTACTTTTTCAGAAATTACCAGCCAATCGAACATATCTTGCAGCCCAGTATGCGCTAAACGACGTGCTTGTAGCTGAGAAAAGCCATTGGTGATAATGCCTAACTTGGCATGAGGTTTAAGGGCGTTTAATAATTCAATCGCACCGGGTAAAGGCATACAAATTTCAGCCATTGCCGATAAAAAGTCATCATTGAGCTGCTGGGCTGGAACATTAAGCTTATTTGTCAGCTCACTAAAGCGAGTTACTTGCAGGTGGTTTGCGGTAATTTCGTTATTTTGATAGGCAATCCATAATGGCTTATTGGTATTTTGGTAATGTTCATAATCTGCTTTGGTAAAATCCATGCCATAAGCTGCCAACATTTTTTGTAAGCCAGCAAAGGCATTAAAGCTAAATAAGGTTTCGTCGGCATCAAATAATACGTAGTTATACTTCATTAAAACATCCGTTATTGATTATATAAAGTGGGATTAAGAAAAGGCGCCATGGCGAGAGTCAGCGCTTGAGTATAGGTACTTTCTCGTGTCGCATGATGATCAGTTAATAAACCAATAGCACCCCCTTGTTGCTTAATATTGGTGGTATTAAAAGCCTTATCCATCACATCTCCGAGCTCTTCACCTTGCAGCAATGCTTTATAAAAAACCGAAGGCAAAGGTAAGTTACTGCTTCGTCCTGTAACTTGCTGTGCGCCGTCATCAATAACAACATAGGCAAAGGTTGCTGCACCATAGCTAAATTGCGCTGCGCCGCCTTCCATCGCTATGTAGTAGTCTGCTTGATGCTGTGCTTTACAGTAGTTAACTCGATTCTGTGCACCCAAACACGTTTGTTCTTCGCCTATTGGTTGATCGGGTACATCTGAAGGTGCATGAACGCCACTACATTCAATTAAATGCTCAGGGAAATACATCGCAAAAATGTGTTTAGCGGCATTGATTTTTACTGGGTTTTTAGACCCGACAACAATTTTCATGGCTTGCGACATACTACTCTCATCATACTTAAAATCAGCAGTGTACGTGAGTTAGACTAAACAAAAAAGAGCAGAATGTATTTGCTATCACTTGATAAAAGAAATGATCAGCTCCATAAGATCATCGTATGTTGTTAGATCTTCTAAACCAAAAAGTCTCTAACAGATTATCGATACACTTAAATAGGAATTTCAGGTGGGACTAATTTTGCTAAGGCGCGTTTTTTCAAAATAATATCTTTGATCAGTGGCGTAAGCACTAGCTCCATAGCGAGTCCCATTTTACCACCAGGCACCACTAAGGTGTTTATACGCGACATAAAACTGCCTTCAATCATCCGCAAATAATACGGAAAATCAACATCATCAATCCCCCTAAAGCGAATCACAACAAAGCTTTCATCAAGGGAGGGGATATCTTTTGCGCTAAATGGGTTGGAAGTATCAACGGTGGGGACTCGCTGAAAGTTAATATGGGTACGAGAAAATTGCGGCGTTATATGATTAATGTAGTCATCCATACTGCGTACAATCGAGTCCATTACTTTTTCACGAGAATGGCCGCGTTCTGAGGTATCGCGAATAAGCTTTTGGATCCACTCAAGGTTAATAATTGGCACCATGCCTATGAGTAAATCAACATGCTTAGCAACATTATGATCTTCGTCGACCACGCCGCCATGTAAGCCTTCGTAAAACATTAAATCTGTATTTTGCTCAAGCTCTTGCCAAGGAGTAAATGTTCCAGGTAACTGGTTATAAGGCACGGCCTCATCAAAGGTATGTAAATAACGGCGCAGTTTACCTTCGCCTGTTTCACCATACTTGGTAAATAAGTCTTCTAATGCACCAAAGTCATTGGCTTCTCGGCCAAAATAACTTATATGTTTACTTTCTTGTTGGGCTTCTCGAATTTTTTTGTCCATTTCAGGACGTGTATAACGATGAAAGCTATCACCTTCGATAAATGCCGCATTGATATCAAGGCTACGGAAAATATGCTTCACGGCGTTAGTGGTTGTTGTTGTGCCCGCTCCAGATGAACCGGTGATTGCAATAATAGGGTGTTTAGCTGACATGTTTGTTCTCTTTTTTATGACCCGTTAGTTATAAAGAGTTGACTGACTTAGGTCAAGTGACGTCATCAGTAAATAACGTTATCATGAGGTGCTTAAAATTAAAACGAGAGAAAGCATGAAACTGATTAAACCGTTGTTAGGGCTTATAGCTATAAATGCTTTAACGCTAGATATTGCTCAGGCAAGTATGCCTAAAAGCCACATTTTGCTCGCCGATTTAAATACTCCGCATGGTATACGTGTAAGCATTGTTAGTGATAAAACGAGCTATAACAATCAACCCCATTTAACCGACACCGGCCTATACTATACCCGAGAAATAATCAGTAATGACCAGAGTCAAACAGATATTGCGCTTTACAGTTTATCATCAAAACAAACCTCTATGGTCACTAATACGCCACAAAGTGAATACTCGCCCACTTTAACACCGGATGGGCAGCACTTATCGGCGATTGTCGTTGAAGACGATGGTAAACAAAAGCTATGGCAATATCCGTTGGCACCCGAGTTGGCTGCAAGTCGTATTTTTGATTGGATTGAACCTGTAGGTTACCACGCTTGGGGAAGTAACAACGATTTAGTGATGTTTATTTTAGGCGAACCACACACTTTGCAATATACCTCGGTTGCTGCGGCAAAAGGTGAGGTGGTAGCAAGCGATATTGGTCGCACGCTTATTTATAATAAAGCGCAGGCTGAGTTTTTATTTAGCCATAGTAAACACGGGCAGCATCACCTAGCGCGTTTTGATCCACAAACTAAGCAAGTTACCGATATACTTAGACTGCCAAACCAAGTACAAGATTTCATCTTAAAAGATGAAAATACCATTGCTTACGCAATTAAAAACCGTGTTTACCAGCGTAAATTAACACGCGGCTCTGCTATATCGCAGTGGCTTGATTTAAGCAACTACTGCAAAACGAATATTACTCGAATGAGTTATAACAACGATAAGCTTGCATTTGTCTGCCACGTAACACAATAAAATAAGACTTCATATTGCGTATGCGTTAAGGTTATACATAAATCAACGAATAGGGATAAACATGGCCTACAGTGCAGACGAGTTAACCGAGCAGCTGATCAAACTAGAGTGTAGAAGTAACTTTAAAATAAAAAACATAGCTGAGTATATGCTAGTAAACTCTAAAGAAGCGTTTTATACCCATGCGGAAGCAGGTAAAGGTAAAATTGTGATCCGACCTGCATTTGAAGTGTTTAGCGATGACTTTACTGATATTGATGGGGTTGTGCGTACTCAAGGCTATTTTCATAGCAGTGAAATGACCCGTTTTCCTACCCGTATTTATAAAAGTACGCAGCCTATTCATTATGGTGTCGCTTTTAAAATTAACTCTGAGCAAGCAGCGAAAGAGTTTATAGCAAAGCTAACGATGATTATTGGCGGTTAATAGAGTGGTGCAGGGCTAAAGGCAAAAGGTGCAAGATAAAATCTTTAACCCTTAACCCTTAACCCTTAACCTTTAGTTTATTTACTATTTAAAAAGCTATTGACTGATTTCAGTTCGCGGTTTTTAAGTGCAATACAGTCATTGGTGCTCTCTGCAAGTTTACTTAACGTACGCGCATAACCGGGTACAGCTTCCAGTTTAGCGTCAAAGAAACTTTGCGTTGTAGCTAAACTGTCAGCGTCACAGCTGGCGGTAGTAAAGTAAGGTAAGTTAGGCACAAAAAATGGTGGCAAACTTGCTGTTACTTTATCGTAGTTGCTATAAATCCAATCAATAAACAGTGCTTGGCGTTCATCGGTGTAACTTTGACCCGATAAAATAGTACGCATATCAGAAGCCGTTACTTCGTCTGTTAAGCTATACGCCAGTACCGCTTTTTGTAGTTCAGGTTTACCAAAGTAACCCATTGCTGCCAGCATATTGGTTCGCACTTGTGGATCTTTGGTGGTTTTAAAGGTTGTCATAAACTGATCTAGCAACGCCTTATCCCCATGAAAAGCCGCAAGACGTAAATAAGTAGCTGCTAAATAAGGGTCTACCTTTTGTGGATCGTTTAGGTAAGCTTGTGTTTGCTGTTTGGCTTTATTGATCACATTTTTATCTTCACCATCAAATCCTAAGCGTGATACCACCGCGGCACGAAGTTGAGCTACTGCGCCATCTTCGCCCATTTTTGCTTCTAGGCCATATTTTTTAGCGGCAGGCATCACCGCATTTTGAATAAACGTAGGCCATAAATCTTTATTGCTATCGTCTTTAAAAGTACGCTGCTGTGACGCTAAATAACCTAAAGCAGTATTAGCCACGCGAGGATGACTATCGCTGGCAAAAACTTCAAGCGTTTGCATCAGCTTAGCCGCTGAAATGACACCGGCATCAAGTAGGGCATCTGTTGCCGATAATAGGGCTAAGCGTTCACGGTCGTTTAATACCGTAGCTGCATTATCTATTAGCGCATTAAATTGCGCATCATCCATTACCCAACGGTAATAACCTAGCGCGCCTTGATCTGGATAAATCCACTCTGGTTCAAAGTCTAATGCTAGCGTTTGGCTTTGTTTATTTAATAATACATTGGCTGTTTGTACTTTATCGCCAGCACCATATTTAATCGCAACCGGTACATTCCACAGTTGAGCAGGGGCTTCAACACCGGCATTGGCAAAACGACTTTGCGAAATCGTAATGCTCTTACCTTGCTGCTTAACGTTAATTAGCGGGAATGACGATTGTTCAATAAACGATTTTAAAACGCTCGCTACATCTTTATTTGAAGCCTTACCAAGTGCTTCCCATAAATCGGCAGCTTCTGCATTTTTATAGGAGAATTCTTTTAAGTAGTTCTGAATACCAGCTTGAAATGCCTCTTCGCCAATCCAGTTTTCAACCATCGCCAGTACTGAGCTGCCTTTGCTGTAGGCAAGGCCTAAACCATCCATAATATCGGCTTCGGTTTTAATTGGTTTACGAATTGGCTTAGTGCTTAAACGTGCATCTAACGCCATTACGTTGTTTTGTGGTAAATCTAGGTGTGATTCAAACTCAGGATTAAGCTGCTTAGTAATTTTTGCCGCCATCCAGCTTGCAAACGCCTCGTTTAACCATAAGTCGTTCCACCACTTCATAGTCACTAAGTTACCGTACCATTGGTGAGCTAATTCATGGGCAATAATAGAGACATTACGTTGTTTTTTACTACGCGTTGCAGCTTCTAAATCAACCAAAAGAATATCTTCGCGGTAAGTCACTAAGCCTGAGTTTTCCATAGCGCCAAACGGAAACTCTGGAACAGCCACTGAATCTAGCTTTTTATATACATAAGGAATACCAAAGTAGTCTTCAAGTGCGCCCAGTACTTTAGGCATGTTCTCTTTTGCATATTGCGCTAAATGAATTTTACCTTGTGGGGTGATCACACGCCCAGGAATAGGCATGCCTTTAATTTCTAGCTCTTCAAATGGACCTACAGCCATAGCAACTAAGTAAGATGGAATTGGTGGCGTTTTATCAAAGTAATGGGTGGTCATATCGCCATTCACCGTCGTTTTTAGCTCAGGTGTATTTGAATACACTTTTTGTGAGGTGGGGGCGGTAATGGTTAACTGAAACGGAATTTTATAGCTTGGTTCGTCAAACACCGGAAATGCACGGCGCGCATCACTCATTTCAAATTGCGTGAACAAGTACGGAACGCCTTGATCTAGGGTTTTATATAACCCCACACTCTGGCGGTTATAAGGCGCTGAAAAATCTATTTTTAAGGTGTATTTACCTGGCTGAATTTGCTCTTCACAGCTAAATTTAACTTTACCTGTTTTAAGCATTTCGCTGTTTAAATCACAGTTTTGCTCACCTAGTAGTTGCACCATTTTAGTTGCATAATCAACACCATTAAGTTCAATGTAGTGTGTTGGTTTGAGCACTTCTAAGCTGATCTCGGTCATTCCTGTAAAGGTATCCTGACTTGGGTCGAGCGTTAAAGCGACTTTTTGTGAACTTGGCTTTGCGAGTTTTTCAATGACGAATTCGTTAGCGTGAGCAGCATTCATCGCAAGCGCAACACTCACGGTTAAGAGGCTTTTTAAAAACATAGTTATCCCTAGATTTTTTGTTGTTAGAAACAGTCATATAGACGGCTCTTCATCTTAACAGCTTTTTTATTAGAGTAAGCGCAGATCGCTAAGGAAAAGAGTAACAAAGTTTGTCAGTGGCTATCTCGGGCTAAAAACCGCTGCCAATGAATATGGGAATTGATAACCCGGATCTGTTGTAGCACCTTATTTAACAAGGCTATATCGTTAAAGTTATCATGGGGGTAATCATTAAAGCCCATTAAGTAATTAAAGCAGTCTTTGTTGCCTGCTTGCAGGGCATAAATACGAATTTGCTGTTCAAAGTTAAGCCGTAAACTACTAATGGCGGTTTTCATACCGAATTGATCCACCGAAGGAATTGCACATTTTTGCAAATATCCTGCGCGTTCACCCTCTCCTGAAAACCATATGCGCACTTTTTCGCTATAGCGCCCTGTTTTAGCGGGAAGATCAAACATTAAACGGGAGTGGTTTTGCGCTTTTACATAAGCTAAATAGTCATTAAATCCGGCACTAATAAGGGCATGATGAACAGGCACTAAACGTGGCTTAATTTTACCGTGGGTATGAAAACTAAAACAGAGTATATTATTTTTAAGTATTAGGTCATCAAGGGTTAAGCAGCCAATTTCATCACTGTAAGCGCCACTGTAATAAGCAATTAAGGGCAGCCAAAAATGCCAGTGTTTAGCTTGTTCGCGGGCAAGCCGTGTATCACTATAAATATATCCGTTATAGAGCGTATGCAGCTCCATAGCTGAAAATGGACGACGACCAAGATGGGTTTTCAACGTATTACCTTGACAGTTTTTATTATTTTTATACCCCAACTAACCATTGCTGTTAGTTGGGATAATGTCAGCAAACTAACGCCTAAAACTTATTCGCTTAGCGCGCGAGCTAAACCAACTGGTTCAATTTCTACACACACCTGATCGTCATTCCAATTTAAGCCAACCAGAGCATCATCAGATTTAAGGTCTTCAACCCAATCATCTAAAAACTCATCAAGGTTTATTTCTACAGGGCTGTAGTCTTGCCACTCTTCTTTACATTGTGCTTGTGCTGCGTCTTGTGATTCCCACAGTAAAAGTACATCGGTGTCATCAAACTGATTTGACTCACATACAACAAAGCCACCATCATCGGCACCCAGTGCCCAGATCTGCTCACTAACACGTACTTTTTCTACAAAGCTAACTAGTTGTGATTCAATTTCGATATCGCTCATGTATCCACCTTTTAAAATTTAAGTCGAGGGTTGGTATTTTTAGCCGCTTGACGCTGACTAAACGCTTCATAAAACTTAACTAATTGCGGCTGCGCGCTAAAATCAGTGAGTTCACGAAAGCATATCCAATCAAGTAAGCAGTATAAACTGATGTTGAGGCATTCACAGCTTTTAAATTCATCATCGCATAAATGATCATTTAAATAGTGTAATGTTTGCGCAACTCGCTCATTTTGCAGATTAAAAAACAGCTTATCGGCTTGCGTATCAAATCCAGAACGTTGGCATAACAGTAATTCAACCAATGAATCATTGCAGGCATTGATGCTAGGGCCTGTTGACCTTTACGGATTAAAATTTCTTCAAACTAGGGGCGATTTAATCGCGGCGCGAGGTTTGTAACCTAGTGGGCTAAGTAAAAACCGAGCAAAGCTTCCGCGTCCTGCTCACGCCCCTTACCTACATCCATGTAGGCAACAAAGAGTTAATCGCCCCTAGGCAGAACCCTTCGGGCAGCGCCTGTTTGGCATTAATGCTACGTTATCGCCTATTTATGGGGAATAACCACACCACATAGGCTCTGCCTTGCCTAAATACCAAACAGACTGCTGTAAATTTAACCTTGAAAGATCAACAGGCCCTAATTAAAAAGTGCTCTTGAGGCCATGTAAGTGGGGGTTGCTTGGTTTTTTCAAGTAAATAACGCAGTATGGTATTTGAATCACTTAGGGTAAGCGTGTCATCGACCAATATAGGGATTTTGGCTGCTGGATTTTTTGTGACTACCAACGGCCGATCGTCTTTAGAAAAAATATCTAGATTAATAAATTCAAGCGCACAATTGTTTTGTTCTGCCCAGATTCTAACGCGGCGAACATAAGGGGAAGGAATAGAGCCAAATAGTTGCATAATGGGGCTTTTGCCAACTCCACATAAATAAAAAGCCGCTGATGCGGCTTTATTAATAAATCGATTTATTTACTCTGAGCGGCTGGTTACTTCTAATAAATGGTAACCAAACTGTGTTTGTACAGGGCCTTGTACTTGATTTAGCGGCGCTGAAAATACCACCTTATCAAATTCAGGCACCATCATACCTGGGCCAAACTCACCTAATGCACCACCATCTTGACCTGATGGACAATTAGAGTGCAGTTTAGCGAGTTCTGCAAAGTCTTCACCTTGCTCAATTTTATCTTTAAGGTCTAAACATTGTGCTTCACTGTCTACGAGTATGTGCCTTGCACTTGCAACTGCCATAAGTTCTCCTACCTGTAAGTTTAGTTTTTTAAATTTGATAGCAACATCTTAGTAAGGTTAAACTGAAAACACAAAGTTAAAATGCACTTTTGATTGCGCTTTCTAGTTTTGCTGAATCCGGTGCTACGCGGCTGTTAAAGCGCGTAATCGTTTTGCGATCGGCCGATACCACGTATTTATAAAAGTTCCAGTTTGGTGAACTGGTTTGAGCGTTTAAATGCTTAAAAATAGGGTTTGCGTCACTACCACGTACTGCGCTGGTGGCCAGCATAGGGAAGGTAACACCATAATTTACATAACACACTTTTGCGGTATCTTTTTCATCGTTCTCTTCTTGAAAAAAATCATCTGATGGAAAGCCTAATACCACCAAGCCTTCGTCTTTGTATTTATTATAAAGTGCTTCTAAACCTTCAAATTGCGGCGTAAAACCGCAGTTACTCGCAGTGTTAACAATTAAAAGAGGCTGGTTCTTAAAATCACATAAGTTAATGGTTTCAGTTGAGCGCAACTTTCTAAGTGAAACATTCGTGAAGTCATTGCAGGTGTTTGCATCTAATGAAGGGGTGGGCAAGTCTGCGGCATATGTATTTAGCGAAACATAACTTAACGCGAGGGTTAAACCAAGTATTATTTTTTTTATCATGCTATTACCTTAAGTGCGTTATTAGAGTACTTATGTAACTTATCATACGCTACTATAGGCTAATTTGATCAATTTTACTTTATTTTCTATGACTATACGTTTAGCAAAACCTGATGATTTAACTGCCATTGTTGCTATTTACAATGAAACTATCCCTAGTCGAATGGTCACCGCCGATACCGAAGAGGTAACCGTCGCTGATAAACAACCTTGGTTTGATAGCCATACTGCTCAACGGCCTATTTTTGTTTACTGTGAGAACAACCAAGTATTAGCGTGGCTTAGTTATAAATCGTTTTATGGCCGCCCAGCTTACGATGGCACCGTTGAGTTAAGCATTTACATTACGGCAGCAGCCCAAGGAAAAGGGTTGGGTAAAAAGCTGATGCAATTTGCACAACAACAAGCCAAGCAGCTTAATATCGAAGTATTACTTGGGTTTATTTTTAGTCACAACGAACCGAGCATTAAATTATTTAAGCATTTTGATTTTGCAGTATGGGGAGAGCTGCCTAACGTAGCAAGAATGGACAATCAGCTGTACAGCCTAACTATTTTTGGTAAGCATTTAACCTAGTACCATAACAAAAGGAAGCAAAATTCACTTTTACGTAGGTGATTATGCTAAACCAAAAATTCTAGACTATGCTGAAAAGATGTTTAATTAACTCTTTAAAGTGTGTCTAAATGGCGAGAAAAATACTTATTATTGATAGCAGTAGCATGATTGCTATGCGCTTAAAAGTGTTATTAGAACTAATTGGCTGCCAACCGATGTTGTATCGATAGTTGTTGAGAAAGCGACTTCTCAATCATTTTTTTATCGAAATTTTCCGAGAAAACCCATTGTTCGACGCGAAGCGGCGTCGATGGGATGAATCGGAATAGTTAGCCCTGCTCTTGAATGTATTTTCGAATTGTATCAGCAGCCGCATTTCCAACAGAGCAAACAAAATATCCGTCAGACCAAACTGTCTTTTTAACCCAGAATTGCTTTTTAAACCATTTAAATCTCGACCATAGACTTTGCGTTGTAGATTGTTTAATTCTCCTAACGTAACTCGCAACGCTGATATTTGGAGAAATCGTTAGCAATATGTGTATATGATCTTTGTCCACCTCCATCTCGGATCTGTACTTTAATTGTGGCTTCTCATTTACTCCTCATTTTCTTCTCTGTGTTAAATCAGATATTAGTAAATTATGCACAAAGAGGGCAAAGAGCTCGTAAAGAGAGTGATTACAGACAAAGCTTAAAGGTGCGGGTTACGGGCTGCGAGGCGCGGGGTAAATTTCTTGCTACGATTAGGTAGATAGCTTGTATCAGCGACATTATGTCGCGTTCTTTTAGGCAATAGGCTTACGCGTCTCTGGGTAGGCCTTTTTCAACAATCCGTATTAGCCGTGCTGTTTTGCGCAGCTTTTGTCTTTGTTTATCATGTTGCTGGGTAAGTGCCCATTCTATGTGCTCATTCACCATGTCACTGACTGTTTTGCGTTTATCTTCAAGTGCATGAATAATCGCTGGGCTAAAATCTGCGTTGCCTAAGCCAACCGCTATATTTCGTAACCAACGCTCATGGCCAATGCGCCGAATAGGGCTGCCCTCGGTATTTGTTAAAAAGGTAGTTTCATCCCAGGCAAATAACGCGAGTAAGTCTTTATTTTTTAATTGCGCACGGGGGTGGAAGTCTTGCTCGTCGGTAATTTGTCCATAGCGATTCCATGGGCACACTAATTGGCAATCATCGCAACCATAAATGCGGTTACCCATTAAGGTTCGGTATTGCTCTGGAATAGCCCCTTGATGCTCTATGGTTAAATACGATATGCATTTACGTGCATCTACCACATAAGGTTCTACAATAGCGCCGGTAGGGCAAAGGGTTATGCAGGCAACACATTTACCACAACCTTCGAACGTGTTTTCATCATCAATAGGCAGTGGTAAATCTACAAATAACTCGCCTAAAAAAAACCAAGAGCCCGCCTCTTTATTTATCAGTAAAGAATGCTTTCCGCGCCAGCCTAATCCCGCTTTTTCAGCGAGTTGACGTTCAAGTATAGGGGCTGAATCAACAAAAGGCCTAAAGCCATAGTCACCTACCTGCTGTTCAATTTTTTTACCTAATTGCTTGAGCCGATTACGCATTAACTTATGATAGTCACGGCCAAGCGCATAGCGGCTGATATAGGCTTTCTCGGTATTTTTAAGGTTTTTGGCAAAGCCTGAATCTGGCGGCAGGTAATTCATTTTTACTGAAATAACTCGTTGCGTGCCAGGGACTAGCTCGCTAGGGCGGGCGCGTTTCATTCCATGTGCAGCCATGTAATCCATTGAACCATGGTACCCTGCATCAAGCCAGCGCTGAAGCTGTGCTTCATGCTTAGTTAAATCAATGTCAGTAATGCCCACTTCACTAAAGCCAAGTTGTTGGCCCCATAATTTTATTTGCTGGGCTAGCTGTTCATAGTTTGGTTTTACGTCGCTCACATACTTCACACAGTTAAATGACAAGCCGCTTAATTTAGCATAATCGCGGCTTGGGTGAAATTGTTATTGCCTAATCTACAAAGCGTTTTAACTGTTGTTGGGTTTGTTGGCTTAGCTTTTGTGATTGTTCAGAATCATGCAGTGCTGTATCTATTTGTTGCTTGGCTTGTTCGCCTAGCGCCACAATTTGCTCAACCGATTCATGCGTTTGGTTTTGGGTATCTTCGAGCAAGTGTACTGCATTGGCTATTTGCTGCAATTGTTGTTGATTATGTTCAAACTCATTGAGCATTTTACCAAACCCATCAGAGGTGGTGTTAATTGATGTTTGCGCATTATTTGAGTGGTTTATTAATTGCTCTGACTCTTTATTCGTTTCATTAACGAGCTCATTCATTTGGGTAATAAAATCACTAATTTGGCGTGTTGCGTCGCTTACTTTAACCGATAGGGTACGAACTTCATCGGCAACCACGGCAAAACCTCGCCCCGCTTCACCAGCGCGTGCTGCTTCTATGGCTGCATTAAGTGCTAATAAGTTAGTTTGATCCGAAAACTCTTCAACCATTTTTAAAATACTGCGAATGTTTTCGCTGTTCTCTTTCAAGCCCGCAATCGTTTTAGAAAAACTACCCAGCATTTCATTAATAAGCCTTACCTGCTCAACTAGTTTTGATAGCTCACCAGCAGAGAGCTTTACAAAATTAAGGTGTTCATTATTGACCTGATGTACGTTATCAGTGTTGCTTACTATAGCCTGCAGGCTTTGGGTAATTTGGTTACTGGCATTAATAATGGTGTGGCTTAAATTAATTTGCTGCTCACTCAATTGTTCAGTGTGTTGCATTGATTGCGTTACTTGGCTGTTACTCTGCACACTCTCTTGGGCGCTGGTATAGGTAGTGCTTAATAAACTATTTAAATGGGTAGTAAATTGATTGTATTGCTCACTTAAGTCTCTAAATTCATCAAACGTGAAATGGGGTAATTTGGCTGCTAAATTCGCATCTTGTTGATTAATATTAATGAGCGTATCGCGCATTGCTTTTACCGGGCGCACAATTAAAAAGCGCATATAAAGAATAGTAAAAATAAAGCCTGCAATAATAAGTAGCGCAAGTACCCAAAATAAGCCAGTGCTTTGCTGGTTTTCGGTTAAGTTACTGTGCAACCAAAACAAAGTAATGGCTTGAAATAAAAAAACAAAACTTAAATTCCCAACTATTTTTCGGGTTAAAGTATAAAACAGTGTTTGTTCTAAAAAATTATAAATACGCATGTAGCTACTCATTAAATAGTGGCCTACTAAATTATTGTTTTTATAGCATAAATGGCAATTAAATAATTAGTTATAGTTCATTTAATTGCGCTAAATAATGCTTAGTTCGTTCAGGGTCGTTAGTAAAAATACCATCAACACCACAGGCAAGCATCAGTTTAATATCTTCGACTTCATCTACGGTGTAAGCAAATACTTGTAAACCGCGCATTTTGGCATCGTCAACAAACGGTTTGTTCATAAAGTTTTTGTCAATATGAATGCTATAGGCCTGTAAGTCTTGTGCAAACTTTGCATACTGCAATGGAATTGATGCAGTAAGTGCGCCAATTTTAAGCCACGGTAAACGGCTCTTTAGCCAGTGTAGTTGATGATGATTAAATGATGAAACTAAAATATTGTCTGCGGTTATTTTTTTGTTCGCAATGTTACTTTCAAGCACGGTTACAAACTTTTCAAGTTCAAAGGTATGTTTTAGCTCTAAATTGAGTAAGGTTTGGTTATTATTCCAGTTTATTAATTGCTGCAAAGTAGGGATTTGTTCGCCATTTCCGGCATCAAACTGTTTAATTTGCTGGGCACTAAAGTCGCACACTTTGCCTTTGCCATTAGTGGTTCTGTCGAGGTAGGTATCATGAATAATAACGTAATCATCAAGCGCGCTTTGTACATCAACCTCAATGCCATCTACATTCGCTTTTAACGCCGCTAAAATGGCGCTTTGCGTATTTTCGGGGAAGTGTGTGCTTGCGCCTCTATGTGCAAATATTTTCATGGCTGCTTTTTCCGTGAAATTGACCAAGTTTCAAAGCACGCAGCACTAACAATCAGTGCGCCACCAATCAGGGTCATCACTGAAGGGCGTTCGTGCAGAATAATTATAGCCAGTATTGTGCCATAAAGAGGTTGTAAGCAAGAAATCAATCCAGCGGTTGCTGCTGATAAATGTTTTAAACTCGCTGCAAATAACGAATGCGGCATCGCAGTAAACACCACACCGGCAATAAGCAGCAATATTAAATCAGTATCATTAATTTCTGTTATGGGCACTTCAATAAAAGCACATAGCATCAGGCTTGCGACTAAGGTTTGGTAAAACATGGTTTGCGGTCCACCATACTCGCTAAAGTAGCGTTTGTGGGTAATATTACGAAGAGCAAAAAATAATGCTGATACCACGCCCGTCAAAACACCTAAAGTGATGTCATCGCCTAAATTAACGTTAGGGATCAATAAATAAATGCCAAAAATCACCACCACAGCACTTATTATATCTTTTGTTTTGGGCTTACTTTTATTAAATAGGGGCTCTAAAAATACCGTGATCACGGGATAGGTAAAAAAGGCTAACATGCCCACGGTAATTCCCGCCAATTGCATGCCTGCAAAATAGGTTACCCAGTGAATACCTACGGCAATGCCTAATAAAATGGCAATCACATAATCTTTAGCGCGATGCAGCTTAATTGGTTTTTTTTGCAAAGACAGTAGCACACAAATTGCCAGCCCAGCGATAGCCGCACGATAAGCGGTAATATCTAATGCACTCAAACCAATTAGCTTTGCGAATAAGGCGGTGCCGCCAAATAAAAGTACGGCAATGTGTAAGTAAATTAAGCTTTGTTGTTGGGACTGCATTAAGTTTCCTGGTCACTTTTTTTGGCTATATTAGCATTGCTTTTACACTCAGAAGATGAATTTTTCTATTTCATGACAAATGTCAGCCAAGTTAATGACACTTCACACTATTATCTATTTATCCACTGGCATAGTTACCTTACTTAACCTCAGATCTGCATAAGAATTAAAGCCGAGTCACTTTTATACTCGGCTTTTTAGTCTGAAAAGTATAGGCTATTAATCCAGCCATTAAATTAACCATAAATGAGATGCAGCTGCGGTGCCTTGTGTGGTCTATTTGAGCCATATTTTTCAGCTGGTCGAAAACTGTTTCGATGATGAAACGCTTTGATAACATCGCTCTATCCCAAGATGATATTGGCTGACGTTTCATATTACTTCTTTGACCTGTAATAAAATCAATACCTTGCTCAGCAAGTTCCGCTTTTAAGTTTGCAGATACATAACCTCTATCAGCGTATAAACTACCTGCAACATTATCGACCATATCTAATACCGGCTGTCTATCATCAACATTCCCAGCTGTCACTTTTACAGCTAATAAACCACCTTCATCATTCATGATGAGGTGAAGTTTAAAACCATAAAACCAGCCCATTGTTCCTTTGCCTCGTTTGGCTTCTCCTGCAAAAACTTGGTGACGAGGAATACGCATGTTGTGACACACCTTGAGAGAAGTGGAATCGATAAATGCAATGCCTGTTGGTTTATCAAAGCGCTGCTTCAGATAGCTACACAGAGCAGGTAACGTGGCCTGAAGTAACTTCAACATACGTGTATAACTGACTAAATCAGGGAAATAATGTCGCCAATACTGACAAACAAATTTGGTGTAGTAAGTTTTAAAATCGCGATAACCTGATTGATGAAAAGCAATTAATATAGTCATCACTTCGCTAGAGGATAGTCGAGATGGCTTAATGCGTTGCTTTTCACCTGATTCTATTAGGTGTTTAAGCCATTGAGGTTCAAACAATAAACAAAAATCATCGACATCTACGTAAATTGCATCTAAGTTATTCATGCCCTTGCCTCGGTAATCTTATGTTTCTTGGTCGAAAGATCTGATCACCGCAAGGGCATTTAGTTCCATTTCTTATGTGCAGCTCAGGTTACTTATATTGGAGGGTGTTATGAATTCTTTAATTTTAACAAGCTTAAGCATTAGCGATTTTTTAGCAGTTTCGCCGTAAACCCTCGCCCGATCCGAGGGCGGGGATATAAGAAACACTAAGTTTTACTATCACTTATGTCGATTGTTTTATGTTCGTATGCATTTTTATGTTATTTGTATTTATCGAAATTTTCCGAGAAAACCCATTGTTCGACGCGAAGCGGCGTCGATGGGTAGTTCACAATTATAAAAGTAATGAAAAGTGCTAAAAGCGCAGCTAAAAGCACTAAATGAGGGTCTAATGACAGCATTAATAGAAATTACCACGCAAGGAAGCACGGCTATCCTTACTATGAATACAGCAGAAAACCGCCATAATCCAACCTTTATAAACGAGTTTAATCAACACCTAGATACGATTGAGGCTAACGAGCATTTTAAAGCGGTGGTGCTAACCTCAAGTAGCGATAAAAGTTGGTCGTTAGGCATTGATCTACAGTGGATGGCCAACCCTGACAACACACCACAAATAATTGCCGATTTCATGAACTCGATAGGTGCCTTGTTTAAACGTATCGTTACTTTTCCTATGCCTATTATTGCCGCGCTAAACGGCCACACTTATGGTAATGGTTCGGTGTTGGCATGTGCCTGTGATTTTAGATTTATGAAATCAGACAAAGGCTTCTTTTGTTTCCCCGAAGTCGATGTATTAGTGCCGTTTGTACCGTCTATGTTTCCTATTATTAATAAAGCCATAAATCAGCAGTTTTTTAATCGTTTAGCCATGACCGGTGAGCGTGTTGATGCGCAAAAATTATTACAACATAACGTAGTAGAGGCCACCTTTGCTGATGAGCAAGCCTTGCAAACGGGTGTGTTAGAGTTTGCGCAAAGCTTTAATAAAAATCGCTGGATATACTCTCAAAATAAAAGCCAAATGAACAAACCAATACTCGATGTTATGGCTGCACAAGATGCGGCTTTTATTGAAAACATCAGCGCGCTATTGTGGAAGAAACTACAGCAAAAGTAAGCTGTTTTTATAAAAGTGAGTAAATTAACTACAGTTAATTTACTCACTTTCATGTACATTAATTAAGTAGGTGTTAAGTGTTATTTAGCTACATTGCTACAAAATGCAAAAGGTAATAACGCTTTATTAAAAGTTTAATGGCTTTTACCTGTCTCATTGCGAGTATATGAGTTAAAATACTTACATAACCAACTAACAAGATAGTGAATGTCAAACCAAGATCCAAATCTCAGTCGAGAACAAGAAAAGTACGAAAACCCAGTCCCTAGTCGTGAGTTTATACTTACTCACCTGCAAGAGCGTTCCAAACCTGCTAGCTACGCACAACTATGTGAAGAACTCGCGGTCAACGATGAAGAACGACAAATAGCATTTAAGCGCCGACTTCGCGCCATGGAGCGTGATGGGCAGCTGTATTTTAATAAATTTAAATGTTATGCCCTGATTGACGAAGCCGGTTTAACCAAAGGCAAAGTAGTCGGTCACAGAGACGGTTTTGGCTTTTTAGAAGTTGAAGGCGAGAGCAAAGATTGGTTTATTGCCAAGCATCAAATGAATATGGTGCTACACGGTGACATCGTTCTTGCCAAAGGCACTAAACGCGGCTCAGGCTCAAAATGCGACGCTCGCATCATCAAAGTACTCACTAACGAGCGCGCACCTATTGTAGGGCGTTATTTTGTTGAGCATGGTATTGCCGTTGTTGTGGCTGAAGATCCGCGCATTACCCAAGACATTATTATTCTACCGGGTAACGAAAAAGGCGCGCGCCATAACCAAATGGTGCAAGTGCAAATAACCCAAAATCCAAGCCGCAATATGAATGCGGTAGGTAAAGTTATCGACGTACTGGGCGAGCATTTAGCGCCGGGTATGGAAATTGAAGTTGCGCTGCGTAATCACGATATTCCACACGTATGGCCTGAAGAGGTTGAACAACAAGTTGCCCACTTAGGTGAATTTGTTGAAGAAGCCGATAAACAAGGTCGAGTTGATTTACGCGGCTTACCGCTTGTGACCATAGATGGCGAAGACGCTCGTGATTTTGATGATGCCGTATACTGTGAGCCTAAAAAGTCGGGTGGCTGGCGCTTATGGGTAGCCATTGCCGATGTATCACATTATGTAGGTATGAACACGCCGCTTAACAAAGAAGCGATAGAGCGCGGTAACTCAGTGTATTTCCCTGAGCAAGTTATTCCAATGCTACCAAAAGTATTATCTAACGGTTTGTGTTCGCTAAACCCTGAGGTTGATCGCTTGTGTATGGTGGCAGAAATGACCGTATCGCAAGAGGGTAAGCTCTCAGGTTATAAGTTTTACGAAGCGGTGATGAACTCACATGCACGTTTAACTTACACCAAAGTAAATGCCATTTTACAAAACGATGAAAAGCTACGTAAAGAATACGCAGCTGTAGTGCCGCATTTAACTGATTTGCAGCAAATGTACATGGCATTAAAAGCGGCGCGCCAAGAGCGTGGTGCCATTGAGTTTGAAACACTCGAAACCCGTTTTGTATTTAATGCACAGCGTAAAATAGAATCAATTGTGCCAGTTATTCGTAACGATGCGCATAAGCTCATTGAAGAATGTATGATTTTAGCCAATGTTTCTGCGGCTAAATTACTTGAAAAACACGAAGCAAGTGCCCTATTTAGGGTGCATGATGAACCCGATAGCGAAAAACTGGGTAACTTTACTCAGTTTTTAACTGAGCTGGGGATTGAAAGCACGCTAAGTGATGAACCAACGCCGAAAGAGATCACTCATGTGTTGGCTCGTTTAGGGGATCGTCCTGAAGCTGAGCTTATTCAAACTATGCTACTGCGCTCAATGAAGCAAGCGGTATATCAGCCAGATAACATAGGCCACTTTGGTTTAGCATTATCGGCTTATGCGCATTTTACTTCGCCAATTCGCCGTTACCCCGATTTAGTGGTGCATCGTGCAATTAAAGCAGTATTAAAAGCACAAGGACAGCAAACCTCTGGTGAATACGCTTATAGCGATGATGAAGTCGATCAACTTGGTGAGCAGTGTTCTACTACTGAGCGCCGCGCAGACGATGCCACCCGTGAAGTAGCCGATTGGTTAAAATGTGAATACATGCAAGATCATGTAGGTATGGAGTTTAACGGGGTTATTTCATCGGTTACTAACTTTGGTTTATTTATTCGTTTAGATGACTTACAAATTGATGGATTAATTCATGTTACCAATTTAGGTGATGAATATTTCCAGCATGATGCAGCTAAACATTGCTTGGTGGGTGAACACACACATACGGTTTATCGTTTAGGCGACAAAGTGACTGTACAAGTTGCCTCGGTAAGCTTAGATGATCGTCGTATAAACTTAACGCTAAAAGGCGATGTTGCCCAAGATCGTTATGCGCGTCGTCGTGCACCTAAAAAAAATGCTCCAGCCAGTGTTCGCTCGCAACTTAAAGCCGGTAAAATCCCGGGTAAAAAGTCAGCAAGTGATAACAAAAAGCCAAAGACGAGTAAAAAGCCTGCTGCAAAAGGTAAATCAGCGAGCAAATCAAAAGTAAAAGCGGATGACACCACCGCTAAGAAAAAAACCAAAAAGAAAGCGGTCAAAAAGCCTAAAAGACCAGGTAAAAATGCCCGTAAACGTAGTAGCCCAGGAGCAAACAATTCGTGAGTAATGAATTAATTTTTGGCTTTCACTCTGTTGAAGCAATTTTGGCAAAAGAGCCAGAGCGTTTTATAGAAATATACGCCCTTAAAGGACGTGATGATAAGCGCTTATCGCCAGTGATTGAGCAAGCGCGTCAGTTTGGTATTTCAGTACAGTTTATGCAACGAAAAGCGCTTGATAACAAAGCGAAAGATGAACAACATCAAGGCATTATTGCTAACGTGAAAGCGGCACGTGTGTTTAACGAAAAAGATCTTGATAAGATCATTGAACGCGAAGACACCCCGTTTTTACTGGTACTTGATGGCATTACCGATCCGCATAATTTAGGTGCCTGCTTACGTAGCGCCGATGCTGCCGGTGTTCATGCCGTGATAGTTCCTAAAGACAAGTCAGCAAAGCTTAATGGCACGGCACGTAAAGTGGCCTGTGGCGCAGCAGAAACGGTACCGCTTATTCAGGTAACTAACCTTGCACGTACATTACGTGAAATAAAAGACGTAGGTGTATGGGTTGTAGGTACTGCCGGTGAAACCGACACACATGTATTTGATGCCAGCTTAACAGGCCCAATAGCGATTGTGATGGGAGCTGAAGGCGAGGGTATGCGCCGTTTAACCCGTGAGCACTGTGATGTACTCGTTAAAATTCCAATGGCGGGCACGGTTTCAAGTTTAAATGTATCGGTTGCAACCGGTATTTGTTTATTTGAAGTATTACGCCAGCGCGCAGAAACAAATTAAGCCTATTAATTACATAGGCATTATAGGTAATAAAAAGCCGAGATTGATTTAATCAACCTCGGCTTTTTTGTACTTTTAAGTTAGCACTTTATTAAAAACTGTAAGAGTAGCCCATTTGTACTGAACGTGGCTTACCAGGTTGAATACCGCCATTTGCACGGTTAGCAATGTAGGTTTTATCAAATAAGTTATCTACGCTTAGGTATACTTTTTGGTTTTCGTCGATTAAGTACTTAGCAGCTAAATCCCATACAACACGGCTATCAATCGCATTTAAGCCTGAGTTAGTTAAATCAGCATGTGCATCAGACACGTAACGTATTTGGCTATTTACCACAAAGTTATTCACTTCTGCGCCAAACGATAAAGCAACTTGGTTTTCTGGAACGTAAGGCATTGCATCGCCTTTTTCTACAGAGCCCCAAATTTCTGAATCAAATGTGTTTTTAAACTCTGAATCAGTGTAGGTGTAAGTCAGTTTAACTGGGAACGCTACTGATGCGGTATTAAACGTACGACCTGCGCTAAATTCAAAGCCCGATACTTCTACTTCACCGTAGTTGTATTGGTCGCCAATGTTATCGTCATTACAACCTACTGATGCAGTACAGTTACCATGCATGTTGTCGTAATCAGAGTAAAACGCAATTACTTCACCGTTAAAACCGCCAGCATTAAAACGAGAGCCAAACTCGATGTTGACGCTTTCTTCTTCGTCTTGGTCGGCATTACCCGGCGCTGCAGGGGCGTAACCTTTTTGAATACCAGCAAGTAACGTAACATTGTCGTTAAGTGTGTAAGTAGCACCTAAAGACGGTACTAAAATTTCAGTATCGTTAGAGATATCTTTTGTTAAGCCTAGGCTACGGGTTGGATCTGACTTAGCCCACTCTTCACGGGTAATAGTTATGTCTTCATAACGAAGGCCAGCACTCACTACTAATGCATCCATTGTCCATTCGTCTTGAATAAATAGCGTGCTTGCTTTTGCACTGTCTAAACGGTTGCTGTTAGAGCCTGGAGCGCCTTGTGAGGTAAGAGTCATGCTTAAATCTTGATTAAGCGTGTATTTGTCTTCCCACTGGAAACGATCCATTTCGTCTTCGTGGTAACGTACGCCAACCGTAATGTAGTGATCGCCCGCAGGAATGTGTAATTCAGACTGCACACCTTTGGCTTGGTAGTCACGGTTATTGGCTTTAACACCTATGTTTTCGATGCCTTCAGCGGTTGGGTTTGCTTCAAATTCACTGTATTGCTCAAGTGTGCTTGAACCAACACTACTTGCTTTGTACCAGTTACGGTGAAAGTCGTTTAGATAAGCGGTTGCTAAAAATTCGTAACCTTCACCAAAGCGGTATGCATAGTTTACTTGGTATGCATTATGGCGAGTGTTCATTTCATCATTTTGTGATGCCGCATAACGACGGTTAGGGTTTTGTTGGTAATCAGCATCGGTTAAGCCCATGTAGGTTTCGTCTGATGTTTCTTCAGAGTACTTTACTTTGAACTCAATGTTATGCGCATCGTTTTCACCAAAGGTATGGCCAAACTTTACCAGTACGTCGTTTTTTTCAAAACCAGTGTTGTCATCGCCTACTGGTAATTCTTTAAAACCATCAGCGCCGTAAGAAAACACTTCAATTAAGCCTGCAGTGTTGTTTTTTTCTTTTGCGAAGTAAGCGTGACCTTTGTAGTAACCATCGCTACCAAGGGCTGCATCTAGCATGCCTGTTGAGCTATTTGGCTCAGTTGGCAGGCTGCGAGAAAGTAAATTTAATACACCACCGGTTGTACGCGGCCCGTATTTAACAGAGGCTGCACCTTTTAGTACTTCAATTGACTCCATACGCCCCATAGTAGGGAAGTAGTAAGCCGATGGTGCAGAGTAAGGAGCCGGAGCAACAAGTACACCGTCTTCCATCACAGAGATTTTGTCGTTACGACCAGTACCTGTACCGCGCATACCAATATTAGGGCGCAGGCCGTAGCCATCTTCTTCTTGAACGTATACACCCGGTACAGATGCTAATACGCGAGAAATATCGGTAAATTCGAATTTTTGCAATTCTTCATCAGAGATAAATGTAGCCGAACCTGGAATATCGTTAATTGCTGCTTGTGAGCCAATAACGGTAATTTGTTCAAAGTTGCGTTCAACGCCGCCGGCATCTTTTGCCATTGCTGTAGCACTTAAAGACAGCGCTACGGCTGCAGTTAACGAGGAAACTAAAAATTTATGTGACATTGATTACCCTAAAAATAGTTCAACTACTGAAATTGGCGTAATTTAAACATGTTAACGAATGAGAATCAATATTATTAAGTTTTACTATTATTTACATTTATCGTAAAAACAGGCTGTTTTTATAACATTTTTAACTAGGTGTTTATTCTAATCTTATAAAACTAGGATAATGTATTGGCTGGTGGCGGTTAATTTAACCTGAACGCTGCTTGAGATAGATTTATTATCCAGAGTTCAGGTTATTTAAGGAGTGGGGTAACCTAAGCGCAGCTTAATAAACTCAGCGAGTTTAAACACGGCGTTTTCAGGTTCGCTGGCGGTTTTTACTAAACTAATACCTATGCTACCAAGCGCAGGTAAATGTTTAGTGTGTAAGTGATAGGCTAAATCGTTAGGTACGGTACTTTTTGCGAGCACTGTTATGCCTAAGCCTTCTTTTAATGCGGCAATTAAACCGGTTAAATCGGCATTACTGTAAACAATACGATATTTAATGCCTGCTTTTTCAAGTGCTTGGGTTGCTCTGCGTCGGTAAATACAGCCCTCAGGCGCTGTTACTAAGGTAACGGTTTCATTTTGCGCCAGTGAGAGGTCGCCAACCCACACTAATTGATCTTGAATAAAAATAGGGAACTTTTCTGAGTCAAGCTGCTCATTTAGCGCCAATACTAAATCAAATTGATCTTGGCGCTCATCCGAAAGTAAGTGTTTACTCAAACGTGACTTCACTTCTAACGATACATCAGGGTAGAGCGCCACAAAGTCGCCAATAATAGAAGGTAAAATGCGTGCTGCAAATTCGCTAGGGATCCCTAGGCGCACTTTACCAGTCACACTTTCGGAAGTGAATAACTGTAAAATGGCATCGTTATGTTGCACCATTTGTTTTGCCATAGGCAGTAACAGTTCACCATATTGATTAAGTACTTGGCGTTGCCCCTGCTTTTTAAATAATTTATAGCCGAGTAAGTCTTCTAAGCGTTTTACTTGTAAGCTCACCGCAGGTTGCGAAAGGCCAAGTAAATCGCCTGCTTTGGCAAATCCACCAACCTCAACCACCATAACAAAAGTTCGTAAACTGTCGGTTGAAATATTTTTCATATTTAAAATTACTATTTATATGGCTATATATATAAGTATTATTTATCAATTGATAAGTAATTACAATTTGTTGTTGTAAGCCTTGCGCAATATACTTTTGCTATTAAAGATAGATAGGTATTTGTTATGACTTTTAACCCGATAATGTTTGCCCGCCATAGCAACGCTAACAGCGCGGTTATTAATGCCTTACAAGCTAATAACAGCCACGTTGTTATTGATTTTAGCGGCAGTGAAGCATCGGTATTTTTAAGTGCGATTTTAGGTCATGACCTCACAAAACTAACCGCCAGTGGCTTTGGCTTTAAAGGCACACTGGATGGCGATTTAAATTCTGATTTTAGCTACGCCGTTTACTACTTTAGCGAAACCGCCTTTCGATTTGTACTTCCAGTTAATGCTAGCCTGCAATTACAAGCGCTCATTAACGAGCAACAGCTTAGATACGATATCGACTTTGTGGTACGCACCGACTTAGCAACCTTTACCTTAACCGGTAGTAACGCCTTTGATACCTTAGTTGATGCGTTTAAATTAACACCTGGCTTACGCCTTGCTGACGCGCAGCTTTGTTATGGCGCGCAAAGTGGAGACGTGTTTGTTACTGCAGTAGATCAAAACAACGAACAGCAGTTTATTGTTATTGCTAAAACTGCCACGCTTGATAAGTGGCAACAGTATATGCAGCAACAGGGCTTTAGTGTTACCAACACTCAAGCAGCCTAACGGGTAAAAAGTTAAAGATTACAATTTGGTAGGCTTAATAATGGCTACCATGTTATTCCCCCTCATTTAATTGAGGCCACGCCCACACACATGGGTTAATTTAAAAGTGAAGGAATATTATGACTTCTAAAACAGTATTACATGCAAAGCACCTTGAAGCCGGCGCAAAAATGGTTGATTTTCATGGCTGGGAAATGCCAATTAACTACGGTTCACAAATAGAAGAACACAACGCCGTACGTAACGATGCGGGCATGTTCGACGTATCACACATGACCATTGTTGATATACAAGGTGAGCAAGCACAAGCGTTTTTACGCAAGCTAGTAGCTAACGATGTTGCTAAGTTAACCGTACCAGGTAAAGCGCTTTACACTGGCATGCTTAACGCGCAAGGCGGCGTAATCGACGACTTAATTATTTACTACTTTAGCGAAACATTTTATCGCTTAGTGGTTAACTCAGCGACCCGTGAAAAAGATTTAGCACATTTAGCTAAGGTATCGAGCGATTTTGCTGTAACGGTTACTGAGCGCCCAGAATACGCCATGATTGCGGTTCAAGGCCCTAATGCACGTGCTAAAACAGCCCAGGTATTAAACGCAGACCAGCAAGCTGCAGTAGAAGGCATGAAGCCATTTTTTGGTGTTCAAGCCGGTGATTTATTTATTGCTACAACAGGTTATACTGGCGAAGACGGTTACGAAATTGTAGTACCAAACGAGCAAGCAGCCGATTTATGGCAGCAACTGCTTGATGCCGGTGTAGCGCCTGCGGGCTTAGGCGCGCGCGACACACTACGTTTAGAAGCAGGTATGAACCTTTACGGCCTAGATATGGACGAAAGCGTATCACCACTGGCAGCTAACATGGCATGGACTATTGCATGGGAGCCAGAAGATCGTGACTTTATTGGTCGTGATGTATTGGTAAAACAACGTGCAGAAAAAAGTACTCACAAGCAAGTAGGTCTTATTCTTGAAGAAAAAGGCGTACTACGCAGTGGTTCTAAAGTAATTGTTGATGGTGGCGAAGGTGTTATTACATCTGGCACATTCTCACCAACATTGGGCTATAGTGTTGCATTAGCACGTGTACCACGTTCAACCGGCGACACGGCTCAAGTAGAAATGCGTAAAAAATTAGTTAACGTAAAAGTAGTTAAACCGGGCTTTGTACGTAACGGTAAATCAATAATCTAAATAATTTGGTTATACCAATAAATAAGTTAGCCTTATTTGTTGGTATTCTCCCAATCTAAACCAAAGGATGAAAAAAATGAGCAATATCCCTAGCGAGTTAAAATACGCACCTTCACACGAGTGGGTTCGTAACGAAGGCGACGGCACTTACACTGTTGGTATTTCTGAGCACGCCCAAGAGCTGCTTGGCGACATGGTATTTGTTGAATTACCAGAAGTAGGTGACGTAGTCGATGCAGGCGAAGACTGTGCAGTAGCAGAGTCAGTAAAAGCGGCGTCAGACATTTACGCACCAATTAGCGGTGAAGTTGTTGCTATTAACGAAGAGCTAGAAGATGCGCCTGAAACAGTAAACAACGACGCTTACGGCGACGGTTGGTTATTCCGCATTAAAGCATCTGACGAATCTGAAGTTGATAACTTGCTCGACGCAGAAGGCTACGCACACACTATTGACGAAGAGTAATCGTTAATTAGTTAAAAGCCCCTCTATTTAAAACATTGGGGCTTTTATGATTTTACAGCTTATTACCATACTCAGTAAGTTGCCAAATCACCACATATTTTAATCAATACTAGTTACCCATTAGTATTTAGGATCATAGGAATCTGGACACATGTCAAACGCCAAATCTCTTGAACAATTAGAGCAAAAGCAAGATTTTATTCGCCGCCATATTGGGCCAAGCCCAGCGCAAGTAAACGACATGCTTAGCGCTCTTGAAGTATCGAGCGTTGAAGAGCTGATCGGTCAAACTGTACCTGCTGGTATTCGTCTTGAGCAAGGTCTTAATATCGGCGAAAGCCGCACCGAAGTTGAAACACTAAGCTACTTAAAATCAGTAGCAAGCAAAAATAAAGTTTTCAAATCGTATATTGGCCAAGGCTACCACCCAACTCACGTACCGCACGTAATTTTACGTAACGTACTTGAAAACCCGGGTTGGTACACAGCGTACACACCGTATCAGCCAGAGATTGCACAAGGGCGTTTAGAGTCGCTATTAAATTTCCAGACTATGACCTTAGACATTACCGGCCTAGATTTAGCAAGTGCTTCACTGCTTGACGAATCAACTGCTGCAGCCGAGGCAATGGGCCTTGCAAAACGTGTATCAAAAGCTAAAAAAGCCAATGCGTTCTTTATTGCCGACGACGTACACACGCAAACCATTGACGTAGTGAGCACCCGTGCAGAGCAATTTGGTTTTGAAATTATTGTAGGTAAAGCCGCTGATGCCATGAACCACGACATTTTTGGTGCGTTATTTCAATACCCGTCAACATCAGGCGAAATTGTTGATATAACAGACCTAATTGCTGGCGTACAAAGCAAAAAAGCGATTGCCTGTGTGGCAGCCGATATCATGAGCTTACTACTATTAAAAGCACCAGGTAAATTAGGCGCAGATGTCGTACTTGGTTCAGCACAGCGTTTTGGTGTGCCAATGGGTTACGGTGGTCCACATGCTGCATTTTTTGCAACACGTGATGCATACAAACGTTCATTACCAGGGCGTATTATTGGTGTATCAAAAGACCGTTTAGGTAACGATGCACTGCGTATGGCAATGCAAACCCGTGAGCAACACATTCGCCGCGACAAAGCAAACTCAAATATTTGTACTGCGCAAGTATTACTAGCGAACATGGCGGCGTTTTACGCGGTATACCATGGCCCTCAAGGCTTAAAAACCATTGCACAACGCATTCACCGTTTTGCTGATATTTTAGCAACTGGCTTAAAAGCAAAAGGCGTCGCACTTAAGCACACTACCTGGTTTGATACATTAACTGTTGTTGATGAAAACAAAGCCGACGTGATTGCGCGTGCTGTAGCTAAAGGTGTTAACTTTGCTGCTAACCATGCGGGTGAGTACTCAATTTCAGTATCAGAAACCACAACACGTGCAGACATTGCCGAGTTATTTGATATTATTTTAGGCGAAGGGCACGGCCTAAGCGTAGATGCAATTGCTGCGGATGTTGAAGCAAATGGCAGTGACTCTATTCCTGCAAGCCTAGTGCGTGATGATGAAATCCTAACGCATCCAAACTTTAACAGCTACCACAGCGAAACAGACATGCTTCGTTATATTAAGCGTCTTGAAAACAAAGATTTAGCGCTTAATCACTCTATGATCTCGTTAGGTTCATGTACTATGAAACTCAACGCGACCGCTGAAATGATCCCAATTACCTGGCCTGAATTTGCAAACCTTCACCCATTCTGCCCGCTAGACCAAGCAGAAGGTTACCAAATAATGATTAACGAGCTACACGATTGGCTAGTTAACATTACCGGTTACGATGCGGTTTCATTGCAACCAAACTCAGGTGCACAAGGTGAATACGCAGGCCTAATCGCCATTCGTAAATACCACGAGTCACGAGGGGATGCGCACCGTAACGTATGTTTAATTCCAAGCTCTGCGCACGGTACTAACCCAGCGTCGGCACAAATGGCCAGCATGAAAATTGTAGTTGTTAACTGTGATAAACACGGCAACATCGACATGGAAGACTTAAAAACCAAAGCTGCTGAGGTGTCCGAAAACCTATCATGTGCCATGGTAACGTACCCATCTACACACGGTGTATACGAAGAAACGATTCGTGAGTTATGTGAAATTGTTCACCAGCACGGTGGCCAAGTTTACATGGATGGCGCAAACATGAACGCGCAAGTAGGTGTTACTAGCCCAGGCTTTATTGGCTCAGATGTATCGCACTTAAACTTACATAAAACCTTCTGTATTCCACACGGTGGCGGTGGCCCAGGTGTTGGTCCAATTGGTGTTAAATCGCACCTTGCGCCATTTATGCCAAACCACAGCGTAATTAACGTACCAGGTACTAATGCTGGTAACGGCGCAGTATCGGCAGCGCCTTATGGCTCTGCCTCTATTTTACCTATTTCATGGGCTTACATTGCCATGATGGGCTCTGAGGGCTTAAAACAAGCGACAGAAATGGCGATTGTAAATGCTAACTACCTAAGTAATGAGCTTAGCAAGCACTTCCCAATTTTATACCGTGGCCGTAACAACCGTGTTGCCCACGAATGTATTATTGACCTACGTCCATTAAAAGAAGCCTCAGGCATTACTGAAATGGACGTTGCTAAGCGCTTACAAGATTACGGTTTCCACTCACCAACGATGTCGTTCCCAGTAGCGGGCACATTAATGATTGAGCCAACTGAGTCTGAGTCTAAGGGCGAGATTGACCGCTTTATCGAAGCTATGGTATCGATTAAAGGTGAAATTGATAAAATCATTTCAGGTGAATGGTCTATCGAAAACAACCCATTGGTATTTGCACCGCACACTCAAGCTGATGTGTTAGGTAATGAATGGGACCGCGCGTATGACCGTTTTTACGCTGCCTTCCCAGTACCAGCAGTTGCTAAAGATAAGTTCTGGCCAACGGTTACGCGTATAGATGACGTATACGGCGACCGTAATTTAGTATGTGCATGTCCTCCGATTGAGACATACCGCGATTAACTTTTGAACTTTAATGGGTAGTAAGTTCCACTGTAGAGTGGGATTTATCAAAATTATAAAAGCCGTTGCAGCAATGCAACGGCTTTTTTGTGTGAGGTGATTAACGTTAATTGTATAAAGATGGGTTAAGTAAAGCGAAGCCTAACAAATCACAAATATGCTTATTTGCTCAAAAGCCAACGGTATGTGTTATTTATTGTAGGCGCACAGCTTACTGGCGCGCGGGCGTAAACACGATTAGTGTTTTAGATTTTTGCCACGCGATAGCGTTAGTGCGTTTCGTTCTTATAGAATTTAGAACCTTATTCAAGGTTTTGTCGCGCAGGCGACAGCAGCCAAAGAGGGGGCGATTTTCAAATTGATTCTGCTGTAAGTAATTCATCCCTGAAGCTGGGTTACTGTCGGCATCCATGCCTCCACTTCTTCATATTGCGAAGCTGCGCTTCGGTTATTCGTCACCTCCCAGCGCACCCGAGCATCACGAATAATTAATTGATGTGAACGTAAACGGCAAAGATAGGCCATCCATGGCCTAGTTTCGCCTTATCGCGCATCCATGCGCGATATTACTCATCAGTTGCTTATTTTCAAGGCGTGATGACGGGGGAGGGGGTTAAACGTGAGGTTGGTGTTTGGTTTTGGCTAAATCCAAAGTTTATCAGTTAAAACGTTGGTAAAATTAGTACCTAATACGTCATCAATGCTGTAATTTACCTCTTGGTTTGTCGCTCTAACTACTTTACCGCCCTATGTATTAACATTACAGCTTGTAAGTTTTTACAAGGGTTGTCAGTGATCTGCACTGTCGGTACACAATTTAAAACTCAAGATACACCGAGCAACCGTCATTTTGGCTATGCTCAATCGACAACAAACTTCCCCTCAGTACTTGCTGTGACCTTGATGTCGACAAGAACGCATTTAATATCCGATGCAGCGTTTGGCCCCATTACCCAAAGTGAAATTCAAATTCCGACACCTAAAGGGGAAATAGAGCGAGGCTATGGTGAGCTCAAGCAGTATCAGCTATCAAATAAACCAGCATTACGGAGCTTGAAATAGAAAGGTATTTATCAAGAGCTCTTGGGTATTCTGACATCATATAATATCGTGAGACTTGAAATGGCAGAGATGGCTAAAGCCCATAAAGTTGAGCCATTACGCATCAGTTTTATTAACGCATTATATCTCATACAAGACGAGTTTTTATGGTGTTCAGGTCGAAGCCCAGGGACAATCCCTAAAAAGCTAAAAGAACTACGTGAAAACGGTAAACGGCTAATATTACCGGAGAAAAGAAAGCGAAAAGCTTATCCGCGAGCGGTGCTGGCAAAGACACAAAAATATCCGGTTAGATATAAACGAAAAAACACCACTCGTTCTTAAACGAGAGTTGTTATTTTCTAATAACGGCTTTTTTGTTGATGTTTATTTATAACTAAACTATGTATTTACTGCGCTGTATGATATTTGCATCTGGCTATTGTTTGTATTTTTAAGGTTTAGTATGTAGCAAGAAAAGGTAATAAGGCTACGCTTATTATTAAGTGTTGATTTATTAAAATGCTTGAACACTTTATTGTTTTTATCGAAGAGTCATTCACAATAAATGACTCATCTAGTGTCGTTGAGGAAAAATAATAACCCTAATTATTACCTGCATTTATCTCTTCGAAGTTTTGCGATTGAAACATCGTAACCTCGTCGACATGCTGGCTGACGCTGTTTTTTTGTAAGGCAATGTATAAGTCTGAATGAATATAAATACCGTCTTTACCTGAGGCGATACCAGCGGTTTTAAACCAAGAAAGTAGCTGGCGTTTTCTTCCCGCTAGCTCTAATCGAATACCTCGTTTTTTAAATATCACATCTAGGTCTGCGAGCATGGCCATAACGCTTAAATCAAGATGAGTGAAGCAGGGCACAGCATCAATAATGACACATTGCGTGTCGTCTTTTTGTCTTGCATATTGCTCTAACAAGCGGCGTTTAAAATAACTGGCATTAAAATAGGTTAAAGGAGAATTAAAACGATATATAAAAACCCCTTGTACTGCTTTGGCTTTATCTGTTTCGTCTAAGCTTCTTACTACGCCTTTTATATCCACACCTAAAATGGTGTCTGATGGGCGCATAACAGTTCGAATAAATTGAAATAACCCTAGTAATACAGCAAGGGTAATTCCTGGTATAACACCAATAAACAGCACAGCAAAAAGTGTGGCTGAGGCTAAGTAAAATGCCTGCTTATCTTTAAATTTTAATTGCCAGACTGCCTTTAAATCAAGCAGGTGAACAGAGGCAATTATTAATACAATCCCGAGTGAAGCACTGGGAATAAACTCAAGCGGCGCCGTTAAAAAAAGAGCGATAACACCAATAATAGCGGCAGCTATAATCGAAACTAATTGGGTTTTTCCGCCAGAGTCGTCGTTTACGGCTGTGCGTGAGTCGGCACCACTAACGGCAAAGCCTTGTGATAATGCTGACGCTAAATTAGCGATGCCCAAGGCTCTAAATTCTTTATCGGCATCGATGTCGTAGCCATTCTTTGCTGCAAAGCTTCGCGCTGTTAGCATCATGCTGACAAAGCTAACTATGGCTAAGTTGAGTGCCGGTACAACAAGTTCTCGAATAATACCCACGTCAAATACTGGGGTGTTAAACACGGGCAAACCACCAGTTACTGTGCCTATGGTTTTTATTTCAAATTGCTCTAAATTAAAAAACCAAACGAATACCGCACCTAGTGCAATGGCAAACATAGAGGCTGGCCATGTAGGTTTTAAGCGCTTTAACACAAAGTAAACGCCGAGGGTAAATAAAGCCATTAATAAGGTGGGAATATGAGTTTGCGATAAATACGTAGGAACGCCACCTAAACGCTCAAGCAAATAGCGCTCATCAAAGGTAAAGCCAAATACTTTAGAAAACTGACCAACAATAATGGTAATAGCCACACCGTTTAGTAACCCCATTAAAATTGGTTTAGATAAAAAGTCGGCTAATACACCTAGCTTAAAGCGGCTGGCAATAAAGCACCAAAAACCGGTCATTGCGGTCATGGTGATCACTAATTGCCAATGTTTAAAGCTATCGCCTGCAGCAAGTGGAGTAACAACTGCAGCAATAACCGCACATGTTGCGGCATCAGGGCCAATAATAAGCTGTTTAGAGGTACCAAAAAGTGCATAAAGCATCATAGGTAATACGCAAGAATACAGGCCAACTGCAGCATTAACGCCTGTAAGTTGCGCATAAGCTATAGCAACAGGTAAAGCAACAGCTGCAACCGATAATGCCGCCCTCACATCATCAGCAAACCATTGACGTTGATAATTAAATAAGCTGTGTAAACCTGGCATAAAGCTATATAGACGCGACAACACTTCAAATTCCCTGCTAATAATTAGGAGTAGATAGTAAGTTCTCTTTAATAATAAGTATAGTAACTAAATGTGTTAGATGCGCTAAATAGGGGGGGGCTAGTGTATTAATAAGAGGAATGTAGTTTAAAAACAAAAAAGCCCAGCAAGTTACTGGGCTTTGTAAGTAAAAATGACTGCTTTAAAAATTAGCTATTCAATTGACCAGTTGATGATTCTATGTGGGCGCGAACAAACCACTGATATTGCTCAAGCTCTGCAAGTTGCGCAATGATCATATCTTCAGATACCGGATCAAGCTCAGCAAGTGATTCTATGGCTTTACGGTGATCACTGTTAACGCCGTTATATACTTTGTCTAATGCGGCTAAGTGTTCAGTTACTAAGCCTTTACCTATGGCGTAATCTTCCCATGTACGACGCTCAACAATCGATTTTGGTGTGCCAACTGGGACGCCGCCTAAAGTGGCAATACGTTCTGCTATGGTGTCAGTCATTTCACGGACGGTTTCTACTTGTGGGTCTAGCATTTCATGTACGCCAATAAAGTTTGGACCTACTACATTCCAATGAATATGTTTTAAAGTTAGCTGTAAATCAATTAGCGCTACCATGCGATTTTCTAGTACAGATATTGCTTTATTTGCTGATTCGTTTTTTACACCGGGAGCGGTAAATTCAGCGACTTTATTTGCATTATTACTGTTACTCATGATTCCTCCTACTATTTCAAAAATAGTGCTCGCTTTACTCTAGTGAGTATTTAAATTGCGATAACGAACACCTCTTGTATTTATCGAAGCAATGGGCATGCCGATTAAACTTTTTACTTAACTAATTGAAATGTATTGATTTAATTTTTATTTAATAAAGTTTTAAGGAGTGTTTAGCTTAACGGATATGAAAAATATGCACTTTTTTGTAAATTCTGCAAAACAGCAATACTTTAAAGTGTTATCGAATAGCGTGCCCTTTATAGTGGTTATAATGAAGGTATTATCATTGTTGATTAATGTCCTGTTACATATACTCAACCCAAAGATTCATTAAAGGAGAAGTGTATGTTGAGGTTTTTTTCCATCGAGCAAGGAGTGATCAAAGAGTTAGCGCCTTTACCTGGTACCCCTGTTGAAGTATCCATAAAGAATGCACATTGGATTGATACTATTAATCCAACACCGCAGGAGCAAAATGCGCTTGCAAAAACGCTCAATATAACTTTTCCAGATTCGGTAGATGTAGAAGAGATTGAAACGTCGTCTAGGTGCTTTATCGATAATGAAGGTTTACATGTGCATGCATTGTTTATGTCACCTAATGAAGGGCGATTTAATACTGTAACGGTAGCTTGTTTGTTGCAAAACAATTGCTTACTTACTATTCGTGATGAGGAATTGGCTGATTTTAGACTACTGCGCTTAAGAGCGCGCAAAGGTCAGGTGGCATGCGATACAGCAAAACAATTATTAATTACTTTATTTGATCAAAAAGTTGAAAACCACGCGGATATGCTCGAAGACATGCATCATCAATTAGAGAAGCTTAGCGCATATGTACTTGAAGAAGATAACTCAGACTTAGAAGAGGCGGTTGGTCGCATAGCTCGCTTAGAAGATGCTAATGGTAAGGTGCGTTTATGTTTAATGGATACGCGACGCAATATTTCGTTTTTAATACGCCGTATAGGCGCGCAAAATGACGAGCGCGAATCTCTTCGAGAAATTGTACTCGATATAGAAACTTTAATGTCGCACTGTACCTTTTTGTTCGACAAGGTGAACTTTTTGATGGATTCAACACAAGGCTTTATTAATATTGAACAAAATCAAATTATTAAAACCTTTTCTATTGCCTCAGTGGTTTTCTTACCGCCTACAGTAGTGGCTAGTGTGTATGGTATGAATTTTAATATAATGCCTGAGCTACAATGGGAATGGGGTTATCCATTTGCAATTGGCATTATGTTGCTGTCGGGCTTTGCCCCTTATTTATTTTTTAAACATAAAGGGTGGTTATAATACTTTAATATTGCAAGCTGAGCGCTCAAATCATTACCCGGTATATTGATGTGCTTTTAATACTTCAAGGGGAATAATATCTAGCGCTTTTTGGTTTGTTGCTTCAAGTACAACAGGAGGAGCAACATTAGCAGCAATGGCATGATACCAACGAATCGCGCATAAGCACCACTTATCGCCAGCTTTTAAGCCCGCAAAATCATACAAAGGATTAGGGCTAATTAAATCGTTACCTTGCGCCTTAGAAAACTGCAAAAATTCGTCGGTCATAATGGCGCATACACTGTGATTGCCAAAGTCTGAATCTGGTACATAGCAAAATCCCTCACGGGTATAGCCACCGTTGCCACAGCAAAGTTGTAAGCGAGTTCCTAGTACATTTAATTGATTAGCCATATGAAAACTTACCTTGTAATAACCATTAAAAGCAGGGTGTTTACCATAACAGGCTGTTAGTGACTTAGCTATCTATGCTGTTAATTTTTATATCTGTTAAGTGAGTAAAAACTGTATTTGGCAAAGCTAAATACAGTTTCATTAAAGAAGAGTATTTACGAGAGCAGTGCTGCAGCTAAACGTACAAAATCAGAAGACGTTAAAATACCTACTAGCTGGCCTTGCTCGCTAACAACGGGCATGCAACCGTGGCGATTATCTACAAAAAACTTAACCACATCTGATAGCGGCTGCTCTGGGGTTACACTTATAAAATCACTCACCATAATATCTTCTACTTTTGTGAGTTTTTCTTTGCGTTGTAATGCATTAGCACCAAATGTTGCCATGATACCCATGACTTTGGCGACCATTATTTTTTGTGTGAGCATACCGACAAATGCGCCGTCTTCGTCAATAACAGGAATATGGCGAACGTTTTTTTCTTTCATTAAATTATGTGCGTCATGCAAAGTGCTTTTTACGTTCACTGAAAATGGGTTCGGTGTCATTAAGTCTTTAACGTTTTGACTCATGTTTATTCCTTTATATTATCTGTAGTGTATCAGCTTATATTAGCGCTATTTTTAAGCTTTGCACCTTATTGAGATCAAGGTTTTTACGGATTTTATAAACTGAGGGAGAAGAGGCAACACTTAATTAAATGCCAAAAAGCATTTAATTAAGTGATAAAACTACAGGTAAATGTTATTCATAACCACGTGGTGTTTTTGTTTTAATAACAGCAATGTATCCATGCCAACTAGCGTAACTAAGTAGTGGCATAATAATAATAAATCCAGCGGCACCTGCAGCAAAGCCAAGCGCTACCAGTACAAATATACAAATTGACCACACTACCATGGCTGCAAAGTTTTCTTTAACTGCGTGGATTGAAGAAACGACTGCGGTCATAATATCAACGCGTCTTTCCATCATAATTTGCGGCGTAAATGCAGAAATTGAAAACACACTGACCAGCAAAATCCCACCGATAATGCTGCCTATAGTTAAAAACGCAGAAAGTTCTTCAAAGGTGGGGTTTACATGGCTTGGGTACAATGCATGTACAATTGCAGCTAGGCGCATCCAAATAATCATAATTACCATAAGTAATACCGCAAAACCCCATTCACCTACAGGGTTACGAAACATTGATTTTAATGAATGGCTTAATGTAGGTTTATGGCCTTTCTCTAGTTCCCAGGCTACATCGTATAAGCCAACGGCGAATACCGGACCGATCAAAGCAAAAGCAACGGTTGCAGGTAAAATAGCTAAGTGGCTGTCGGTAAGTACAATAGAGTAAACAATCGCTACCGGAATAAGCGTGAAGATTAAACCGTAAATTAAACTCAACATGGGCGCGCGCGCCATATCTTTAAACGCTAACGAAAGCCAATGAAAAGCGGCAAATGTATTTACTTTGTTGCACTCTAAACAACGTGCGAATTTAGTGTCTTTGTCTATTGTGTTTGTAGTTGGCATAAAGATGCTCCTTTTTTAGTCACCTTTTAGGTTTAGAACATAGATGTTTTATTTACAACTCATAAACAACTTATACGATTGATTTAGTCGCATTGTTCATTAGTTAGTCATTTTTGTTGGGTTAGCTATTTTGTTTATTTAAATATATGTTTGAGCACGTACTTAAAAAGTGGGTTCGTATTTCTTTTCCATAGTGCTAATCTAAGTTCTGAAGCTAATTTTAAGAGACCGTAATGAAGGAAAATAAACAACAATTTCAAGGAGCTTTACTGGGTAGTAAACGGTTTTTACCTCTGTTTGTGACGCAGTTTTTCTCAGCTTTAAATGACAATGTTTATAAGCAATCAATCCTACTTATTTTAATTTTTCAAGCTGCTACGGTAGCTGATGGTGCCTTTTATTCTAATCTGGCTGCGGGATTATTTATTTTACCGTTTTTTCTATTTTCAGGCATGGCTGGGCAAATTGCAGAAAAGTTGGAAAAATCAAAACTAATCAGCATCGTAAAGTTTTGCGAAATTCCAATAATGCTGGTGGGCGTGGTATCTATTTTAACCGAGCAGGTTTGGTTAATGTTAGGTACTGTGTTTTTAATGGGTTTACAAAGCACTTTTTTTGGGCCATTAAAATACTCAATTTTACCGCAGCATGTCGCTCCTCATGAATTAACCAAAGCTAATGGGTTAGTTGAATCTGGCACCTTTGTGGCTATTTTATTAGGCACCGTATTTGGCACTTATTATATAACCCAAGCTGCAGGCCCTGTTTATATCAGTATCGCGATAGTGAGCCTGGCGGTTATTGGTTATTTGAGTAGTCGTTTTATACCAAAAAGTGCTGCGAATGATGCTAATTTAAAGGTATCGCTTAACCCTATTTCCTCGACCAAAAGTGTATTTAATGCGCTTAACGCACAAACCGAGTCAGTGGGTAAATCAGTATTGGGGATCAGCTGGTTTTGGCTTATTGGTGCGGTGATACTAACGGCGCTCCCTAACTACGTAAAACATGTAATGGGAGGCGATGAGTTGGTGGTGACGGCTGCTTTAGTGGTGTTTTCGTTGAGTATTGCATTAGGATCTTTATTGTGTGAAAAGCTATCGCGCTCACGTATTGAGTTGGGTATTGTGCCTTTTGGTGCACTGTTAATTACCTTATTTTTATATTTATTAAGTCAAGAACCTGGCATTGAATCTTATCGTTTAGTTAATGAGTTGCAGCTTACTCTTGAGCAAGTAATTAATACTGGCGATATGCTCTGGCATTTTGTTTGGATGGCAGGAATTGGTATTGCCGCAGGGTTTTATACGGTACCTTTGTATGCACTCATTCAGCAGCGTACTCACCCCGATAGCCGTTCACGAGTAATTGCAGCTAACAATGTATTAAACGCATTGTTTATGGTTGGCAGCGCCGTTTTAAGTATTTTTACTTTAACGCTATTACACTGGGATATTTCACAATTATTGTTGTTATTAGCAGGACTTAATTTACTCATATCGCTGTACATATACACCAAAGTACCGGAGTTTTTCTTACGTTTTATCATCTATATTTTAGCGATTTGTATGTATCGTGTGCGCACTAAAGGCGAGCTCAATATTCCCGATGAAGGAGCTGCGGTGGTGGTAAGCAATCATGTTAGCTTTGTTGATTGGATGTTTATTTTAGCGGCGTCACCTAGGCCAATTCGATTTGTTGTATTTGCACCTATTTATTATTCACCGGCACTTAATTGGTTGTTTAAAATGGCCAAAGCTATCCCAATTGATAGTCAAAAATCAAATCCTAAGGCGTTTAATAAAGCTTTTGATGACATTGCGCAAGCACTGGAACGTGGTGAGCTGGTGGGTATTTTTCCTGAAGGAAAGCTCAGCGGTGATGGCGAAGTTGATGTGTTTCGCCGTGGTATTGAAAAAATAATTCAGCGCACGCCTGTGCCTGTTATCCCAGTTCATTTAGATGGATTATGGGGCAGTATGTTTAGTCGAAAAACTAAATGGCGACTACCTAGACCCAAATGGTCGTTGGTAAGCGTAGCGATTGGTGAGCCGGTTGCGTCTGAAAATGTGATTGCCGATGACTTACGTGATCGAGTACTTGCTTTAAAGTAGCTTAGTAATAAAAAAGCGCTGCAATTAATTGCAGCGCTGTGGTTGTGTTACTTAATGGTTATTAACGGTCTAAATTCATTACTTTAGTCCATGCTTTAACAAAGTCTTCTACAAACTTTTGTTTTGATGTATCAAAGGCATATACTTCGGCAACTGCACGCAATTCTGAATTTGAACCAAAAATCAGATCAACCGAAGTAGCAGTGTATTTTTGCTCACCTGATTGACGGTCAAAGCCTTGGTAAATGCCAGCATCAGACGATTTTTTCCATACCGTCGACATATCTAATAAATTAACAAAGAAATCGTTATTTAGAGTGCCAGGCTTGTCAGTAAATACGCCGTAATCAGTGCCTTTGTAGTTTGCATCAAGCGAACGTAAGCCACCGATTAATACAGTCATTTCTGGCACGGTTAGGTCAAGCTGATCGGCTTTATCTATTAGCATTTCAGTTGGCGATTTATAGCTTTTCTCTGCATCAAAGTAGTTTCTAAAACCATCGGCTGGCAGCTCTAATAAGTTAAATGCATTAACGTCAGTTTGCGCTTGCGTAGCATCGCCACGGCCAGCATTAAACGGCACGTTTACTGAGTAGCCTGCATCTTTGGCTGCTTTTTCAATCGCTGTATTACCACCAAGCACAATTAAATCAGCAAGCGATACATGGCTTTTGCTAAATAAGCTGTCGTTAAAGTCAGCTTGAATTGCTTTTAATACTTTGAGTACTTTTGCGGTTTCGGCCGGATTATTTACCGCCCAATCCTTTTGTGGAGCAAGCGCAATACGTGCACCGTTGGCTCCGCCGCGCATATCTGAATCACGGTAACTGGCAGCCGATGCCCATGCAACACGTACTAACTCAGGTACACTTAGGTTCGAGTCTAAAATAGCGGTTTTAAGCTCTTTTACTGCACTAGCATCAATGTTTGATTGAGTCTCTGCTGAAATAGGATCTTGCCAAATTAAGTCTTCTTTTGGTACTTCTTTACCTAAAAAGTTACGTGGTGGCCCCATATCTCGGTGAGTCAATTTGTACCATGCTTTAGCAAAGGCCAGTTGATACTCTTTAGGGTCGTTTAAAAAGCGTTCAGCAATTTTGCGGTATTCAGGATCAAATTTTAACGCTAAGTCGGCAGTGGTCATTACCGGTGGGTTAAATTTACCTTTGATGTGCGCATCAGGTACTGACTTATGTAATGATTCATCTGTTGGGATCCACTGAATAGCGCCTGCAGGGCTGCGAGTTTGTTTCCACTCAAAGTTAAGCAGGTTGCTCAAGTACAGTGATGACCAGCGAGTAGGAGCTTGTGTCCATGCGCCTTCTAAACCACTTGATACGGTATCTTCAGAGTGGCCTTTACCACATTTGTTTTTCCAGCCTAACCCTTGTTCTTCAATGCCTGCTGCTGCGGGCTCTGCACCTACACAGTCTTTAGGTTTGTGCGCACCATGCATTTTACCAAAGGTATGACCACCGGCGATAAGTGCTAGGGTTTCTTCATCGTTCATGGCCATGCGAGAAAACGCAACACGAATATTTTTAGCTGAACCAATAGGATCAGGTACTCCTTTAGGCCCTTCTGGGTTTACATAAATTAAACCCATGTGAGTTGCACCTAATGGGCGTTCTAATTTGCCGCTAGCATCTTCACGGTCGCTGGCAAGCATTTCTACTTCAGGACCCCAGTAAACCATGTCTGGTTCCCAATCGTCAGTACGACCACCAGCAAAACCATAGGTTTCAAATCCCATGTTTTCTAGAGCAACGTTACCTGCTAATACGATTAAGTCTGACCATGAAAGTGCTTCTCCGTATTTTTGTTTAATTGGCCAAAGTAAACGGCGTGCTTTATCTAGGCTTACGTTGTCTGGCCAGCTGTTAAGCGGTTCAAAACGTTGTTGACCACCGCCTGCGCCACCACGGCCATCAAGCGTACGGTAGGTGCCTGCGCTGTGCCAGGTCATACGAATAAAAAATGGGCCATAGTTACCAAAATCCGCTGGCCACCAGTCTTGAGATTGCGTAAGTAGGGCGTCAATATCACTTTTTACTATGTCTAAATCTAGACTGTTAAATGCCTCTGCATAATTAAAGTCTGCACCATAAGGGTTTGAGCGTAGATCATGATCGCGAAGAGGAGATAGGTTTAGTTGATCTGGCCACCAAAATTGGTTTGTTCTGGTTGCGCCCATTTTAGCCTCACCCATGCCAACAGCACCTTGTGGCTTAGACATTTGTGGTTTTTCTTGGCTAAAAGCAGAGCCAGACATAAGTGCCATACTTATAAATCCAACAAGTGCTTTTTTAGTAAATGATCGATTTTTCATTGTCAGCTTCCTTAAAGTTAACGAATTTCGTTATATACAAAGCGTATTACTATTATTAAAAATAGAATCTAATAATTTAAAAATTAGTGAGCTTTTACTCCATTCAAGTTGTTGTTTACCAAGCTTGAATGACTAAGCAGTGCGAATAGTATAGTAGAGGGGCTAAAAACCGTGTGCGAAATAAACTGATTGATACAATCTATAAAAATGATTTATTAAAGTTAAATGATTAAATAAATAAATCACTAAAGAGCTTTGAAAGTGGCAGACATAAAAAAGCCCAGCGCAGGCTGGGCTATTAGATTAAAATCTGTGTTATTGATTTTTCATTAATTTACTGGTGATCACGCCTGAGGTCATAGAGCCTGATACGTTGAGCGCAGTGCGTGCCATATCTATTAAGGGTTCAATAGAAATAAGTAAAGCCACTACCTCTATAGGTAGTCCCATGGTCGGTAATACAACCAACGCTGCGAAGGTAGCACCACCACCAACACCTGCAATACCAAACGAGCTAATAACGACAATACCAATTAACGGTAAAATAAACTCAAATGTAAGTGGGTCTATCCCCACACTTGGCGCAACCATCATTGCGAGCATCGCAGGATAAATACCAGCACAGCCGTTTTGACCAATAGTGGCACCAAAAGAAGCCGATAAGTTTGCAATTGCTGGTGGTACTTTTAACTGGTTAATTTGCACGTCAACATTCATAGGAATCGATGCCGCTGAGCTACGTGAGCTAAATGCAAAGGTCAGTACTGGCCAGATTTTTTCAAAATAATGCTTTGGATTTACACCCACAAAGCTAAGCAATAAGCCATGCACAACAAACATCAATAAAATAGCCACGTAAGAAGCCACAATAAAGGCGAGTAAATTTAAAATATCGTTACTACTAGAGTTTGCCACAACACTTGCCATTAAGCCCGCAACACCATAAGGAGTGAGTGCAATTACCATGCGAACTAAGCTCATTACTGTCGCTTGTAGGGCGTTTACACCGTTACGAATTGGGCTAGCAAGTTCTGTTTTTTCCAGCATTACTTTACGTGCAGCTATACCAACAAGGACACCAAATATAACCGTGGCAATAATAGAGGTTGAACGTTGATTACTTAAATCCGCAAAGGGATTTTCAGGAATAAAGCTCAATAACATTTGCGGCACACTTAAGTCGGCTACATTCGCAGCTTTGCTTTGTAGTGTGTCCATTCTAGCGGCTTCACGAGTACCCGAAACAAGCCCATCAATACTGAGGTCAAATCCATACGTTACCGCAATACCAATTAACGCTGCAATTGCTGTGGTAAAGAGTAAAACAGAGATACTAATAAAGGAGATTTTCCCCAGTGAGCCTTGGTTTTCGAGTTTTACCACAGCAGCAATCATAAAAATTAATACCAATGGCATAATGATCATTTTTAATAAACCGACATAGCCTTTACCCACCACGCTTACCCAGCTGAGTATTTCTTTAATGGTTTCTGGAGAGTGGGCAAATAAAAACTGTAGGGCTAAGCCAAAGGTGCTACCAAGCACTAAGCCAAATAAAACGGTACGAGATAAAGAGCTGCTTTTTTGCGAAAAAAGATAAATCGCGAACAGCAAACCGACAAATAATGCCAACATTAATAATACAGCAAGCGACATAGTACCCTCTTTTATAGCTGTGAATTAGCGCGGCACTTTAACGCTTTGTAAGACGTTAACAAAATACGCTTTCGCTATGGTATAGAATTAAAATGAATATAGTAATAATATTAAAGTATAACGAATGAGCACATTGTTGAAAAAATTAACCCATATGATTGTATTTTCTTTAATTTATGGCGTTTACTAGATGAAAGTAAGATCTTAACTACAAATAAAAATAATCCACACACGGCTAAAAGACTCAAAGAAGTTGATTTAACTTCTGCTAACTTTAACAACCCATGCTCCAAAGACCGATGCCTAAAAAAATAAAAGCTTATTGTATTGATATATAAAAATATCACTACTTTAATACTTGTTAATTATTTAAAAACAATACTTTAAAACTAATTTTAATGGTTTTTATCGACATTTTTTAACCAAATGTATGACATTTTAGTAAATGTAAAAATAGTGAGCAGATTAAATTTAACAAGCAGGGAGACGATGTAAAAAGCGTTTAAACATTGAATAAGGCCATCCATGGCCTATTAATTAATCGTTTTTGTAGTAAGGGTAGTCACTGTAACCTTGCTCAGTCCCGCCATACATAGTGGCTGTATCGGCTTCATTTAATGGCCATTGATTTTTTATGCGCGCTGGTAAATCAGGGTTTGCGATAAAAGGGCGACCAAAAGCAAATAAATCACCGTAGCCTTTAGCTAACATCGCCACCGCTTTTTCAACAGTGTACTTACCAGCGTAAATAATACGCCCAGAAAATTCAGCTCTGGCTGCTTGATAAAATTGCTCTGGTAAATCAGGGGCATTGTCCCAATCAGCTTCTGCAATTGAAAGGTAGGCAATACCAGCTTGCTCAAGTATTTTAATTGCTTCAATATAGGTATGATGCGGGTTTGATTCTACTAATCCTAAATAAACACGGGTTTCATCAGTACTGCTAAATAAGGGCGCAAATCTAACCCCTAAGCGCTCAGGGCCTACTACGTCACTTACTGCCGCGACAATTTCTTTTAAAAAGCGCAGGCGATTAGTAAGAGAGCCGCCGTATTCATCATCTCGTTTATTGGTGTGCTCAGAAATAAACTGATTTACTAAATACCCATTAGCACAATGCAGTTCTACGCCATCAAACCCCGCTTCTAGCGCATTACGGGCAGCTTGTGCATACATGCCAACAAGCTCTTTTACTTCATCGGTTGTTAAAGCTTGTGGTTCACTTGGGTTGGCTAAAGCGCCTTGAGCTGGTCCTGTTTCAATAAAGACTTTAACGCTATCAGCTGTTAGAGCTGAGGGGGCAATAGGTTTGGCTTCATTAGGCTGTAAGCTAGTATGTGAAACGCGGCCAACGTGCCAAAGCTGGGCAAAAATAATTCCACCTTCTGCATGTACTGCATCAGTTACTTTTTTCCAACCAGCTATTTGTTGATTAGAATGAATGCCCGGTGTCCAGGCATACCCTTGTCCTCTTGGTTCAATTTGAGTGCCTTCGGTAACCATAAAACCAGCACTAGCACGCTGTGCATAATATGTGGCCATCACCTCGTTGGGGATATTGCCAGGAACTGTGCTGCGTGAGCGTGTAAGTGGCGGCATTACAATACGGTTTTTAAGCGTGTATGGGCCTAAATTGATTGATGAAAATAGACTGTCGATATTTTTACTTGGTTGACTCATTTTAATACCTTTTAAATTAATAATGCTGTTTAGCGCCAATTACAATGCTGGTGATCATAGGGATTAAAAGGTACAATTTGAAACAATGCTTTTTTGTTTAAGATACAATTATGAATGGTATATCTCGGCTTGATATAAAACAATTACGAATATTGAGTGCATTACTTAAACTAAAAAATGTGTCGGATGTGGCGCGAAAAATGGGCTTAACCCAGCAGGCTATTAGCGAGCAGCTGCGAAAATTGCGTGACTTATTTGACGATCGGCTTTTTATTCGCCAAGGCAATACAATGGTTGCAACACCTAAGGCTATCGCACTAGAGAAGCCCATTAATCAAATATTAACTCAGGTAGAAGCGTTATTAATACCTAAACAATTTACCCCAAGTAGTTACAAGGGCGTATTTACAATAAGTGCGACTGATTACGCTATAGCAGCTCTTTTGCCACAATTATTAGAAATAACAAGACGCGAAGCGCCAGGATTAAAGCTGATTATTCGTGACTTTGCCTCTGATAATGTTAATCAATTAATAAGTGCAGGAGAGCTGGATTTATTAATTAGTTTTCCTGAATTTATCCCAACAAACTTAATCTATGACACATTATTTGAAGAACAACATATTTGTATTGCGGGCAAAGACACGGTGTTTTCTTCATCGACGTTGAGCCTTGCTGAAGTGGCGGCACACCCTCAATTAGTGGTTTCAGCGTCACGTGCTAACTTAAGAGGCTCTCACGACCAGTGGTTTGCTGATAAGGGCTATGCGCGCAATATAGTTATGTCAGTGCCTGGCTTTTCATTTGTCCCCGATTTGCTTTGCAGTACTGACCTAATTGCTTTTTACCCATCGCGTTTACTGCCAAACGCCAAAGTGAAACAGCTTGAAGTTGAATTATTACCACCGCCATTTAAGGTGATTGCAGCGTGGCATCCACGTTCAAATAACAGCGATATTCACCAGTGGTTAATAGCGCAATTAAAACGGATTTAGTGACTATTTAATTAGTTGACGAATATCGTTCCCTGTTGGTGCCTCATGGGCACGCAACGAAAAGGCGGGTAATATCGCTAATATATGGTCAAATATATCTGACTGAATATTTTCATACTCACCCCAATTAGTTGTATTGGTAAATGCATAAATTTCAATGGGTAAGCCATTTTTAGTTGGCTCTAGCTGCCTTACCATCAGTGTCATTCCCTGATGAATATGTGGGTGATGTTTTAATAACGCGACTAAATAATGACGAAATGTGCCAACATTAGTGAGCCGACGACCATTTAACGTACAGCTCATATCTATTTTTTTCGTGGTATTTTGCTCGTTAATAGCCGGTAGGGTAATTTCGAGGTAGTGACTTAATAAATCTGCTTTTTTCAGCGCGGTGATCTCTTGCTCATCTAAAAAGCGCACACTGCTCATTTCTATATGGATACTCCGTTTTATGCGCCGTCCACCGGATTCTGACATACCGCGCCAATTTTTAAATGAGTCAGAAATTAGCGCATAGGTTGGGATAGTGGTAATGGTTTTATCCCAATTTCTTACTTTAACTGTGGTCAAGGCTATATCAATCACATCGCCATCTGCGCCGTATTTGGGCATTTCTAACCAATCACCAACCGCAAGCATATTGTTTGCTGAAAGCTGAATACCGGCAACCAGCCCTAAAATAGCGTCTTTAAACACCAGTAGCAGTACAGCCGATAGCGCACCTAAACCACTGAGTAATATTAACGGGGATTTATTCATTAATAATGAAATCGCTAAAATACCGGTTAATACGCTGGCGATCAGTTTAATTGTTTGTAAAAAACCACGTAATGGAAAGTGAGCTGCAATGGGTTGCCTGTCAGATATTGCTTGAAAAATATTAAGCAAAGAGAACAGCGAGAGCAGTGCAAATAAAATGATCCACTGATCAGTAAACATCTCAATGATATGTAAAAAAGCCGTTCCTTCTGGAACCCAGAGCCTAGCTTGTATAACAACCACAGCACCTTGTAAAACAAAGGAAATATTACGTGTTAATTTAAGCGCTAAGTCGGCAGGCGTGTGGGTATCGGTTTGAACAACTTTATCACTAAAGCGGCCTTTAAGTAGTCGTTTTGAAACTGACCTTAAGATGAGGTGCAATATGAGCGCAAATAAGCCAACCCAGCACAGTACTAATATGTTGTACCATAAATGCGCACTCCCAGGAAAATAAAGACTAAACCATTGCAGTAAAAATTCTCGCAGCTGCGATCGTATTTCAGTCATTTATATTCCCAAGAGATTTATTTGCGTGAGTTTCATCTATTTAATGAGATCTAGTTAAGCAGATGGGGCGAGAAAAGTCTATTTAAGCCGCGCTTAAATAGACGTTTTAAAAATAATATTTATATTTTATTTTCAGCAAGTTGCAGAGTTAACTCCTCAAAAATACTCGGATCGTCAATGGTTGATGGAATTTGTAGTTCTTCACCATCAATAAGTTGACGTAAGTTTTTGCGTAAAATTTTACCTGAGCGTGTTTTTGGTAAGCGCTCTACACACATAATATTTTTAAGACACGCAATAGCGCCGATTTGATTACGCACGGTTTGTACCAATTGCTGCTCTACTTCTTTATGCGATCCATGAAAATCATTTTTTAATACCACCATGGCCATGGGGTTTTGACCCTTGAGCGCATCATTAACACCAAATACGGCACATTCAGCAACCGCGGGATGAGCGGCTACAATTTCTTCCATTTCACCGGTTGATAAACGATGCCCCGCAACATTAATCACATCATCGATGCGGCCCATAATAAATAGGTAGCCATCATCATCAATATATCCGCCGTCGCCAGAGAGATAATAGCCTTCATATTCACTTAAATAACCGGCTTTAAAGCGTTCGGTATTTTGCCAAATAGTGGGTAAACATCCTGGCGGTAAAGGCAGTTTAATAACGACTGCACCTTGTTCATTGGGGGCGCATTCGTCACCATTCATATCTAAAATACGTACGTCAAACCCAGGAGTCGCAACCGTTGAACTGCCTGCTTTTGTAGGTAGGTGCTCAATGCCGACAGGATTACAGGCTATCGCCCAACCAGTTTCTGTTTGCCACCAATGATCAAGCACAGGTAGGCCTGTTTTTTCTTTGAGCCAATCGTAGGTGGGAGGATCTAAGCGCTCGCCTGCTAAAAACAAGCGTTTCAGACTTGAAGTATCGTATTGTTTAAACCCATCGGCATTGGGATCTTCTTTTTTTATCGCTCTAAAGGCTGTCGGTGCGCTAAATAAAGCCGTTACTTTATACTGTTCAACCACTCGCCAAAATGCACTGGCATCTGGGGTTCTAACCGGTTTACCTTCAAATAAAATAGTGGCGCAGCGGTATATAAGTGGGGCATACACTATGTACGAATGACCTACAACCCAACCAATATCTGAAGCGGCCCAAAACACGTCACCAGGTTTCATTCCGTATACGGTTTCCATGCTGTAATGCATGGCCACGGCATGGCCGCCATTTTCACGAACAACCCCCTTGGGAGTACCCGTTGTGCCTGACGTGTATAAAATATAAAGCGGGTGATCGCCACTTACCGGAACAGGATCAACGCCAGTAGCTGTTTGCATTGCAACAGCCCAGTCAATATCACGCTCAGGCATAAGTGGTGCAGTTACTTGTTCACGCTGATAAATAATACAATGTTCTACTTTATACGAGGCTGATTCGAGGGCGTTATCAAGTAACTCTTTGTATTCAATTACGGTATTCACTTCTACACCGCAAGAAGCACTGAGTACTAACTTAGGCTTGGCGTCATCAATTCTTACGGCAAGCTCATGTGCTGCAAACCCGCCAAAAACGACCGAATGAATAGCGCCGATGCGGGCGCAGGCTAACATGCCAATTACAGCCTCGGGGATCATGGGCATATAAATAACCACGCGGTCGCCTTTTGTTACGCCTAAAGACTGCATTACTCCTGCGAATTTAGCGACTTCTTGTTGTAGTTCAAAGTAACTGTAGCTGCGCGCGGTATTGGTTACGGGTGAGTCATAAATTAACGCTGTTTCATCACCATGGCCGGCAATAACATGCTGATCTACGGCTAAAAAGCAGCTATTAAGTTGGCCATCGGCATACCAGTGATATAAACCGTTTTCATCTTGTGTGTAAGCTGTTTCGGGAGCCTGGTACCAAGGGAGGCGTTTACTTTGCGATAACCAAAACGCTGCCGGGTTTTGTTTAAACTCGTTGTAATGTTGTTTGTATTCACCTGACATAAAGGCTCCTGAGCAAAATTTAATATAACTTTATTTAAAACTAAGCGCTTTTTATCAGGAGTGATATTCGACTATGGTCGGTTGAATAATGAACGGGTTGTGTGGTTTTTAGCTAACGCTATGGTTTATAACGAACTAACAACTAGTTTGATGATTTAAATGAGGTAACATATAAAAATGATGAACTATTTAATGTAGTAATAATGAGTCAAGTTGTCAGAGTAGGCGTTGCAGTGATAGTAATGCATGATAATAAAATTTTACTCGGTGAGCGAATAGGCGCACATGGTGCAAATACCTGGGCAACCCCTGGGGGGCATTTAGAATTTGGTGAAACGGTTGAGCAATGTGCAGTGCGCGAAGTAGCAGAAGAGACAGGGCTTACTGTTACTAATATTCGTAAACTCGATTTTACCAACGATATTTTTAGCGCCGAGAACAAGCATTATATTACTTTATATGTGCAGGCAAAGTATGAAGGTGGCGAGCCTGTAAATAAAGAGCCTAACAAATGTTTACAGTGGCGTTGGTGCGATATTAATAACTTACCTTCACCTTTATTTACTTCATTAAAAAATTACTTAACACAAGGCGTTTTACCCACTCAAGACTAAAGGCGCGTTGGAATAGGGAGTTGCCATTTATTTAAAATTTGTTGGTATTCACCGCTTTCTTTTATCGCGTTTAATCTAGCAGTAATAATTTTCGCTGTTTGCGGGTTAAGCTGCTTACTTGCTGCAAAGTGAAGAGAAGAAGGTAGTTCATCTAAATGTATACGCTTAGTAATTAAGCTTGGGTCGAGCCCTGCTCGCTTTAACTCGTTTTCAAGGGTGAGGGTGTTAGTCACCACAAAATCGATACGATTTTTATACAGCATTCTCCATAGCTGCTGGTAGTAACTCACTAAGACTAGATTCTCACTTTCAGTAAAGCCTTGAGCTTCTAAATAAGCTTGTGCAGAATAACCGCGAATAGTGGCTACTTTGTATTCTTTGGCAAAGTTTAAGTGAATCACTTCATCGTTATGACTGCGTAAACTTACTAGGTATGCATCTGCAAAATACACTTTTCCCAGCCACTTAAACTGGCTGTTTCTGTTTGGTGTTTTTAACAGTGACAGCATGATGGCATTAGGATTGGCTTGTTGTTGTTGAAACATACGCGCCATCGGCATTATTTCAAACGTTGCTGTTAAAGCCGTGCCTTTTAATACTGCTTTAGCGATATCAACTAAGGCACCCTGCGCTTCACCTTGAGGGTTTTTAAAATGATAAGGGGGCAAATCTTCAGCGATGAAGGTGACCGGGTTTGCGTGACAGACCGCACTATAAAAAACCACTACAAAAACAGTTAACATCATACGCAAACGCATAAATAATTGTCTTTAAAGCAATACATGAGGCTAGTGTAAATAAAATTAATAAAAAGGTACACGGTAATATGTGTTTTAGGTAATCAAATTGTTTAATTGTTGTTTTTTATAAATTGACGAGGTGAGCATTGATACCAGCGCTTAAAGGCGCGATTAAAAGAGCTTTGATCATTAAACCCCAACATAGTTGCAATACTGCTTAGCGGATAATGAGGAATATAAGTTAACAAACGGCGTTTTTGCTCTTGCTCAAGAAGAGCAGCAAAATTGGTGTTTTCTTGCTTTAGATGACGTTGCACTGTGCGCGGGGTCATATTTAAAGCACTAGCCGTTCTGATCAGTGAACAGTCCTGCAAATCGTATTTAGCCATTAAAATATGATTAATTTTTTCTGTTAATAATTGCTGACTTTTAAACTGGGATAGCTGTTGCTCTGACATTTGCTTTAGCACAGCGTTAATCTGGGAGTTATCGGTTTTAAAAGGAAGGGTTAAGTAACTACTTGGAAACTCTACTTGATTAAAGTTAGCGCCAGCTTTTACTGGGCAATTAAACCATTGCGCTAATTGTTGTAACTCACTGTCTGAAAAATGTGCTATGAAATAAACGCAACTAGGCGAAAGCTGAGGATTAAGCAGTTGGCGTATAACACTTACCCACGCGGTCATATTTCGTAATACGGCCTGTGGACTGCACTGTGGGTCTGCTAACCAGGTTACCTTGCAAAGTGTTTGTTGCTGTTCAAACTCAGCACGCCCTATGTTAGCCACTAAACTGTCGTAGCTCAGTAATGCAGTAATGGCACTGGCTAGATTAGTACTTGATTCAATTAAATACCCAAGTACACCAAAATCAGCGGTGCGTATTTGTTTTCCTAACTCAAACCCGAATAAGGAGTCATTTAGCGTTTGCTGTGCATAACTAAGCAGCGCATTATAGCTTTTTAAGCTAATACGAGGCGCTAATTGTTGTGTTTGCTTATTTGCATATTCATCAAATTCAATGGCAGTTAGTATCTCTTGGCTATCTAATCCTGTGCTTTGAAGATAATCCAAACAGCTAGAAAAGTAATGATCGGCTAAGGTTTTCATTTGTCGCCTAAAGCTAAAAAATAGTCATCTAATCGCAAGTTTGCCATGCAATATTTTTATATGCTAGAGCTCTATAAAAATAATATGGGGCACACAATGATTGAGATAAACGTTAAACATAGTGTGGCAGCAACGCCTGAACAATTATGCACCTTATTATTAGCGCATGCTGATTTGGGGCGCTTTTTTAATGCGCAGTTTGAAGTGTTAACACCGCAAGACTCGGGTGAAATAAGTGGTGGAAAAGGCACCATTAGACAAATAAAAATGCAAGGTACAACATTTAAAGAGCAAATAATAACGGCCAATAATAGCCACATTTGTTACCGCATTTTAGGGGATAAACCCGTTGCACAGCACCGTGGTGATATTTACTTAAAAGCCAATAATACTCAGCCATCACTCACCGAGATCAGCTACCATATTCGTTGTATTGCGCCTTTGTGGTTACCCGACTTTATACTGGCTTTTTTTATAAAAAAAGATGTTAGCCAAGCACTTAAAAAAATAGCCAGCTATTTTCAGGAGAAACGTCATGAGCATTGAAATTATTTTATTAGCACTGAGCCCTATTTTTTTGCTGTTTGTAGGGGTTGAGTTTATAAAATTTAGACGTTACTACGATATAAAAGACAGCTTAGCCAACGCGTTACTTGCTTTATTACATCAAGGCGCTGATGCCATTGCGTTATTATTATTAATGCCGTTTTTTTATTGGTTGTATCAGTTTCGACTATTTGATATTGAATTGACAGTATTTACTGTTTTAGGCGCTTTTTTACTGCAAGACTTTTTATACTATTGGTTTCATCGTGCATCACACCATATTCATTGGTTATGGGCCGCTCATGTAGTGCATCATAGTTCTACTAAAATGAACTTTACCACGGCATTTAGGCAAAGTTTAATGTATCCGCTGGCGGGAATGTGGCTATTTTGGTTGCCGATGATATTAATAGGCTTTGAGCCTGTGATTGTTTTTGCGGTGGTGGCGCTTAATTTAGCTTATCAATTTTTTGTACACACGCAAGTGGTAAAAAAGCTCGGTTGGTTTGAAGCATTATTTAATACCCCATCGCATCATCGGGTGCACCACGCTATAAATAATGGCTACTTAGATAAAAACTTCGCTGGCGTTTTAATTATTTGGGATAAATTATTTGGCACTTATGTAGAAGAGGATGAAAACAAGCCCTGTAAATACGGCATTATTGGTCAATTAAACAGTAATAACCCAATCAAAATCACTTTTCATCAGTGGCAGTATTTATTTAAAAGTACTTACCAAGCTAAAGGGTTAAAAGCCAAGTCAAACGTGTTGTTTGGCTACCCAACAAGCTCTCAACGTAGTAATAAGTAAACCTATTTTTATATAAAAAAAGCCAGGAGCAAATAGCATCACTCCTAGCTTATCTCACAGTAAAATTTAGTTATTTGGCCGTTGTGATCACTGTATCAATTAAGTGTACAACGCCATTGCTAGTGCAAATATCAGTGGTTGCTACATTGCTGCCAGCTACTTGTAGTGATGTAGCCGGTAAACTTACTTGCCACCAAATATCGTTCACAGCTTGACCATTATTCTGACCAGCTGCCGTATCACCTGAGAAGGTATATAAAGGGAGGCCAAGGTAAGCTACTTGCATGCTGTCATCTGAGCGAGCAATCAATGATAAACCCGGAATATTTTCAATTGATGCCGAAGTACCTAACACGGCGGCCACGTTGTTGCACAAGTTGCTTCACACACGCTCGTTGTCTCACCTAAGTCGTTATCAAATACATACACCGTTTTACCTGACATTGCATCGGTCATACCCGTTACTAAACGATTATTTGTTGCATCATAAGCTACGCTGTCTGTTGCTGTATTTTCAGTACTGGTAAAATCTACCACGTTTACGCTTAGCATATTATCAGCAAGTGCAGTGACCATTTTACCATTGGCTGCAAATGCATCGGTACTTCCAACTTGAGCGCCTAATACGTGTTGAGTCAGAACACCTGTTAGTGCAGCGGTGTCAGCCAATAAGGCATCTAAATCAGCGGAAGGAATTTTACTAAATGCCGCATTTGTTGGTGCAAATACAGTAAATGATTGAGTAGTATCGTTAAACGTATCAACTAACCCTGCTGCTTGCAGAATCCTTGATAAATAGCGAGCTATTTACATAAGAAATAGCAGCCATGTCGCCATTGGCCATTTCTACTTTGTTACTATTGCTATTAGCAATGGCTACAGCGTCATCAGATAAAACAGTGGCGTTAGGGAATACATGGTAAAGCAAAATATCACGAAGTGTATCTGTATCAGCTAACAGCGCATTAATTGTATCCTGACCGAGCGCTGCAAATGCATCATCCGTAGGAGCAAAAACGGTATAGCTGTTAGTTAAATCGTCTAGTGTTTCATCTAGACCTGTTGCTTCTAAAGCTGCTACAAGGGTAGTGAATTCTCCAGAGTCCTGTGCGGCATCAAAAATAGAAACGGCTGGTTGTGGATCTACAGTGACAGGGGCGTTGTTATCGTCGTCGCTACTACAACCTTGAATGAGTAACAAGAAAAGTATGATAGCACCGAGCTTAAATACTTTATTCATAATTTTCCCTTTAATTGAATGTTGCAGTGTTGCAGTGTTGCAGCTTTGCGAACCCTACGTAGCCAAACTTTGTATTGATAAAAAAGGAGCGTTATTTTTGTACGATTTAATTGAACTTTTATTCAAGTAAGTCTTAAATTTTAGTTTTTTTACTGCGAGGCGCACCCAGTAAAATAAAAAGGTGGCAAATACACACTGATAAAAATGCACTAATTCCCAAAGCGCCACCAAAGCCATCAAGAATGGGAACCAAATAGGCAAAAAACAATGAAAATATAATTGCTGAACTGGCAAGCGTATAAACACCAAAGCGGTGAGGGGCGCTCATGCCAATAAAGGTGCCGCCAAAAAAGACGATACTATAGAGTTCTGCGTTGAGGCTCAGCTGTGCAAAAATCAAATAGGCAATAATTGAAAGTGCAGCTGAGGCTCTTATAGCATCAAAGCGGTTATGCTTTGCTAAATAAAAGGTAAAAAAAGCACCAGCCAAGGCTAATACTGGGTATGTAATAGTCATATCAGCAATCCTTTAGCTAAAACAAACAGGGCTACACTGGCAAATGCAATACTGCCTAATCGTCCGCCAAATCCTGCAAATACATTAAGTGTTAGTGTATATAAAACAGCGCCAATGGCAGAAATAATAGCGATTTCCCAATAGTTGCTAATTAAGTTGGTGGAACACATACCGGCAAAACTACCTGCATAAATGGAGGCATAAGGGTGGTTTTGATAACGTGCAGGAAACGGAATAAATGAGCCGATGAGGCCTGTTAAAGCAGCAGACACAACAATAGGTAATGCCAATGTGGTATGCAATATAAAGCACGACAAGCAGCCGATAAAAAAGGTGATGAATTTTAAAAGTATGAATTTAGTCATAAGGCGCACATCATAAAGGTTCAGTTTTAGCTTTAATAGTTAAAATCGACAATTTAAGACTAAAAGCGATATATGGCTCCCAAAAGAGCAAATAACCGTGGCTTTAAATTAAATGTACGCAATGAATGACTAAAAATAATGCCGTTAATGTTCTATAAATTACAAATTATGTATAATGCAGCATATTTCATATATTAAAAGTTATAACCTAAGGTAATTTATGTCTAACTGTTTGCATTTGGCTATTCCAGCTGGTGATCTTGAAAAAGCGAAAGCGTTTTATTGTGACGTGCTTGGTTGTAAAACGGGTAATAGTGAAGCTGGGCGATGGGTAGACATTGATTTTTGGGGTAACGAGTTAACGCTTCATCAAAGCACAGAGCGCTTACCAACAGTGCGTCATGATGTTGATATGGGCGCAGTAGCTGTACCGCATTTTGGTATTCACTTATCTGAAGATGAATTTCAGGCATTAAAAAAACGTATTGCACACGCGGGCCTTGAATATTTAGATAAGCCTTACCGCCGTTTTGTAGGTGATGAATTTGAGCAAGAAACGTTTTTTATTGAAGATCCAAATGGTAACGTTTTAGAAATGAAAACTATGGTAAACCCAGAAGTCTTATTCAAAAAAGACGAGTAATGATTATGCGCCTAAACGATGACTTTAGGCGTTTTCTCTTGTGAAGATTTGCTTAGCCTGCGCTTTTCGTAATGACTTTTTTTGATACATTGCTTTATCACCGGCTTTTAAAACCTCATCTAAATTTTTAGGCGCTTCGCTATAGTTTATTTGCCCTACGCTTGCGTAAATAGCGATGGTGTTACCTTGGTGCTCTAAGCTAAGCGCATTTAATTTTTGTTCAAGGGTCGCAACTCGGCGGTTAATTTTATCTTTGCTGGTAAATAATGCCATAGCCACAAACTCATCTCCGCCTAAGCGGCCAACTGCGTCTTCACTGCGCATATGCTGACTAATTGACTCAGCCACTATGCAGAGTACTTTATCGCCAACATCATGGCCGTAGGTATCATTTATTGCTTTAAATCGGTCTAAATCGATATATAAAAAACACAACACGCCACCACGTTGAGCGTGTTTTTTTAATAACTCATTGGCTTTTAAACTCCAGCCTCGGCGGTTATAAATATGACAAAGATGATCGTAATTAGCGTGCCGTTCAGCCTGTTTTTTAGCATAACTGAGTCGTTGAATTCGCCTACCAACTGCAATAGCAAGAAGCAGAGATTCAATCGCAAAAGCAATCACAAACCCATAACGCTGTATAAAAGGACTGTATTCGGTTAGTAACACTCTAAATATCATGCTGATAAATACACAGCTTAAGGCAATAAATACTAAGCTGGCTTCGTTAACGCCTTGTTTAGCTTGCACGGCTGAGAGTATAAAAATGGTCATCACAATTAGTAGTGACAAATAGCCAGTAACGATTGTGGTGATATTAGTAATAGCGGGCAAATCTAAAGCTATTTTTTGTAAGCACAAAGTCAGTACACATAACGCGGTAATTTTTAATGCATAACTTAATTTGCGCCAATACTCAGGTAGCTCTAATAGTGCGCTCATAAACCAAGTAGCACTGACTATAGTTAAACCAATGCTTAATGTATAAAGGTGGCTGATATATGCAGAAAAGTAGCCATTGGTAAATAAATAGGGCTGGCCTTCTTGTAAAAAAATAAAGCTAGCGATACAAAAAAGATAGATGCCATACAGTTTAAAAATAGCGTCTTTAATGCCATAACCTATTATTAAAGCATAAAAAATAAGCGTTGCGCATAATCCATAAAACACCCCAAATATTAAATTGTACAATTGCACCTTTTCAATAAATTGCTGTGAGTCTAGCCAAGTAAACCGGGGGTTATAGCTGGCAGTAGTGGTTAAAGTTAGCTTTGCATTAAAGCTGCCTTGTTCCATTAAAATAGCCATTTGATTTGTTTTTAAAGGGGCTTTTAATTGGTTATTTTGTTGCCACGAAAAACGTTCAAGTGCAGGGCGAGTAAACGTAAAAACACCGCTTTGGTTTAGCGTACATACCAACTCAAATTGGTTAATGCCTTTTTCTAGTTTTATGTCTGCAGCAATACCTTGCGATAAGGGAGTGGGTACACTGTTTGCGATAGATTTTAAATTGCAGCTATCTTTTGCAATAGCTGTATTGCAGATAAGAAAAATAAAAATGACAAATAAAGCACCGCAAAATTTAATACATAAGGAGGTGGTTATATGTAAGTGCTTCCTTATTGTTACGGTGTTATTGAGCATAGTAGGGTTAAAAAAATGGCTGTTACTCTATATTAACAAAGCGTGTTATCTTTGCTAGTAAAAGTTAATGATAAAGTTTGATATAGCGCATGAGTGGGTAAATCTTATTTTTATTACTCTATTTCACTCGGAGTTTTATTAAAGTGGCGTTTAAACTCACGGCTAAACTGTGATGCACTGGTGTAACCTACCTTAAAAGCAGCTTCATTTGCTTTGCTTCCCGCTGTGGTAATTAACTCTTTTGCTTTAGCTAAACGTACTTTTTTTAAGTATTGTAAGGGAGATTCAAACGTTACCTGCCTAAATGCACGATGAAAAGAGGAGACACTCATATTGACCTCTTCTGCTAAACCTTCAACAGTAATAGGGTTTGCATAGTCCTGATGCATCGTTGCTAGTGAGCGAGCTATACGCGCATAATAGCCATCATGCATAGCTAGACCTATTAAAGTATTCCCTTGGGGGCCGCAAAGGACACGATACACTAGCTCTTTTACTATATCTTCGCCGAATACCTCAGCCTCAAGTGGATTATTTAAAACCGTTAGCAACCTACATGTCACTTGCTCCATTGCGCAGTCTAGCTTGGCGGATTGTACTGTGCCAATATTCGCGCTGGAGACAGATAAAAGCTGGTGCTGCAACATCTGATTAACTAGCTTGTGCAACATGACAGGGTTTATGTCTATAGCTATGCCCATAACCGGTAAGTCATTATCGGTAAACGCTTCACACTCTAATGGGACAGGTACACCTAGTACCAAGTAATCACCTTCGCCGTATTCTATTTGATGTTCTGGGAAATGAATTATTTTACGGCCTTGGCCAACCACGATTATGCCTGAGTTATAAATAAGCGGCTGGCGCGGTGAACTTTTGGTAGCGCGATGAAAATACACCCCAGGAATAATTGTTTCCATGGTGCCCTCAAAGCTTAGTAAATTATTGTGCTCGGCGTATTGTTGCAGCATTTTGGCTATGATGGGCATAAAAGTATCTGTAATTAAAATATTTTGCGTAAAATAACCGTGCTGGTAGTTTTAGGCAAGCTTTAGGCGGTTATTGGGCTTTTTATACATTAACTTTGCTACTAATATGCATCCATCAAAGCTTTACTTGATATGTGGCTAAGTAAAGCATTATGAAATTAACCGTCACCTAGGAGCAAAATAATGAAATTTACCTACGTAAATCCCACTCTCATCCAATTTGGCCAACAGCAAATTGCCGCACTTAGCGACTTGATCGCAAAAGATCAAAAAGTATTGGTTGTTTATGGCGGCGGCTCAATTAAAAAGAACGGCGTGTATGACCAAGTTGCTGCTGCACTTGAAGGTTTTGATTGGGTCGAATTCTCGGGTGTGGGTGCTAACCCAACAATTGAAGTACTTGACCAAGCGGTTAAAATTTGTAAAGAACAAGATATCGACTTTGTATTAGGTGTCGGCGGCGGCTCTGTAATAGACGGCGTTAAATACATTGCCGCTTCTGCAGTATACGACGGCGAAGGTTGGGACATTCCTACTGGTAAGCATACAATTACTAGCGCATTACCAATTGGTGCCGTATTAACGCTACCAGCTACAGGTTCTGAATCTAACCAAAACTCAGTGGTAAGCAAAGAAGCGACTAAGCAAAAATTGCCGTTTGCTTCACCAGAAGTACTGCCTAAATTTGCGATTATGGATCCTGATGTAATGAAAACATTACCACAGCGCCAGCTTGTAAATGGCTTAGTTGATGCGTGGGTGCATACGTGTGAGCAGTACCTTACGTTCCCTGAAGGCGCATTGGTACAAGAAGGATACGCAGAGGCACTATTAAAAACGCTCAAAACACTGGGCGATAACTTTGAAAACCAAGACGATGCATGGCGTGCAAACCTTATGTGGGCAGCTAACCAAGCACTTAATGGCTTAATTGGTTCAGGCGTATCGCAAGATTGGGCAACCCACATGATTGGTCATGAGCTTACTGCTGCCTATGGTGTTGACCATGCGCGTTCGCTTGCTATTGTTCAGCCTTCTTTATTGCGCAATCAATTTGCAGTTAAAAAAGCGAAACTAGAGCAAATGGGTAAAAACGTATTTGGTCTTGAGCAAACTGATGATTTAGCAGAGCAAACAATTCAAGCGATTGAAGCGTTTTACCACAGCCTTGAGGTTGCAACACAGCTAACTGAACATGGTGATGATAAAGCGGCTGCCATTGATAATATTATTGGCAAACTAGAAGCACATGGCATGGTTGCCCTTGGTGAAAACCAAGCGATTACGCTAAAAGAAAGCCGTGAAATTTTAGAACATGCGGTTGCTTAAGCGTTAATTTTAAAAAACCACTGGCTATTAAAGCCGGTGGTTTTTTGTTTTATAGTTAACCTCAGTAAACGCAATTGGCGCCATCAATTGATAAAAAGCCCTTTATTGTCGTTTGCCGCTAATATACTATATGGCTTTAATTGGTTAGGTTTATTTAAGTCAATTTTAGGCTGAGAAGATAGCTAAATTATGCGCTCAAATCGTTTGTTAATGGTCATGTTACTCGTGCTTGTGCACAGCTTTATAAGTTGTGATGGCGCTGCATACCATTTACAAGAAGACGTTGAGCATGTAAGTAACGCATTATCACAAAACACTATAACCGCTGATAATGACCATGGACAAAGCGATAATCAGCCACCGGTTGAGATTCATGCACACCAACATTGTCACTGTGGCTATTACAGCACACTTAGTCACGCTATTATTCCTCAACAAAGTAAACCCTCAGTACTTGTGTATTACCATAGTTTAAATTATCCACCTGATGTACCCCCACCGAATTCATTTAGCTAGTTTTTAATTTAATTTCAATTAATTATTGTGCTTTTAGCTGCCTGCGCGTAAGCGTTCTATGGGCTGTTATGGCATGTTTAAATTGCTAACTATTTTACACTGTCGCTATTTCTTTGCGAAGGTTGAGAATGGTTTGCAAGTGAACTCTGTTTATTAAAAAACGGACAAGCTATATGAATAAAAGATCAATTATGTTGGTGGTGATGCTGTGCGCGCTGCCTGCTTTTAGTGCGTTTGCAAATGTTAAAACACTAACTCTAAAACAAGCGTTGATAAATACCGAGCAACAAAATCCGCTATTAAAACGCTACCCTTATCATCAAAAAATACTCAGCGCACTTAAATCTCAAGCGGCACTTTCGCCTAACCCTATTTTAAATATAGAAGCTGAAAACTTATTAGGGACAAACGATGCGCGTGGTGTGCAAGACGCTGAAATAACCTTGGCATTTAGCCAGCTTATAGAGCTTGGAGATAAACGCCAAAGCCGCATAAATTACGCAACGGCGAACATTAAAGCCCAAGCAATACAATATCAAAATACTCGGTTAGCTTTATTAGCAACCACTGGTGAGCGATATTACGAGGCGCTTAAATTTCAAACCTTACTTACGCTTAACAGCGAACGACATCACGTGGTGAGCCAAGCTCTCAAAGCAATAAAGCAACGGGCTAACGCCGGCGCTGTATCGCAAGCCGATGTAACCCGTATGCGTTATGCACTAAGCCAAGTTGAGCTTGAGACAGCTAAGCTAAATAGCGAATTTGAGCGAGCGCGTTTATCGCTCAATGAGCTGTGGAATGAGCAACATAGCTACACGAATTTCGCAGGGAATATGGCTACCTTAATACCGCTTAAATCTGAGCAAGCGTTACTTAATGCAGTTAACCAAGCGCCTGAGTTTGCCATGTTGCAGCAACAATACTTACAGCAAGCGGCCAACTTAACGCTGCAAAAAGCCAACGGGCAAAGCGACATTAATGTAGGTGCGGGCCTGCGCTACAATCAGCAAAGCGATACCAGTTCGTTGCTGTTTTCGTTTTCTATGCCATTGCAATTGAGTAACCCAAATAGCGGTAATATTGAAGCGGCTAACAGTCAGTTGGCATTGTTACGTGAGCAGCAAGGGCAATTACGGGTTCAGTTACGCCAACAAGTTCGTACCTTGTACACCTATTACCAAGGCAAAACGTTACAGGCGCAGTTGTTATCTGAGCAGGTTATTCCACAAGCCCAAACACTTATTGAGCAAAGTTTAAAAAGCTATCAACGCGGACAAATTTCGGTGTTGCAATTGCTCGATGCCCAACAAGCTCTATTTGACTCTAAACGCGCACTTATCAATACCTATGCAGCGCTATATCAAACGCACCTTACTCTTGAGCGTTTAACTGGCCAATCTTTAACTGAGACTTTTCAATCATGAACAACACGTTTATCGCATTATTAATATTACTTTCGTCTACAACGAGCGTTATAAGCACACATGTATTTGCCTCATCAGAGCATGGGCAAACAGAGCAAACCCAAAAACAAGGTGCCCATGGCGGCTTTTTATTAACCAACGCAAAGCTCACTCTTGAGTTAAAGCTGCGAGAATTGGCAGGTAAAGTTGAGCTGCGCGTATATGGTTATGAGCAAAATCAGCCAGTAGATATAAACGATTTAAGCATCGAAATGAACTTAAAGCGATTAGTAGAAGCGCCGCAAAAAATACAATTTACGCGTGAGAATGAGTACCTTGTTAGCACGCAACCCATAAATGAGCCACATTCGTTTGCGCTTTTCATTACTGCCAATTATAAAGGTGAACACGTTAGTTTTGAGTACACCCAATACGAAGGTCGCACTATGCTTAGTGAGCGAGCGATTAAAGGTGCGGGTATTAAAACGCAGATAGCACAAAGTGGCGAAGTTGATATTTCTGACACGCTGTTTGGTGTTATTGCACCGACACAGCACGGCACAGTAGAAGTGATGGCGCCATATACCGGATTGATCAGCGATATTTTTGTCAGCATTGGTCAAACGGTTCAAAAAGGTGAGGTACTGGCCAGTGTCACCAACCGTGAAACATTGCAAAACTACAGTATTAAAAGCCCCATTAGTGGTGTGGTAACCGAGCAATATTTAAAGCGTGGCGAACTGGCAAGTACTCGTGCGTTAATGCAGGTCGTGAACCTTGATAAAGTATGGGTTGAGCTCTCAGCCTTTCCTGAAAACATCGAAAATCTAGCCATTGGTCAAAGCGCCATCGTGTACGATTTACATCATCATTTAAATGCCCAAGGTAAGGTGTTTTTTATAGCACCTATGATGACCGGCGGGCATATTGCACGTGCCCGTATTGAGCTTAATAACCCTGATGGTCATTGGCGTCCGGGTATGCATGTTAATACTGATGTCAGTATCGATAAAGTCAATGCTCGCGTGCGTGTAAAGCCTGAGGCTATTCAAGAGTTTAACGGCATGGCGAGTGTGTTTGTGCGTAAAAATAATGTGTTTGAAGTACGCCCGGTTACTTTAGGCGCAAAAAATAGCGAGTGGGTTGAAGTCATCGCAGGTTTAAGCCCCGGTAGTGAGTACGTCACTGCCAATAGCTATGTGATCAAAGCCGATATTTTAAAAAGCGGCGCAAGTCACGCTCACTAGGAGGTACCATGATTAACTGGATTGTTTCTTTTGCGGTTAAACGCCGCATGATGGTGCTTGCGCTAACATTTTTATTTGCTGGGTTTGGTGTGTATAACATCCAAAACTTAGCGGTAGATGCTGTCCCCGATATTACCAACGTGCAAGTGCAAATTAATACTAAAGCGCCTGGTTTTACCCCACTTGAAGTTGAGCAGCGTATCACTTACTTAGTCGAAACGGCGATGGCGGGTATTCCTAAGCTTGATTACACCCGCTCAATTTCGCGTTATGGGCTTTCGCAAGTTACCGTTATTTTTAACGAAGGTACCGATATTTACTGGGCGCGCCAGCAAATATCAGAGCGCATTCAAAGTATTCGCGCCGATTTACCTAATAATATTGAGCCAAACCTTGGACCTATTGCCAGTGGTTTAGGTGAAATATTTACCTATAGCGTGCATGTAAAGCCCAATGCGTTAAAAAGTGATGGTACGGCGTATAACGCCGAAGACTTGCGTACTTTGCAAGACTGGGTTATTCGTCCGCAGCTTTTAAAAGTAAAAGGCGTAACCGAAATAAACAGCCAAGGTGGCTTTGAGCGCCAATACCAGGTTGCGCCCATGCCAGAAAAGCTCATTGCTTATAAGCTGACAATCAAGGATGTTATTAGTGCACTTGAGCTTAATAACAGCAACCGTGGCGCAGGGTTTATAGAGCGCTTTGACGGCCAATATTTAGTGCGCTCGCCTGGGCAATTAAAAACCTTAGCCGATATAGCAAACACCGTTATCGCCAAGCGTGATGATGCTCCTGTGCGAATTAAAGATGTGGCCAATGTGTATTTAGGAAAAGAACTTAGAACCGGCGCGGCTACCTATAATGGCGAAGAAACCGTACTAGGCACGGCAATGATGCTAATAGGTGAAAACAGCCGTGTGGTTGCCAAAGCCATGGCTGACAAGTTGATAGAGGTACAAAAAAGCTTACCTGCAGGGGTTATCGTTGAGCCTGTCTATGACCGTACCAACCTGGTTGATAAAACCATTGCCACAGTACAAAAAAACCTGTTTGAAGGGGCGGTATTAGTTATCGTCATTTTACTGTTATTGCTCGGGAACATCACAGGTGCGCTTATTACCGCCATGGTTATTCCGTTGAGTATGCTATTTGCTATTACAGGCATGGTGGGTAATCGAGTCTCGGGTAACTTAATGAGCTTAGGTGCAATCGACTTTGGATTAATTGTAGATGGCGCGGTGATTGTGGTTGAAAACTGCCTTCGTCAATTAGGGATGGCTCAACATAAACATGGGCGCTTACTTACACTCAGTGAGCGTTTAGAGGTTGTAACTTCAGCCACTAAAGAAGTGTTCAGCCCAGCAGTATTTGGCATTTTAATTATTATGTTGGTGTATTTACCGCTATTTGCACTGAGTGGTGTAGAGGGCAAAATGTTTCAGCCTATGGCGTTTACAGTGGTTGCTGCATTAGTTGGCGCACTTATTTTTGCCGTTACCTTTGTGCCTGCCGCTATTGCGGTATTTGTACGCGGTAAAGTGAGTGAGAGCGAAAATGCGGTAATGCGTGGTGTTAAAAAAGGTTATAAACCGCTACTTGGCTTATCGCTTAAATTACCGTGGCTGATGGTGAGCATTGCTGCTGTGCTTGTAATTACACTTGGCTTTAAAGTGAAAAATATGGGCGCCGAATTTTTACCTCAGCTTGATGAAGGTGACATTGCAATGCATGCGCTGCGTATTACTGGCACCGGTATTGAACAATCGGTGCAAATGCAAAAGCAGTTGGAGCAGGCTTTATTAGCGCAACCCGAAATTGCGAACGTATTTTCGAAGATTGGTACTGCGGATGTAGCCAGCGATCCTATGCCGCCTAATGTTGCCGACACCTTTTTAATGCTCAAACCACAAAAGCAATGGCCTGATCCATCACTAAGTAAAGACGCGTTAGTGCAAAAAATTCGTCATCGTGTGAATGAGGTACCGGGTAATAACTATGAATTTACTCAGCCTATAGAAATGCGCTTTAACGAGTTAATTGCTGGTGTGCGTGCCGATGTAGCGCTGCGTATTTACGGTGACGATTTAGCCATACTTAAGCAATTTGGCGAAAAAGCCACCGGCTTAATACGAAATATTACCGGTGCTACCGATGTTCGTTTAGAACAAATGGAGGGCTTGCCTACACTTTCTGTTACTCCAATGCGAGATCATATGGCGCTACTAGGATTAACTGTAAACGACATTCAACAAACGCTTGCCGCTGCCGTTGGCGGGGTGCAAACAGGGCTCATTTATGAGGGTGATAAGCGCTTTTCGTTATTAGTACGCTTAGATAAGCGTTGGTCTGCTGATGTCTCTGCGCTTGCGCGTTTACCTGTCGCATTACCTCAAAGTAGTAACCCTGAGCTTGCATTTGTACCGCTTGGAGAAGTGGCTACAATTAGCATTGAAAAGGGCCCGAATCAAATAAATCGCGAAAGCGGCAAGCGTAATGTGGTAGTAACGGCCAATGTGACAGGGCGTGATTTAGCCAGCTTTGTAAGCGATGCCCAAGCGAGTATGAATGCAAAACTTAACTTACCTAGCGGTTATTGGCTTGAATACGGCGGTACGTTTGAGCAGCTAGAATCGGCAAGTAAACGGCTATCGCTGGTGGTGCCGGTTACTTTAATGCTTATATTTGGACTGCTTTATAGCGCGTTTAATTCACTGCGTGATTCGTTAATTATATTTAGCGGCGTGCCACTTGCACTAACCGGTGGGGTATTAGCATTATTGCTGCGAGATATGCCGCTTTCTATTTCAGCGGGTGTGGGGTTTATCGCGCTGAGTGGTGTAGCGGTATTAAATGGTGTGGTTATGCTGTCGTTTATTAAACAATTAAGAGCTGATGGATTTAGTTTAATAGATGCAATACAAACAGGTGCGCTTTCGCGCCTGCGCCCAGTACTAATGACTGCTTTAGTGGCGAGTTTAGGGTTTATTCCTATGGCGCTAAATACCGGTACCGGCGCTGAGCTACAAAGGCCGCTGGCAACGGTTGTGGTTGGCGGAATTATGTCATCCACTTTGCTAACGTTGTTAATTTTACCAGCACTTTATAAATTAGTGCATGCAAAGTTTACTAGGCATCAAGCTGCTTAGCTAATTGCATCTTGTTAAGTAACGTAAAAAGCAGCTGTAATGACAGCTGCTTTTTTGTTGTTAAGTAAACTTTGCACATTAATTATATTGAAATAGGTTATCCCAGCGCTCATCCAAAATAGTTTTTGCATGATCTAAATTTATTGCACTATACACATAGTTAGTGCGGGTTACTAAACGCATCCGAGTGAGCTTTTCAAGCGCATCGCTAATTTCAAAGTCGAGTTCGCATTTATACTTTGTTTTAAACCACGTCTCTATTTGCTCATCAAGCATTTGTGCGCTTAGACCTTTTTCTGATTTTAGTAAAAACGTATAAGCAAGCAGAGCTTCTTTTATGGTGATGCTGTAAAAATGATTGTTTAAGGTCGTTCTGCCTTTTCTCAATTTATACGCATTATTCATTCACAATTCTTGTGGGTAAAATATAAGTGTAGCAGCGGGTTTACCCCGCGTAAATGAAACCACGTAAATGAAGCCCGCGTCATGTATATTAAAAGAACGCGACATAAAGTCGCTGCTACGTTTCGGGGTAAACTCGACGCGGGATAACCCCTTAAAAGGACGCGACATAAAGTCGCTGCTACGTATAGAGGTGATTATGATTCGTTTAATTTTTTGTTGTTTGATGGTTGGTGTTTTACTAGGCTGTGCGATGAGTGACCCATCAGCAGAGATTGATGAAAATCAGTATGTATATCCTTATAAATGTACACATAAAGGAGAGGTTGAATATCATTCAATAACGGCACGTGAGCCTTTAAGTAAAGCGTTTTTATCTAAAATGCAAAATGCATTGCACGAGGGCTTTGAGCTAGACCCTAATAGTTGCGTGCCTGTAGATGCAATCCCCGAGGCTGAGAATAAGTAATTCGTCTCAATGATTTAGTAACGCCATAAAGACAGATAAAAATATTTTAAATTTGTGAGAAAAATCAAAACATTTTTCGTGTCTGTAATTGTTGTAGCTCTCTTGGTAGAATTTATTTAACAATAAATTATAACTATCAGGTAATTACATGAATTTACAGTTTGAATCTCCTAAAACTAAAACATCAATTATATTTGCGTTAAGTATACTGCTCGCTGCTTGCGGTGGAGGTGGTGGCAGCGATGATCCACAAACCACCAAGTCCGATGCAGATAAACAACCTGATAAGGTTGAAGAGTTGCGCTTAGTGTGGGAAAAATTATTACCAACCACAAGCTTTGCTTATTATTCGTCACCGGCACTAAGTGCTGATGAGCAAACAATTTATATAGGCACAGCCAAGAATGTGCGTAATGATCCCGCAGGTAGTGATGTAATGGTGGCGTATAACCGCGATGGCAGTGAAAAGTGGCGCTACACCTTACCTAATGGCGAAGAGGTTCGCTCAAGCCCTGTTGTACACAATGGTAATATTTATTTTACAGTCGATAAGCGTATTGGTGAGTTTGATAAAGTATACCGTGACTTAGTAGCTCTAAATAGTAGCGGCGAGCAAATATGGCGCCAGCGTGTATCTGATTATGGCTTTCAAACAGGCTCTGGTTTAACTAAGGTTGCGGCTTTTGAAGGCCAGATTATATACACTGGTTTAGATATCCGTGCTTTTAATGCGCAAACGGGTGAGAGCTTGTTTGAGCGTTTATGTAATTGCGAAGAACGACAAGACAGGTTTGTAAATGGAGCAGTAAATTATAACGGTGAGCTTGTTTTTTATGATGAGGGTCGGGTCCTTAAGCTTGATCTAAATAGCTATGAGCTAATGGGTGAGTTCAAAGATATAGACACCTTTGCAGGCGACTTGGTTTACTCAACTCCAGCTATTGATTCTAACAATAATATCTACTTTGGCTCTGAAGCCGGAATATTATACAGCTTTGATGATAATTTGGATCTGCGTTGGAAGTTTGAATTACCAAATCCGCAGGTGTTCGAGGCGCCATACATTCGCTCATCGGTAGCGATAGATGAGTCGCGTAGTACGATTTATTTTGGTACAAAAAATAATGATGATAGTGAGTTTTACGCACTCGATATCAATGATAAAAGTATAAAATGGCAAGTGGCAATTACCGGTGATGTTTATGTGTCTCCTACCATTGGCGATAATGGTAATGTGTATTTTTCTTCAGAAAGTAATTTACTTTATACATATAAACCAGATGGCACGCTTGCATGGCAATATGATTTAAAAGCAAATGTAACTTGGTCTTCTCCAGCTATCGATAGTCAGGGGGTTTTATACATAGGTACTTTATCTGAAAGTAATGTATCGGCCGCAAGTGCAACAGGTAAGCTTGTGGCTATTCAAACCGACAGCACAGGTTTAATGCCTAATACTTGGTCTAAAATTCACCGGGATAATCAAAATAGTGGCGTGGTTAAGTAATCTCAGACCAACTTTATGAACAAGAAGCTGCCAAAGCAGCTTCTTGTACTTTAAAGATCTTTAATTCGTTTTTGAACCATTTCAATAAACTGACTATCTGCACCATATTGTTTAGCAAATATTTTAATAGCTTCCTCTCCATTCTCTTTCGCTTTTTGCTTATTATTAAGAGCCACTTCAACGGGGATACTGTTAACTAGAACAATCCCACGCCTTGGGTGATCGATACCATATTCATCGGTAATTAAAATAAGTAAGTCAGCAAATGCTTGCTTTGCTTTAGGGTACTGCTCAGTTAATCGATACACCAATGCTAAACCATTTAGGGCACCTAATTTTAGGTGCGAATCACTTTGGTTAAGTTCTGTATCAATCGCAAGTGCTTGTTCAAAATTTTTCTTTGCAGAGTTATAGTCCTTTGCGTCTAATTGAGCATTACCCAAGTAGACATAGCTAAAACCTGTATCTGTATGAGCGGATGGATAGAAGCTCTCTAGAGTTTGTGTTACCTCTTTCAGTGTTGATATTGCTTTCTCTGTTTCTTTTAATTCTGCGTAAGTATTCGCTAGATTAGCTAATTGCTCGGCTATCAAGGGGTGGTTTTTACTATATATTTTAATACTCCTTGCTAAACTTGAATCAAAATATTTTAATGCCTTTTCGTATTTCCCCATGTTATGTAAGATGATAGCTATTTCATGTTCTGCTAAAGCAATACTCACATTATCTTCAGGAAAGTATTCGGTAATAATACTTAGCGATTTTTCGCGTAACTCTAGCGATTTAGGGTAGTTAGATAAATGTACCAAATTGATGGCTTGATCAGTTAAAACCAACGACTCTAATTTTTTATCAGGGTTAAAACTCAATGATTTTGTATATAACTCGTTCGCTTTTTTATAATTTTCAAGGCCAGCATAAATTTTACCGAGTAATTGGTAATACCTTGCTTGTATCTGATTATCTTGCGTTAAGGGGTCTTGTAAGTAACGCTTAGCTTCTTCGAATTGACTAAGTTGGATTAAATTCTCTGCTATTTCACTGGCTAACTCAAAATCATTTTCGTTTTCTTCTTGTTTAATATTTAGTGCTTGTTGATACGCATTGTTTGCACTTTGGTATTCCCCTAGTGCTGTTAATGAGTCGCCTATTTTTTTATTTAATCTATAAATAATTTCAGGGTTGTTGTTAAATTCACTGTGTGTTTTTTGTTGTTGTTTTAGTAGTAAATCTTTGGCTAGTATTGGTTGCCCTTTGTTTACTTCAGGATTGGCCTGTTCAAATGTATTGAACATAAACTCAAGAATAGATTCCGATAGCCGCTGCTCTTTTATAAGTGATGTATTTTGAGCCCACAGGACTGACGTAAAGCTTACTGAAGCAATAACCAATGCAGATGCTAGCATTACGGGAATAGGGTGGCGTTGTGAATACTTTTTTAAGGTATAGCGTTTGCTTTGTAATATACTAATCGGTTTATTACTTAAAAAGCACTCTAGCTCAACCTTTAATCGTGATGAGCTTTCATAGCGCTCAGTTACATTCTTCAGAGCTTTATTAGTAATGCACTTTATTTCGTAGCTCTGTTTTGGAACTAAATTTTTTAGTATTTTCCCTAAACTATACACGTCACTCTGAGTCGTAAGCGTTTGTCCTGCAAGTTGCTCTGGGCTGGCGTACTCTTGACTTAGTGCTTTTATATAATCATTAACAACGAAGTCTATATGTTCACTATTTATCGTACGTGCAACACCAAAATCAATAAGCTTGGGTTCGCCTTGTTTGTTAACAAGTATGTTCGATGGTTTTAAATCTGCATGGATCACTCGGTTCTGGTGAGCATAGCTAACGGCATCACACACTTTACAAAATAAAGACAGGCGCTGTTTTGTATTTAAGTTTTGCTCATCGCAGTAAATTAAAAGCGTGGTGCCTTCGACGTATTCCATCACCATGTACATGCCAAATTCACATTCACCTGCGTCTAGTACCCCTGCTATATTTTGATGGTTTAGTTGTGCTAGATATTGCGCTTCACGGGTTAAGTTTTGTGGGCCGTGTAATGCAGTAATAGTTGGGTAAATAACTTTTATAGCAACGGTTTGCTCAAATTTACCATCATTTCGATGTGCTAAGTAAACAACACCCATACCCCCACTACCCAATAAGGTTTTTAATGTGAAATGGGCAATGGTTTTGCCTATCAAGTTTTCTATTTTATTATTTTTACTTAAAAGGTCAGTGGAGTGGCTAATTGATTGATGAAATTGTGTTTGCTGCTGATTTTTATTATGCGCTAATATAAGTTGCTTAGTTTCATTTAGCACATCTTTACTTACGCTCTCCACGCTTTCTAGGCCTGTCATCAGGTCGTTAGGAAATTCTTTAAGTAAGTATTCAAATAAATTGAGTGAATTAGTAAATTTAGTCATTATTATTCTTATTTTTTGATTAGTGCTCTATGCAGAGCCTTAAAAATGCTTTTGCAGCGTCCAATTCACGATAAACAGTGGCTAGTGATACATCAAATTGCTCCGCTAATGTGCTAGTATCAATGCCCAAAAAGTAATGTTGAGAGAATATTAGTGCTTTTTGCGGATGATCTTTTTCTAAATGATTTAATGCGCTGTCAAGTGCCAAAAAGTCTTCTTGGTGTTTTAGTTGATCGCTTTGTTGCTGGGTTTTTTCTGCATTAGGAGTGCGTTTAAGGGCTTGAAACTTGCGAATTTCATCGCATAAAATATTGCGAATAAACACACTGATATAAGCATTAAACTGTGTTTTTTGACTAATACTTTGTTGTGGAGGAATTAGTTCCATAAGAGATTGATGGAGTAGTGAGCCAGTGTTTGGTAAGTGCTGTAGCACGTAAGTTGAATCTATTTCACCACGATAGTTTTGTAAGTGACTATGACAGACTTGTTTGAGATGATAATAAAGGCGCGCTTTTAACTCGTTTGCACTTTGCGTACAGCCATTTTGCCAGCCAGTAATTAATTGTTCTATTGGGAGCTGCATGTATCAAGTTCCTTCTGTAATTTTTATACAATATATTTTTGCAATCTCGATAACAAGTGTTAATTTTATGTTTTTTATGCATAAGGTGTTGCTGATAAAACTATCTATTTATTTTAATTGCGTTGATCAACGCTGTATTTAAGTAAGTAAAAAAAAAGGTCTGCAAAATTACATATTATGCTAGCGTTTTCTAAATATAGTGTGCGTTTAATGTTTAAAACGCTTTTTAGTAAGCGCATTCAACTTATATGAATGTTGAAAGTGTCCTTCTTAAGGTAGCATTAACCTTATTATGAGATGATTTAATCACTTACCTCATTGTTAACAGGACGTTTATGGCTATACAAAAAAAGCTCAAGAAAAAAACACGTCAGTTTATTGAGTCTAAAAATATGCTCAGCGGGATCACGTTTGCTTCATTTTTAGAATCCACCATAGTGCCCATTCCACTCGAGGCGGTGCTAGTACCGCTAATGCAAGCAAGGCGGGAAAAGCTTTGGCAAATTGCCCTTATGGCCACAATCGGCTGTGTTATAGGGGCGTTGTTTGGTTATGCGTTGGGTTATTATTTATTTGATGTAGTGGGCGATTGGATCATTAATACCTTTTCTAGTCCTGAACAGTTTGAAAACGTTAAGCAAAAAATGCAGGCACAAGGTTTTTGGTTTGTATTAAGCCTAGGTATTGTGCCTATTCCGTTTCAAATTGCGATGTTGGCCGCCGGAGCTACCAAGTACTCGCTGGCACTGTTTTTAGTGGCATCTGCGATTGCCCGCTCCATACGCTATTTTGGGTTAGCGTTAGTGGTATATTATGCAGGCAATCAAGCTGAGCGACTTATCAGTAAACATAAAACTAAAACTATGATTGGGTTAACTATTTTAGTTGCCGTTGGCTGGATAATTAGTACGCAAATATAAATAAAGCAGTTTAAGTTTATGGTATAGTTTTTAGCAGTTTCGCCGTAAACCCTCGCCCGATCCGAGGGCGGGGATTTACGGCGTAAAGTTCGAAGAACTTTAATCTGGTGTGGATTGGCTATCAACATAAGCTCGAAGCGTTTCAATCGTTGCTCCACCCGCACTGCAAGCAAAGTAAGACCTAGACCA
>NZ_JALNTK010000017.1:0-106529 GCF_023161865.1 Pseudoalteromonas sp. 2CM36K
GTAATAATTAACGTTTAAGTTAATTGTTAGAAAAAGGTCACTTAGGTGGCCTTTTTTAATGGCTGCGATTTACATCAAGTGAAGGTGGCGCAGTTACCTTAGGCGTAGGTGCTTTGTAGCAACTATCGTAGAGTAATAATTAGCCTAGCTAATTAATACGAAAAAACCCGAGCTCAGTCTCGGGTTTTTTAATGTCTGCAATTTACTTCATGTGAAGGTGGCGCAGTTACCTTAGGCGTAGGTGCTTTGTAGTAACTATCGTAGAGTAATAATTAGCCTAGCTAATTAATACGAAAAACCCGAGCTTAGCCTCGGGTTTTTTAATGTCTGAAGTAAAAGTATTAATGTTATCGCTGTAACAAAGTGGGAGCATGAACTTAATCAGTTAGTAACCAGCATTCTTACGTAATTCATCAAGCATATCTTGGTTACCCATCATTTCGTCAAGCGTTGCCCTGACTGCATTGTCAGAGGTATTGTCATAAACTGAAAGTAGATGTTGCGCCATTTGCTTTGTATAGCCATCTTGTTTATTTTGAGCTTGGTAGTATTGCGCCATCAACCCTTGTGCAGCTAAGCGACGGATATAATCATTCGTGTCTTGCTCTAACAAGATTGTAAATTGCTCTGCAAGGCGGTAATCAAGTACCGGTGTCTGAGTTGTTAACTCAACAGCTTGAATTTTAAATTTTTCGTCACTACTGTTGTTCGCTAAATTTAAAATGTTACCTACTACTTCATAGTCATACTCGGGCATAGTAGATTTATTTAGAATATACATATTCATTTGCAGTTGGCTCAGTGCAGCTAACCTATTTAAATCAGAGATGCTTGGATCTAAAGTTTGCTCTCTTAATTGAGAGTTTATTTGTTTAGCATAATCAGGTTCTGATTTGATCCTTAAATCATAGTCTTCTGGTAAGTCTGCATAAAAGCTATAAAGAGGATTTTGCTCACGTCGTTTTTCATCTTCTTGCTGCTGTTTTTCCTCTAGTACGTCAAGAACAAGTTCCTTAAATTCGTCGGTATCTTGTTCTTGATAAGAGCCATTAGCGTGCAGTGTTAAGTTTGCTACTTTGCGTTGTAGCGAACTTACTTTTTTGCTTAGTTCGTCAATTAAGGCTTCATTTGATTGCTGATATTCTGCAGGAGTACTATTAGAAACTGTGGGGCTTAGCTGTTGCTTGGGTTTATTAAGTGAGCTGGGCTGATTTTTAAAAAATGTTCCGTAGCATGAAATTACCAAGGCAAGTGTTGCTATAGTAATCGCAATAGTTCCTTTGTTTATAGTCATAAAATAATCTGCCTCTAAAATGGGTAATTCATCTGTTTTCGAAATATAAGTCTGTTAAAAAATGTGTTAAATGAGGATGAAATATACGGGTTAATTAAGAAGGCGGGGCGTGAGTGGCAAAATACGGTGTTTAAATTGGCTATAAGCGCTAGACCTAAGCCTAGCGCGTAAAGCTTAATGCGATTTTGCGTATTGCTCAGCTTGCTTCCACACTCTTAGTGTATTACCGCTTAAAATCTTTTTAATATCGGTGTCGCTGTAACCTCTGTCCATCAAACCTTGAACTAGGTTAGGGTAGCTAGATACATCCTTTAAGCCGATAGGCAGTGAGTCACCTACACCGTCGTAATCAGAGCCAATACCAACATGCTCGATACCAATTAGCTTCACAACGTGATCAATATGATCAAGAACTTGCTCAAGGCTAGCAAATGGGAATGGATTTTTAGCGCGGTACATCGCATCAAAATCTTTAGCTACTTTTTTGCCTTCTTCAGTAATTGTTTGTTTTTTACTTTTTAATTGATCGTACCAACTTCCGGCTTTTGAAGTAACAAAACTTGAACCAAAGTTAATTTGAATCACACCACCGTTCTTTTTAAGGGCTAACAGCATGTCGTCATTCATATTACGCTCAAAACCTGGTGTGTATTTACGTAGTGATGAGTGTGATGCAATCACAGGGGTGTTAGACAGTTCCATCACTTGATAAAATGCATCGTCCGAAATATGAGACACATCAATCAGCATGCCGATATTATTCATCTCTTTTACTAGCTCTTTACCAAATGGGCTCAGGCCTTTCCACTTGCGACGAATATCGTATGATGAGTCAGAAATATGGTTGCTTTGCGAGTGAGCAAGGGTGATATAGCGCACACCACGATCAAAGAAGTGTTGTAGGTTTTTCATTTCGCCCTCGATAGGCGATCCGTTTTCCATACCCATGGCGATTGATATTTTATTGTCCTTAAACTGTTGCTCAATATCTTGTGTTGAGTCAGCAATGGCAAACTTGTCAGGTGCACGTTGTGCAATCGCTTCCATACCATCAATCAGTTGATTCGCTAATTGAAAGCTTTTTCCTTTGCCTTCAAACTCTAAATGGGCAGGAATATAAATCGACATAAATGGCGCGTTTAAACCGCCTTTTACTGCACGAGGGTAATCAAAATCGCCGCCCTCAGTGGCTTTAGTTACATCCGCCCATTTATCATGAATGCGGTAAGGCACATCAATGTGAGTGTCGATTAAAATGGTATCGTGAGCAAGCTTGATTGCTTTATCCGAGGGGGTTATTTCAGCGCTGACTGCGCCGGTTAATGCAATCGACATTGCAGCAACTAGTGAGCTTAGTTTTATCATTTATAATGGCTCTTTGAGTTAAAAAAACCATTGTCTATTTTTACGTCGTGTCTGACAAGTTTACTCGTCGAATTGCGCTTCACTTTGCAGTGCTTTGAATTCACGTTTAGAGATTATGGTGACCGATTCGTGCAGTTCAGAGAAAAACACCATAGCTTCGCCGCTTTTTAATTGCTGATTAACTTGCGCCACTTTACTTTCAATACTGAATTCTTGTTCGCCATAATCTGTGCCTTCACGCAGTACATAGCTTTCAATTAGGTTGTACAGTGTGTCTTTATCAAGTTGTTCAAAAGGAATAATCATAGTCACTCATTATCGGTGTTATTAAATACACATTGCTTAAAATAGTCAGGCACTACTTGCTCTAGCCAATACACGGGTTTAAATGGGTTGTTACCGCTAATAAAACCTACGTGGCCGCCTTTTTCAGAGATACGCAGCGTAACATGCTCACTTACATCTTGACTACTTGGAACCGCTTTAATCGACAGCATAGGGTCGTCTTTGGCATGAATAATTAGTGTAGGTGTCGCAATATCTTTTAAATACGGCATCGCACTGGCTTTTTTGTAGTAGTCGTGTGCATTTTCAAAGCCATGCAACGGTGCTGTAAGCTGGTTATCGAACTCTAATAAATCGTCAATTTCCATTAATTGATCAGTGGTGATCGGTATCTGCTGTTTAATTTGCGGTAATTTACGTTGCATTGACTTTTTCATTCGATCGAGCAAATATTTTTGATAAATTTTACCTAAGCTTTTACGAATAACATCACTAGATGATGATAAATCATAGGGCGCAGATATAACGGCAGCTGCGTTAAGCGGGCAGTGAATGTTTTCTTCGCCTAAATACTTAGCCAGTACATTACCACCCAATGAAAAACCCACCGCTACAATAGGGCGATTTGGAAACTGTTGTTTTAAATGATTTATAAAAAAAGCTAAATCGGCGGTGTCGCCACTATGGTAGGCTCTTGGTAAGCGGTTTACTTCGGTTGAGCAGTTTCTAAAGTGCATCAATACGACAGCAAAGCCTTGCTTTTTTAATGACTTCATCATGCCTTTGGCATAAAAACTGTTGATATTGCCTTCAAGTCCATGAAGTACTACTGCGAGTGGTGCTTTTTCGTTATGCGGGAGTGACCAAGCAAGCTCAATAAAATCACCGTCGGGCGTATCAAGTTGCGCAAGTTCGTAGCGAGTATGATGAAAAGGGCGGAAAAAACGCGGTATTATGGTTTGAACGTGTCGGTTGGTCATCCACCATGCGGGTTTGAACTTAGGGATCATGTCTGTACTACGCACTTTGCAATTAACGAAGCGCTAGTGTAGCAAATTTTTTATATTTAAAAATAAAAAGCGCCTAATCAGTAAACTAATAAGGCGCTTTGTGCGTCGTGCTTAATGCTGTTCTTTAATATCTGCATCGTGTACTTTTTTCATGAAAAAATACACAAAGAAGAGGCATAAACTAATAACGACGCCTAAAAATCCAAATGATAAAAATAGTACTGGGTCGCTAAAAAAATCTCTAAAGAATACGTCCATAATTGCCTCCTGATGTCTATGGGGTAATCATAGGCTGGCTCAGTGGTACTTGATATGATCCAGATCAAGCTATTTTACAGATTATAAAATGGGCAATGCAGATGTTGATTTTGATCAATAAAGTTAAGTCGATTTTGCACTTTTTAGTAAATTATCTGCGATTTTTTAATCACTTTTATAATAAAGATGGTCAGCAAAGTTCAGCTTTGAATAACCGTTGCTTTGTTTTAGGTTAAATAAAATAAACCTGGTGTTAAATATATTTGACATGGCTAAAAAGTGAACTTATAGTTTAAAAGTCAAAAATATTTTACTTGGAGTTAGCTTTATATGACTCGTTCAGAGCACTTTAAAGAACTTTTACAAAGCATAAGTTTTAGAGAACTGACGCTGAGTATCGATTTACTAGTAAGTGTGTACATATCTTACTTTTATGTAAACAGCCTAATGGATGCGAGTACGCAGCAGCTTAGTTCTGTTTCTTGGTTATCTGGCTTATTGCTACAGGTGTTAATTTATTCTGTGATACTTATAGTATTGAGCTATTTATTACTTGCATTTATCAGTGATAATGAATTAAATCAGCCACCTGATGTGAGAGAAAAGCAAATAAATTTAGTGGGTTATAAATACAAGGCCATAATCTTACAGGCGGGAATTTGTGTTGCTATTTTTCAATATCAAATTGAAGCTAATAACTGGGGCCCAGCCATCGAATATAATATTCCATATTTACCAATGCATATCATGGTAGGCGCTTTTTTGATTGCCGAAATAATCAATTACATAGCGCAGCTTTATAAAGGCAGAACGGGTGATATCTATGAGTGAGTATGCAATAACTAACTCTATTCGAACATTACGCTTTTTACGCGATGAAATGACGCAAAAGCAGTTAGCAGATGCTATTGGCGTAACGCGGCAAACGGTAATGGCAATTGAGGCAAATAAATATTCACCCACTTTAGAGGTGGCTTTTAAAATTTCTTTAGTTTTTAACTTACCTTTAGAAGAGGTATTTCAATACAAAACTAAAGATATATAGCTTGGTGTATAAAAGTAAACCAAAGTAACCATGTATATAAGAGCTAATATTCATAATATAAATGGCTTTATGATCTGATGAAATTAATAGTGAAAAATTATGCCAAATATTTATCGCTGTTATTGGGCGTTGCACAAGGTGTTAAATTCATACTATTAACTTCATCAATCAATATTATTTGTTGCTGCTTTTCTAATTTTAGCTCGGCACCTAGAAGCGCTTTTCGAATTGCGGCGTAATCTGTAACCTGGGTTTTATTGGCTTTTAAATAGGCACGTGTGGCTCGAAGTGGCTTCAATGCTTGCTTATCAAGCTCACTAATTGATTGTTCAAGCTTATTTAGCTGTGCTTGGCTAATTGTTAGATTGAGAGAATCTAAGTAGTAAAGCAATAAGCACAGGTTTACGTTTTTACCTAGCTGGTTTTGATAATCCAACAGGCGCGTTTGCATGTCACCTTTGCTATAAAGGTTACATGCAAACTGCCAAAAATCGTTGCTGTTAAGCAAGTTCATCGGCGAATGCCTGCTCTTTCTGTTCCATTTCTTCAAGGGCCATAAGTAGCTCTTCTTCAACATCGTTAAGCTTAGGCGTAAGTGTGGCTTGTTTAGTAATTAACTCTTTAAGCTTAGCTTTATTTTCATCGTTATAAAGTGTGTTATCGCCTAGCGCCTCTTCAACGTCAGCTAATTCTGCAGCAAATTTATCCAATTGTTTTTCAAGCTTTTCAATTTGCTTTTTCAGCGGTTGAATCGCTTTTCTAAACTCGGCCTCTAAGCGCTTTTGTTCTTTACGGTTAACTTGTGAATGGGCTTTTGGCTCTTCGTCGGTGTCGTTTTTAGCGGCTTCTTTATTAGCATTAAGCAGCCACTGATAATATGCATCTAGGTCGTAGCCAAATTGGGTGACCTCGCCATTATCAACTAAATAAAATTCATCGGCGGTATTTTTAAGCATATGACGGTCATGCGATACCGTGACCATAGCGCCTTCAAAGCCTTGTAATGCCATAACTAAAGCGTGGCGCATTTCTAAATCAAGGTGGTTGGTTGGCTCATCGAGTAGTAATAAATTTGGTTTTTGATAAACCAACATAGCCAGTACTAAACGGGCTTTTTCACCGCCAGAAAAGGGAGCTACAGGGTCGAGTGCTTTATCGCCTACAAAGGCAAAACCGCCTAAAAAGTCACGCAATGATTGTTCGCTGGCTTTAGGGTTTAAGCGTTGCAGGTGAGTGACGGCACTGGCTTTTAAATCTAGAGACTCCAGTTGATGCTGCGCAAAGTAGCCAATGTTTAAGCCTTGATGCTGAAACACTTCACCTGCTTGAGGTTGTAAGTCACCAGAGAGCAGCTTAATTAGTGTTGATTTACCTGCACCATTTCTGCCCAGTAGTGCAATACGGCTGCCTGGTACTAAGTTCAGCTTAATACTGTTTAAAATGGTGACATCGCCATAACCGGCTTTGGCTTTGTCGAGTGTCATTAACGGGTTAGGCAGGGCGGTTGGCTCGGCAAATTCAAAATCAAATGGCGAGTCAACATGTGCTGGGGCAAGTTTTTCCATTCGCTCTAGCGCTTTAACACGGCTTTGTGCCTGTTTGGCTTTACTAGCTTTGGCTTTAAAGCGGGTAATGAACTGCTCAAGATGCGCTATTTGTTCTTGTTGTTTTTCAAACATGGCTTGCTGCTGTAATAGGCGCTCAGCTTTTTGGCGTTCAAACTGCGAGTAGTTACCTTTGTACACATTAATAAGTTGTTTATCTATATGCCAAATTTGATCAACCACAGCATCTAAAAACTCACGGTCGTGAGAAATAAGTACTAGCGTGCCGGTGTAGGCACGTAAAAAACGCTCGAGCCAATACACGGCATCTAAATCTAGGTGGTTTGTTGGCTCATCCAGTAATAGTAAGTCGGCATCGCGAATAAGCGCTTGGGCTAAGTTTAAGCGCATGCGCCAACCACCCGAAAATGCACTTACCGGGTTTTCTATTTGATTATTAGCAAAGCCCAAACCATGTAACAGCTCACCTGCTTTGGCTTCAATGCTATAGCCTTTAATATTTTCAAGCTGAATATGCACTTTAGCTTGGGTGTCGCCATCGTTATTTTGCTCGGCTTCACGTAGCGCTATACGCAGTGCATAATATTCAGGGTGGCCTTGTAGTACGTAATCTATAGCGCTTATTTCAAGGGCGGGGGTTTCTTGCTTTACTGAGGCCAGTGACCAATCTTTAGGAATACTGCAATTACCGCCATCTAACGAAAGCTCAGACTTTAATAAACTAAATAACGTTGACTTACCACAGCCATTGGCACCAACAAGGCCTACTTTGTGCTCTGGGAATAGTGTAGCCGATGCATTTTTTAATAAAGCTTTGCCACCGCGAAGCAGTTCTATTTCTGAGATTTGGATCATAAATACGTTACTTTACTGTGCCTTGATTGAATTGCGGCCATTATAACACGGATCTTATTAGCTATATCAATCGTATCAAGTAGGCAAATATTGCGATAAAATAACGTCAGTCAAAATGGTAGGAAAAACGAAGTGAAACATAAAAAACGATTTATTGCTGGAGCAACGTGTCCTGAGTGTAAAACCATGGATATGTTAATGCTCTACAAAGAGCATGACGTAGAAAAAGTTGAATGTATGCAGTGTGGTCATAAAATGGCTCAACCAGAGCAGGCTGTGCAGGCATCAACACGCCAATTTGAACAGATCATTGGCGTGTTTAATCCAGGCGACTAAACCTAAACAGTTTAGTAATGCGGTGGCGGAGGCTCCGGTATATTCGACATCATAGGTTGCGATGCTTGCGATTCTTTAAGTTTTTCAGCCAGCAACTCGGTTTGGCGCTTTATTTTTGCCAACTGTTGCTGGTGAACTTTTATTTCATCATTCAAAATTTCAATTGTTTCGTCTTGAAAAGCCACTTTAGCCTCAAGTTCCATTAGCCGATGTTCAATTGTGTTCATTTGGTTCTCGTATAATAAAGCGCTCAGCGATTCCGCTCGAGCTTTCAGTTAACAATGATTTACCGTTATCTGTAAATGCCACATCAAGTACCACTGCCGATTTGGGCTTACTGCCTTCTCGCGGAGTGACTTGCCATGTTTGAATTTTTTCACCACTGGTTAGCTGCCATAAATCAACTCGTTTATTGGGTGAACCGGTTGCTAATAAAGTGCCTTGATCGTTAAAGCGCACTGCGGTAAAAATTTTCTGACGCGCAATATACTTTAGTTTACTAACAAGGTCACCTGTAGTCAGCTCCCATACATTTGCTTGTGCCATACTGTCGGCGGTAAAAGCATAACGACCTTGAGGATCTAAAGCGACTTGGGTTACTCGGGTTGGGTGATTAAAGCGATGGATAACTTGTCCACTTTGGGTATCCCATAAGTAGGCCACATAATCGTTAGAGCCGCTCAATGCATAGCGCCCATTAGGTGATAGGTCTACGGTGTTTACTTTATCTTGGTGGCCTAAAAATTCAATGCGTCTGCCAGTATTAAGGTTTATAAATACTACAACGCCATCACTACGCCCGTAAACAACACTTTGGCCTTGGTTACTAATAGCAATATCGCGGATACTGGCTTTTTGTATTTTATAAAAGCCTTTATTTTTGCCGGTGGCAATATCCCAGACCGCAAAGGTGGCTTTTTCGGCGGTAACAGCCACGCTATTATCAAAAGCAATGGCTACAGCGTAAACAAGGCTGTCTTGCGCTTGTTGTTGAAACCATTGGTATTTAAGGGCTTGCTGTTGATTATCCCAAAGTGCGACCCCATGATGGATAGAAGATACTAAGCTGTATTGACCATCGTGCGATAACGCAGATGAAAAGGCGCCCTGTGCTGTGTGCTCAAAACTGGCCACTGCTTGTTGTTTTTCATCACTACATGCAATTGTTAATAAACAGCAAGTGGCGACTAAAAAAGTACGAAATAACGACATATTACAGGTATTTCCTCTTAACTCTTCGTGACTGAGAGGTTAGACTAGGTCTCGTTAAACGCCTAGGTTGTTTGTCTAATCACTGGATATGTTTTTAGTTTAGCTATTAAACAAGCAGCCTACCATGTAGGCCGTTAATCTTTAACTAGTAATATTACAATAAATGGCAACTGCAAAGTGTGTCGGAGATTTAAAATGAGAAAGACGATTAAATTGTCATTGATTGCAGCGTCAGTTTTAGCGCTTACAGCTTGTAATCAAGAAGCAAAAAAAGAGCAAGCAGACGTTAAACTAGATACTGTAGCGCAACAACAAGCATACGGTATTGGTGCATCTGTAGGTAACTTTTTAAATAAAGACTTAGCGGATAAAAAAGAAATTGGTATTGAATTAGACCAAGCTTTATTAATGCGAGGCTTTGAAGATGCACTTGCGGGTAATGCAAAAATTGACGAAGAGAAAATTCGTGAAGTACTAACAGCATTAGACGAATCAGTGCGCACTAAACAAGAAGAAAAAGCAAAAGTAGAGTCTGAAAAAAGTAAAGCTGAAGGTGAAAAATACCTAGCTGATAACGCTAAAAAAGAAGGCGTGATGGTTACTGAGTCTGGTTTACAGTACGAAGTAATGAGCGAAGGCGAAGGCGCAAAACCAGTAGCAACTGATGTGGTTAAAGTACATTATAAAGGCACATTGTTAGACGGTACTGAGTTCGATAGCTCTTACTCACGTAACGAGCCAACAACGTTCCCACTAAACCGTGTAATTCCTGGTTGGACTGAAGGTTTACAACTTATGTCTGTAGGGTCTAAGTACAAATTTACTATTCCTTCAGACCTTGCTTACGGCGATCGTGACTTAGGTAAAATTCCTGCTAATTCAACACTTATTTTTGAAGTTGAATTATTAGAAATTCAAAATGATGCAGAAGCTGCCGCTGCAGAATAAGTATTTATATAAAACAAAAAAGGGACCTTAAGTCCCTTTTTTATTGCACTGAATAACTAATTAGTCAGTGTGGTTAGAATATAAGTTATCAATTAACTCATCTTCGAGTGCAAAGCGCGCTTCGAGTGCTTCACCAATAACCGATAGGTCATTATCAAATCCTACTAACAAATCTTCTGCGTCTACTTCAGCGTATTTGTCATTGAAATCTAGAGCAATGTCAGTGGTATCTGAAATACGTGGGTATATAGTATTTGCTAGTTGTTGGCTTTCTAAGCCTTTCTTTTCGCAAGCTTTAGCAATATCGTCGTACACTTCAAAGTGGCCGGCCGATAGGTAATCCATTAAGATTTGGCAAAATGCTTGAATTTGTGATGGTTCAGGCAAAGATTGATCTTTTTTCTCGTAAGGTGAAAAGCCTGCAATTTTACAATAAAGTACAATCAGCTCTTGGCGTTCGTTTAACCAATTGTCGATGACCGTATGGCTACCCCCCCACTTTTGTTGAGCTTTTTCTACACGCTTCAGCATAATTCTTCTCCTAAGCTGGGTTGGATTTTTAATTGGTAATAAAGTTTCTATCATCCAAGATATATTTAATTGGCGTGTATATCAACAAGTAAAATAGATGTAATACCAGAGGGTTTTGTTTAAGGTATAAGTTGTAAGTAATTTATTTCAGGCAAGAAAAAACCACCTGTTACGGTGGTTTAATTTCTTTATTAGACTTGTTTAAACAAGCATTCTTATTTTTATTAGAGATTTTTATTATTTTTATATTAACAATTTTTGTTATTGTTTTGTTAACGCGGGAGATACAATATCAAGCTTTTTTAGGTGTTGCAAATAGTTTAATGAAAAGTTTTTATTATTAACGTTTGTTTGGTTTTTTTATGTACAAAGCAACATGAAAATTAAAAATTACTTGATCTAGCGCTACTCTGTAGCGATTTAATCGCTTAGCGATAGAGGGGTCGTGAATATGGTGGTACAATCTTGCACAATTTCTAAAAGCCCTAGGACTCTATACGCTATGAGCGAATTAAAAAACGACCGTTATTTACGTGCCCTTGCCAAGCAACCTGTTGATGTCACGCCGATATGGATGATGCGTCAAGCAGGACGTTATTTACCTGAATACCGTGCTACACGTGCACAAGCGGGCGATTTTATGAGCCTGTGTAGAAATGCTGAGTTAGCCTGTGAAGTAACATTACAGCCTTTGCGCCGTTACCCATTAGATGCAGCTATTTTGTTTAGTGATATTTTAACTATTCCCGATGCAATGGGATTAGGCTTGTACTTCGAAACAGGCGAAGGCCCTAAGTTTGAACGCCCAATTTCGTCACTAGCTGATGTTAAAAAAATTCCTAAACTCGATCCTACCGATGAGCTTGGCTATGTAATGAACGCAGTGAGCACTATTCGTCGTGAACTTAAAGGCGAAGTGCCATTAATTGGTTTTTCTGGTTCGCCTTGGACACTTGCAACTTACATGGTTGAAGGTGGTAGCAGTAAAGTATTTGGTAAAATCAAAAAAATGGCGTTTGCTGAGCCGCAAACACTGCATTTATTACTCGATAAACTAGCTGATTCGGTGATAGATTACTTAAACGCGCAAGTTAAAGCGGGTGCGCAATCGCTAATGGTATTTGACTCATGGGGCGGTGTACTAAGCCCGCGTGATTACAATGAGTTTTCATTGCAATACATGCATAAAATTGTTGATGGCTTAATTCGTGAATACGATGGCCGTAAAGTACCGGTTACTTTATTTACCAAAAATGGTGGTCAGTGGATTGAAGCGATTGCCGCAACGGGCTGTGACGCAGTAGGTTTAGATTGGACTATTAACATTGGTGATGCTAAACGTCGTGTTGGCGATAAAGTAGCACTGCAAGGTAATATGGACCCATCAATGCTTCATGGTACGCCTGATCGTATTCGCCAAGAGGTTGGTACTATTTTAGAAGACTTTGGTACTGGCAATGGCCATGTATTTAATTTAGGCCACGGCATTACACCAGATGTTGACCCAGAAAATGCCGGTGTATTCATTAACGCCGTGCATGAATTAAGTGCGCAATATCATAAATAACCTGAACTCTGGATAATAAATCTATCTCAAGCAGCTATTTATAGCGCTAACTACGTTGAATTTACTTGCAATAGGCGAGCTATTGACGCGTAATTTCGCCTTGTTTTCACTGGAAATCTCTGGCTAGAGAAAATAAATATAAATATCAATTTTGATTCAATACGTTAGTAAATCTCTTAACCAAAGTTCAGGTTAAATAGTTTCTAAATAATGATGAGTTATTAAAAAAGCCCGCTTGATTCAAGCGGGCTTTTTGTTACCTAGTGCTTAATATTACTTAAACAAGCGATTTAAGCCATTTAACGCCGCAACTCGGTAGGCTTCTGCCATCGTCGGGTAGTTAAACGTGGTATTTACAAAGTAGTCGATGGTGTTGCCACCATTTTTTTGTTCCATAATAGCTTGGCCAATATGTACAATTTCAGAGGCACGCTCACCAAAGCAGTGCACGCCGAGTACTTCTTTGGTTTCTGTATGAAATAATATTTTTAAACTGCCCACGTCTGTGCCTGCAATTTGCGCGCGGGCTAAATGTTTAAATTGCGCACGTCCCACTTCATACGGTACTTTTGCAGCAGTTAATTGCTGCTCTGTTTTACCGACAGAACTCATTTCAGGAATAGTATAAATACCGGCTGGAATATCAATAATCAGCTTTTCATCACAATTACCACACGCGATGGCATCTGCGGCAATTCGACCTTGATCAAAGGCAGCACTAGCAAGACTTGGATAGCCAATAACATCACCTACCGCGTATACATTGTCTACTTCTGTTTGGTAGGTTTCGTTTACTTTTATCTGTCCGCGGCTATCTGCTTTTAAGCCAATGGCTTCTAAATTAAGGGTGTCAGTGTTACCGGTTCGGCCATTGGCAAATAAAATACAGTCAGCTTTAACACGTTTGCCCGATTTTAAATGCATAACAACGCAGTCATCACGGGTTTCAATGCGATCAAATTCTTCGTTATGACGAATTACAATACCGCTATTCCAAAAGTGATAGCTTAATGCATCAGATATTTCAGCATCCATGAACGCCAATAAGCGATCGCGAGTATTCACTAAGTCGACTTTGGCACCTATCCCTTTAAAGATAGATGCATATTCACAACCAATTACACCCGCGCCGTATATAAGTACGCGATGAGGGTCATGTTCAAGGCCTAAAATAGTGTCACTTTCGTAAATTCGTGAGTGGGTGAAATCAACCCCTGGTGGGCGATAAGGTCGTGAGCCGGTAGCAATAACAATCGTTTGTGCAGTAAGGCGCTCAGTAGAACCGTCATTACGCCTAATTTCAATAGTGTGCTTATCAACAAAGCTAGCGTCGCCTTGAAACATATGAATGCGGTTACGATCGTAAAAACTGCTGCGTAAGTTTGACTGCTTTGAAATTACCGAACTGGCATGGCGTAAAATATCAGGAAAGGTAAGTCTTACCGGACGCTCGCCTACGTTAAATAAAGGATTTGCTTTGTATTCAATATAGCGACTAACAGAATGACGAAGTGCCTTTGAAGGAATGGTACCCCAATGTACACAGCCACCACCCACGGCTGTTTGGCGTTCAATAACCGCTACTTTTTTGTTACTTTTAGAGAGGTTCATAGCGGTCCCTTCACCGCCAGGACCCGTGCCAATAATGATTGCATCATATTGGTATGTCACGGGTACTTTTTTCTTTTCTGGTTGTTTGGCCACAGCCACTCCTATTTTAACTAAAAGAGGCTTTTAATAACCTCGCATTAAGTGCTAGCCATGCCTGTTTTTGTGTTTCCCAGGCGGCCTCAAGCTCGTGATATTGTGCCATTAATGCCGACTTTTCACACTGCTTTGCCATATTATTTTTTTTAGCTTCCAACACTTGTTTTTGTAATGAGCAATAATTTTGCAGTTTTTTTAGCAACAAATCGTACTCTTGTTGTAATAATGTAAGCTTATCTTGCGCTAAAGGCAATTTTGCGAGGCGACCTTGTGTTTTGCTCATCAAGGTTTCTGCTTTAGCTTTTTCGATGCGCTCAACCGGTGTGCGCTTTAATTTACTTGCTAGACCAAGAGCTGCTAACGAGCGGATCATCCATTTAGTTGGGTCGTAATGAAACCACTTAATGCCGTTGCGGTAATCGCTAGCAAAAATATGATGAAAGTTATGATAACCCTCGCCATAAGTAAATAAGGCTAAAAAGCCGTTATCGCGTGCGGTATTTTTTTCTGTGTAAGGGCGAGAACCCCAAATGTGCGCAACAGAGTTAATAAAAAAGGTAAAATGCTGGCTCAGTACTAAACGAAGTAGTCCCGCTAGTAATAACATGCCCCACACATCACCTAACATTAAACCTAATACCAGTGGTAAACCAACATTCATGGCAACTACCAGCTTTAAGTAATGTTTATGTTGCCACATCACTATTTTATTGCGTTGTAGGTCGCGGCAATTGCTGTAATCACCGTAGCTATCGCCTTGGTAGTCGCGCAGCATCCAGCCTATGTGACTATACCAAAAGCCGTTGGTAGCTGCATAAGGGTCTTTTACAGGGTCATCAACTTGACCGTGGTGAATACGATGATCGCTGCTCCAATGCAGTGCACTGTTTTGCAAAGCAAACGCGCCGCCTAAGGCAAAAATAAATTCAACGACCGGGTGTGCATTGTAAGTTTTGTGCGCCCATAAACGATGGTAACCCGCAGTGATCGATAATCCCGCGAAAAACATGCAAGCTACAAAAGCAGCCCATTGTGTGCCTGTAAAGCCATAGTTAAACCCATACCAAGGTACAAGTGTAACAGCAGCCAAAAACGTCAGGCTAAAGAAAAGGACGTTGGTCCATATAAGTGGTGGTTTTTTCATCTTTCTCATTTCTCAGCGTACAACTGTACGCTAAAATAATATTTCAATCTGCTGCCGTCAAGTATTAGACTGTACTATTAGCTATTTTTTAATTAAAAATTTATTACAAATTCATTCAGGGAGCTGTTGATGTCGGGCGTTAGAGCACAACAGAAACAAAAAACACGACAAGCATTAATTGAAGCTGCTTTTAATCAGCTTAGTGCTGATCATAGCTTTTCAAATTTGAGCTTGCGTGAAGTAGCGCGCGAAGCCGGTATTGCGCCCACCTCTTTTTATCGTCACTTTAAAGATATGAACGAGCTAGGTTTAACCATGGTTGATGAAGCGGGTTTAACGCTGCGTCAGCTGATGCGTCAAGCTCGTAGGCGAATAGCCAGTGGCGGCAGTGTAATAAATACGTCTGTGGTTACTTTTATGGAGTTTATTGATAACTCTAGTAATCAATTTAGGTTATTGCTGCGTGAGCGCTCGGGTACCTCAAAAGCATTTAGAGCGGCAGTAGCACGTGAAGTGAAACACTTTATTTTAGAGCTTGCTCATTATTTAGAAAGTGAAACGCCCTGTGATGCGATTCATGCGTATATTCAGGCAGAGGCTATGGTTACGTTGGTATTTAATGCTGGCGCCGAAGCGCTAGATATTGAAGGTCAGCAACGCGATGAATTAATTGAGCGAGTTATTTGGCAGTTACGCTATATTACTCGTGGTGCGTCAAATTACGTACGCGCAGAAAAGAAAGAGTAAATATTAAAAAAAGTTAAAATAAGCACTGTACTTTACGGTGCTTGTTAATTTAAACGCCACGCCCTCTGAGGTTGAATTTTTTATCTCTTTTTTATCTATTTGTTGAATTTTAGATCCCTTAAAAGTCTTGTGTAATTATTTTTATGGCATTTTTATGCTTGCGCCTACTGCGCTGCAATGATAAAAATAAGCCTCATTGGACACACACACAAGAAAACAAATGCAAACTAATCGTTTAATTACACTAAAACTAAACCTCTTACTGCTGTGGCAAGTGAGCGGGGATTAGTGTGTTTGCATTGAGCTAAACAACAAAACCCCGCAATTGCGGGGTTTTTTTTATCTCGCTGCAGGGATAAATCGAAATTTGGGTAACACAGGAATGAGGGGCAGTTATGCAAGAGCAAGATAAAGTATGGATTTTTGATACCACCTTACGTGATGGCGAACAGGCACTTAAAGCAAGCCTGACTGAAGATGATAAAATTCAACTAGCGCATACCATTAGCCGCTTAAATGTGGATGTCATGGAAGTGGGCTTTCCGGTTTCGAGCCCCGCTGACTTTCGCTCAGTGCAGCGAATTGCCACTGAAGTAAAAGGCCCTATTATTTGTGGCTTAGCACGCTCGGTTGCCAAAGATATTGAGGCCTGTGGCGAGGCGCTTCGCAGTGCACAGCAAAGCCGTATTCATACTTTTATTGCAACCAGCCCGCTTCATCTTGAACACAAGTTGCGAATGAGCCTTGATGATGCCACTGCAATGGCGGTTAAATCAATCAAGCTTGCCCGTAATTACACTGATGATGTGGAATTTTCATGTGAAGACGCAGGACGTACACCACATTGGGATTTATGCAAAATAGTTGAGCAAGCTATTAATGCCGGTGCATCCACGATTAACTTGCCAGATACCGTCGGTTTTGTAACGCCAGATGAATACGCAGCAATGATCCGTCATTTAATGAACAACGTGCCAAATATTGATAAAGCCCGTTTAAGTGTGCATTGCCATAACGACTTAGGCTTAGCCGTTGCTAACTCTGTTGCTGCCGTTCAAGCCGGTGCTCGCCAAATCGAATGTACGATTAATGGTATAGGGGAGCGCGCGGGTAATTGTTCACTTGAAGAGGTGGCGATGATCATGAAAATGCGCAAAGACCATTTAAACGTATATACCGATATAAAAAGCGAAGAAATTTACCGCGCCTCTCGCCAAGTAGCCAAAATTTGTAATATGCCGGTACAGCCAAATAAAGCGATTGTTGGCGAAAATGCGTTTGCCCACAGTTCAGGTATTCACCAAGATGGTGTCTTAAAAGCGCAAAATACATATGAAATTATGTCACCTGAAAGTGTGGGTGTGCCAAGTAATCAATTAAATATGACCTCGCGTTCAGGGCGTCATGTTATAGAGCATCGCTTAGAAGAGTTAGGTTATCAAAAATCTGATTACGACATGGATAGCTTATACCAAAGTTTCGTTGCGTTAGCTGACCAAAAAGGCACAGTATATGACTACGACCTAGAAGCAATGATTTACTTTAATCAAATCAGCGACAAAGATGAAAAATATCAATTAGAGTTTGTTCACTCTACGTCGAACTCTCAATCGGTAGCCAGCTCAACGATAGGTTTGTTGATTGATGGCGAAGCAAAACAAGAAGCGGCCACAGGTAACGGCCCGGTAGAAGCCTCATTTGCAGCCATTGAGCGCTTAACTGGTATGAGCGTTGAAATGATTGAATACAATTTAGAGGCCACCGGCCAAGGTGCAAGCTCATTAGGACAAGTGAATATTATTGCTAAATATGATGGCCGTCCTTATCACGGTGCCGGTATTGCGGCCGATGTGGTCGAAGCCTCAGTACGCGCTATGGTTCGGGTTTATAACTTAATTTATCGAGCACAAAAAGTGTCTGATTTAAAACAACAAAGGAAAGCTGGATGAGTAAAACACATTACAGCGTTGCCGTATTAGCGGGCGACGGTATTGGCCCAGAAGTTATGGCAGCTGCAGAGCAAGTGCTTGATGCAGTAAGTGATAAGTTTGGTTTTACTCTGAACCGTGAACACCACGCGATTGGCGGAGCAGCGATTGATGAGTTTGGCAAAGCCCTTCCTGATACCACTTTAAAAGCATGTGAAAACGCCGATGCTATTTTATTTGGTTCAGTAGGTGGTCCTAAGTGGGAACATTTACCACCTAATGACCAACCGGAGCGCGCGTCACTGTTACCACTGCGCAAGCACTTTGGTTTGTTTTGTAACTTACGCCCAGCACAATTATTACCAGCATTAAGCGCTGCATCACCACTACGTGCTGATATTAGCGAAAAAGGCTTTGATATTTTATGTGTGCGCGAGCTAACGGGTGGTATTTATTTTGGTGAGAAAGGTCGCAGTGGCGAAGGGGCAGAAGAAACTGCATTTGATACGCAAACTTATTCACGTAAAGAGATAGAGCGTATTGCACGTTTTGCTTTTGAGGCCGCTAAATTACGCAGCAATCATGTAACCTCGGTCGATAAAGCCAATGTTTTAGCATCAAGCGTTTTATGGCGCGAAGTGGTAACCGAAGTGAGTAAAGACTTTCCAGAAGTGAGCTTAGATTATATTTATGTAGATAATGCAGCGATGCAGCTAGTTAAACAGCCTAGCCAGTTTGATGTATTACTGTGCGATAACTTATTTGGCGACATTTTATCGGACGAGTGCGCGATGATCACCGGTTCAATGGGGTTATTACCCTCCGCTAGCTTAAATCAATCAGGCTTTGGCTTGTATGAACCCGCGGGTGGTTCAGCGCCTGATATCGCCGGAAAAGGGGTGGCAAACCCAATCGCACAAATTTTAAGTGCCGCCTTAATGCTACGTTACTCATTAGGCCAAGACGAAGCGGCTCGTACGATTGAAAAAGCAGTCGCAGAGGCGGTTGAAGCCGGTGTGGGAACGTCGGATATTTATCCGCAGGGCGGCTATACCACCACCGATGTAGCAGCGGCCATCGTTTCACGCATTTAATTATTAAAGCCACAGCACCGTCAGGCTGTGGCTCAATCAGATCAGGGAGTTAGCAAGTGGCCCAAACCTTATACAATAAAATTTGGCAAGCACATACCGTTGCCAGCATTAATGAGCAAACCGATTTACTTTATATTGACCGTCATTTAGTACACGAAGTGACGTCACCACAAGCATTTGCCGGCTTACGTGAAAAAAATCGTAAAGTGCGTTGTCCAGAAAAAACCATTGCCACCATGGATCATAATGTTTCAACTAAAAGTCGTTCACTGGATGCAGCTAGCGAAGTCTCTAAAAATCAATTAATGGCACTGGATGAAAACTGTAAAGAATTTGGCATTTTGCTGTACGACTTAAACTCAGTAAACCAAGGCATAGTGCATGTTATTGGCCCTGAGCAGGGGATTACTTTACCAGGTACCACTATAGTCTGCGGCGATAGTCATACTTCAACGCATGGTGCGTTTGGTGCCTTGGCACATGGTATTGGTACCTCAGAGGTTGAGCATGTATTAGCTACGCAAACGCTACAGCAAAAAAAGGCGAAGTCGTTAAAAATTCAAATTAACGGTGTATTACGCCCTACAGTAACAGCTAAAGATTTAATTATGGCGGTTATTGGCAAGCTAGGCACTGCTGGTGGCACTGGCTATGTGGCTGAATTTTGTGGTGAAGGCATAGAAGCTCTATCAATGGAAGCCCGTATGACATTGTGTAACATGAGCATTGAAATGGGTGCTAAGGCGGGCTTAATTGCCCCAGATAAAATCACTTATGAGTACTTAAAAGGCCGCCCATTTGCGCCTAAAGGTGCTGATTTTGATGCCGCTGTTGCCTACTGGGAAACTTTAAAAACGGATGACGGTGCGCATTTTGATTTAGAAGTAGAGTTAGATGCAGGCAGTATCCAACCGCAAGTTACTTGGGGGACTAATCCAGAGCAAGTGATTGGCGTTGATGAATGTATTCCAGATCCAGACAAAGAAACCGATTTAATTAAAGCCGATGCAATTCGCAGTGCGCTTAAATACATGGGCTTAAAAGCGGGCGATAAACTATCAAGCGCCAAAGTAGACACGGTATTTATTGGCTCATGCACCAACAGCCGCATTGAAGATTTACGCGCTGCAGCAAAAATTGTTGAAGGTAAACAGGTTTTAGCTGGTATTGAAGCGCTGATTGTTCCAGGCTCAGGCTTAGTTAAGCAACAAGCTGAAGATGAAGGCTTAGCCGATATTTTTAAAGCTGCAGGATTTGAGTGGCGCGAGCCAGGCTGCTCTATGTGTTTAGCTATGAACGATGACCGTTTAGGGGCTGGTAAACGCTGTGCTTCCACCTCGAATCGTAATTTTGAAGGTCGCCAAGGGCGAGGCGGGCGTACACACTTAGTGAGCCCTGCAATGGCGGCAGCCGCTGCAATACATGGTCACTTTGTTGATATTAGAGGAGAAGCTTAATGAGCATCTATTTTAGCGGCTTAATGGCCCCACTTGATAAAAACAACGTCGATACCGACCAAATTATTCCTAAGCAGTTTTTAACTTCAACCAGCCGTGATGGTTTTGATGCTGCGCTATTTTACGATTGGCGTTATTTAGATAATGGCGAGCCAAACCCTGAATTTATTTTAAACCGTCCTTGTTACCAAGGCGCGCAAATATTATTAACCCGCGATAATTTTGGCTGTGGCTCATCACGCGAGCACGCACCATGGGCATTAAAGCAATATGGGTTTGAAGTGATTTTGGCTGAAAGCTTTGCTGATATTTTCTTTAATAACTGTGGCAACAACCAAATGCTTGCCATTGCATTGCCAGCGCAAACGCTGGAAGAGTTATTTGTGTTAAGTGAGCAGCACGACGATATTCACATTGATGTGGATCTTGAAAACCAGGTGCTTACCAGCAATCAGTTTGCGCCAATCAGCTTTGATATTCGCAAAGACGTAAAAGAACGTTTATTAAGTGGCTTAGACTTTATCGGTGTAACCGAAACCCTCAATCCGCAAATTGATGCGTTTGAAAAGCAGTTAGCCGCAGAGAGACCGTGGCAGTAACCTTTTACATATGAAACTGGAGCGCAGCTTAGGTTGCGCTTTTTTAATCGCTTATATTAAAAAACCACGCAATAAGCTTGCTAATGTAATCATTGCCATTAGTAATAAATTGAGAGTTTTAAATTTCTGGTAGCGGACTACCTTTGGGTCGTTGATAGTCGAAAAAAAACCATCTTTAAATGACTCAGCAAGATTGGCATAGGGTGTCCCATCTAATGAATTTTGTGATAATTTTTTCCATTGTTCTGGGTGCTGCTCAGCAAGGTGTTGATATATGTGCAAAGTGTAGCGATTTTGAATAATTAATAGTAATACGATGATTACTAGGCCGATATAGTTCTCCATCTATATATGTGCTCCGTGCTAAAACTGACTTTGTGTTTAATTACCTACCTTTATCAATCAACGATATTTAATTTCTCATTTTCTTTCAAGCGATATTTTTTTACTAATTAATTACAGTAAAATCCTATTGCTCTGTTAATTTCTTATTGCTGTTCATCGTGATTATTTTCTTTGTGTTTGCTTAAACGCTAAGCTGATTTTTTACATGTTTAGGGACACATTATGAAATTATTAACAGCTGCAGCGCTTATGCTGGCATCCACTGCAGCAATAGCACGTCCAGCGCCTTTGATATCAATTCCAAGTCATGATAGCTTTTTCAATAGTATTGCTGCCCATTGCGGTAAAGCTTTCGAGGGTAAAGTAACGGTTGATAATGCCACAGGGCCGAGTTCATTTGCCGATAAAAAGTTAGTTATGCATGTGCGTAAGTGTAATGAACATGAACTACAAGTGCCGTTTCATGTCGGTGATGACGCCTCTCGTACGTGGATCATTACTAAAACAGGCAGTGGGTTGAGCCTAAAGCACGATCACCGCCATAAAGATGGTACTGATGATGTATCTACTATGTATGGTGGTCATACTTTAAATGCGGGTTTTGCTAATATGCAGTCATTCCCTGCAGATCAGTATTCAAAAGAGTTATTTGTTAGCCAAGGCATACCGCAATCGGTAGGCAATACATGGCAAATGTATATTTACCCTGAGCAGTTCACTTATCGACTTATTCGCCAAGGTCGCGAATTCCGTGTTGATTTTGATTTAACTAAACCTATTACACCACCGGCTGCGCCGTGGGGATATGGCGCTAACTAACTTAGTTCAGGTTAACTACAGTAAAACCACAGGCTATTTTAATACTCAGTGGTTTTACTGAAAATAACAAGGTGTTATTTTTTTGAGGTTTTTTCTGCGGGCATTTCACACTGCACAAATACACTGAGCGGTGGCTGATAAGCACGCGGTTTAGTTGGAAAGCGTTGGTACTCCTGCACGCCCTCAATCACTTTTAACATAAAAGGATTATCGCGGCATAAACGATTTGCGTGGCGCAACAAAAAGACACTTTGGTTTCTAAAGTGCGGGTAGTCATCAGACTGTATTTCTAGGTGGTAATTGTTAGTGTCTATTTGAGTTTGCTTATAATGCACCTTTTCATCAAAATCGTAGAGCCGTTGCATTTCACTTTGCTCTGCCGACACACTCAAACACCCTGTTAATAAACCCCAGCTAATAATTCCATGTATGTAATGATTGGCTTTTATACTCATAAACCTTTAACTCCATCTTGATATTGGGTAGTGTGATCAGCATATCAATTACACCCGTTATGATATAAGTCTAACACCCAAAAAGGGGAAATGTGATGTTCAAGCAAATTAAACAGCTTTTTTCGAGTATTGATCAGCAAGATTATGATATTGAACAACATGATTTAAAAACAGCGGTTGCCGCATTATTAATTGAGGTAATGCGAGCGGATAACGATTTACAGGCAGATGAGCAACAAACGCTAAGTCTGACATTAAAAAAGTATTTTGATTTAACTGATGAAGCAGTAGATGAGTTAACCGAACAAGCAAGTTCGAGCTTAGATGACGCCATTGATTATTTTCAATTTTCAAAGCAAATTAATAATCAATGCAGTGCACAACAGCGCATTGAAATAGTTGAACTACTCTGGCGATTAGCATACTCAGATGGTGAACTTGATCCACAAGAAGAATACGTTATTCGTCGTGTTGCTAATTTATTGTATGTTACCCATGAAGACTTTATTGCTGCAAAGCTTGCAGCAACAAAGTTATAGTTGCTGCTTATTTAAGCTTACTTGCTACGCTAACTAACTGCTGTGCAAGACCAGCCACTTTTTCAGCGGTAGCAGGGTCATTAATACGGCCGTTTTCGTCTAACAAAGTATGAATAGCCGGTACAGCTAATTGATTGGCTAATACTAAACTGCCAATGCCAGATAAAATATCACGCACGTGATTTAAGCCCCGTAAGCCGCCCAACCCACCTGGTGAGGCTGCATATAACGCGGTTACTTTATTTGCAAATGCAGGCTCTGCGCCTTGTTCGGTGCGCGATGCCCAATCAATAGCATTTTTTAACACCGCGGTAATAGAGCCATTATATTCTGGGCTGGCCAGCAAAATGCCATCGGCTGCGCGAAGTTTGTCTTTAAGTTGTTGTACACCGGCTGGTGTGCCTTGTGCCTCGAGATCTTCATCAAACATAGGAATGGCTAAGTCTGCGAGTTTAATCACTTCTACTTCAGCGCCACTTTCTAAAGCAAAGCGTGCCGCTTCGTTAATGAGTTTTTGATGAAAGCTATCTTTACGTAAGCTACCTGCTAGGGCAATAATTTTTGGTGTTGTCATGAGCTGCTCCTGATAATGAGTTTGTATAATGTGACTTTAACAAATAATCACTTGCAGAAAAGCCAAATAAACGCAAAACTTGTGTGCGCATATGCACAGATTAAAGAGTAGTTATCATGGCAATTCAATTTAATGATTGGCAAGACCTGAAAGTTGCTTACGAGGTAGCGCGCTTAGGTACTTTAACTGCCGCGGCCGAAGTGTTAGATGTTCACCATAGTACGGTGCTCAGGCGAATAAATAACTTAGAAAAAAGCTTAAATGCGCGATTATTTCATCGCCATGCTCGCGGCTACAAAGTCACAGAAATTGGCGCTAAGTTATTTACCACAGCACAAGCGATTAATGGTGAACTAGAGCGCCTACATAATGACATTATTGCTGCAGATAGCACCTTGCAAGGTAGCTTGTTACTCACCACAGTTAGTGGCTTTATTGATGTATTAAGTGAGGTGTGCGAGCAGTTTCAAACCTTGCATCCGCAAGTGCAATTACAAGTGATTATGGATCAAAAACGCTTACGTTTAGATCATGGCCAAGCACATATCGCAGTAAGAGCTGGACCCAGACCGGATGAGGGTGATTATATTGCTCAGCATTTAGCGGCGCTCTCGTCAGGATTTTATGCATCAAAGCATTACATTAGCCGTTATGGGTTGCCACAAACATTAGCGCAACTATCGCTGCATAGTTTTGTGTCAGGTGTAGCAGGGTATAATGCCAAAGTGCCTTACTTTGCATGGGTTGATGAAAATATTCCCCCGTCGCAAGTTAAGCTAAGAGTGTCAGAAACCTCAGAAGCGACTCGCGCCATAGTTAAAGGGCTCGGTATTGGCGGATTACAGCATGATGTTGCAGCGCAATACTCTGATTTAGTCCCTGTACTGCCTAATGAACTGAGTTGGCCAACCGATTTGTGGCTGGTTACGCATCATTTAGTGCACCGAACGGCAAAAGTTCAAGCGTTTAGTCAGCTATTAAAAAATTATTTTAAGCAGCGAAAGTTAAGTTAACTAGGCGACAACGATTTTTTTATTGAAATACCTAAGCGCTTGGCCAGCCGTGTTAAATTAGCACGGTCGACCTGTAAACTGCGCGCGGTACTGGCCCAGTTATAATTATGTTGTTTAAGTTGCTGTATTATAAGTTGCTGAGTATAGGTATCTGTGGCTTGCTTTAACGAAATGTTGTTTGCTAAAGATGGGATTACAAGCTGGTTTGAGTGTTCAAGAGCTAAGGTGTTAACAGCGCTTAAATTTAATTCACAATGCACAGGTTCAATAGTAATAATTGGTTGCTGCCAATGATGTTGTTTAGCCTTTAATGCAGCCCGGTTAATCACATGCTCAAGCTCCCTCACATTGCCTGGCCAGTCATATTTTTTAAGCAGCAGTTGCGTTTCAATACTGAGTTTTAGCTGTTTAATAGCGAGCTTGCGGGCTGTTTTTTCTGCAAAATAACCGGCTAATAAAATAACATCTTCATCACGGGCTTTTAAAGGCGCTACGCTTAACGGGTACACACTTAGGCGATGATATAAGTCGGCGCGAAATCGCCCCTGTTCTACTTCGTGTTTTAGGTCGCGATTAGTTGCTGCAATCACTCTAACATCAACATATTTAAGTTCATCTTCGCCAACGGTTTGTACTTCACCACTTTGCAGTACCCGTAATAATTTACTTTGCATTGCCAGTGGTAGCTCGCCTATTTCATCTAAAAATAAGGTACCGCCATCGGCTAACTGAAATTTACCTTGGCGGGCATTTTGGGCGCCGGTAAAAGCGCCTTTTGCATGGCCAAAAAATTCACTTTCTGCGAGGTTTTCAGGCAGTGATGCACAATTTAAATGGATCAATGGCTGATCTTTGCGTGCTGAATGCAAGTGAATATTACGCGCCACCAACTCTTTGCCGACCCCAGTATCACCTAAAATTAATACACTAAAATTAGAGGCTGCAACCAGCTTTATTTCGTTTTTAAGGGTTTGTATTACTGGGCTTTGGCCAATAATTTCACCACCATCGCGTTTGAGTGCCTCACGGTTTAACGCTTGTACTAATTCATTTGAATGCTGAGCATGCTGTTTGTAATGGGCAAGCTCTAGAGCTGTTTTAAAGTGTGCGCTACACAAGGTTTGTAAGGTGTTGAGTGTATCAGCCGTAATGCCGTCAAACGCATCAGCGTTTAGGCTATCAAAGGTCAAAATACCAAGCAGCGAATCTTTATCATAAAGCGGTAAACCTAAGCAGGCATGCACTGGAATATCACCGGTTTTAGCTAGTAGTAAGCCGTCATATGGATCAGGTAGTGGGCAGTCATGTGCAAATTGCAGTGCCAAGCGGTGATTACAAATAGCATCAAGACGAGGATGCTCTGCAATATTAAAACGCCTGCCTAAGCTATCAGGCATTAAACCTTTAATCGCTAAAGGCTTTAATTGCTCGCCTTGGCGAATTAACAAGGCGCTAGCATCACTTGGAATAACACGTTCAACCGTGGCTAAGAGCTGCTCAAAACTGTGGGCATGTAAGGTGCTTTGTGCAAGCTCCAAGGCAACTTGAGTCAGGTTGAGTTGTTGGTTCATGTCAAAATGACCTGTTAGTGTATTTAATTGGTTTTTATAGTAGGTCATAAAGACTCTTTTTGTAAAGTGAAATTAAATAACGCGTTGAATTTAAGAGTTTTATTTAATTGGCATGGTCTGTGTAATAACAAAATAACGAAAGCAGTTATTGGAGTTGTTATGAGCAGTATTTTTTTAGGACAGGTTAATTATTCAGTGAAGTCTAATTCTCTGTATTACCGTGTGCTATCTCATGCAAATAAGATGCTATGGATTAGCGTATTGGGGGTGTTGATTACGCTGCTAATAAGTTATCCCTATGCAGGCTACTTTTCTATACCGGTACAAATTTTTGCACATATTAGCACGATTGTTCTCGCGGCTATTATCAAAGTGAGTTACGTACTGCGCTGTGTTGCACAGCATGGGCTGGGACAGGAGGTGCGCTAATGAAGCCCATAAACTTAGCCGAACCTATGCCAGCGCAGGTCGCATTTCATCAGGTATCACAATGGTCATTATGGATGTTGGCATTTAGACCCTTTTTTTTAGCGGGTGGATCACTAGCGTGTTTGTCTGTGGGTTATTGGTTACTTATTTTAAGTGGCGATGCACAGTGGTATTTAGTTATGCCTGCTAATTTGTGGCATGCACATGAAATGTTATTTGGTTTTGCGGGCGTGGTTGTGGCTGGCTTTTTACTTACTGCAGCACAAACGTGGACCGGTGTTGCAAGTATTAATGGTAAACCATTGATGTGGCTTAGCTTAATATGGCTTAGTGCACGGCTTAGTTTTTTTATAGTTGTGCCTAGCATTGCTCAGTTTAATGTTTATGCGGTACTGATTTTACAAGTTGTTTGGTGGCTCTCGGTAATCATAGTGTTAGCTAGCATGTTGATAAAGGCGAGCAGTAAACGCAACTACTTGTTTTTATTTATTCTTTCATTTTTATGTACGCTCAATATGTTGTATTTAATACTAGTGCTAAAAAACCAAACGCAGCTAGCGCTTGTAATGGTTGATACCGCAGTACTGGTTATAAGCTTGTTGGTGGGGGTTGTGGCTGGACGTGTATTACCCTTTTTTACCGCCAAAGGGCTGGGCTTATCTAAGCAGGTACGCACACCAAACATAGATAAAGCTATTTTATACTTATCGGTATTGGCGATAGCATTATTTTTTATTAGTAAATTATTTTTCACTGTAATTAACCCGGCAATAGTTGTGATGAGTGCAGCGTTTTTGCATTTAGTTCGCGGTGTTTGCTGGTGGAACAAGCAAGTCCTAAAAGTCCCATTATTATGGTCGTTACACTTTGCGTATTTAGCCTTAGGTATAGGTTTAATGTTAGTGGCAATCAGTTTTTATAGCAGTGTAATACTGTTTAAAGACGCGCTGCATTTTATCACTATTGGTGGTATCGGCATGATGATTTTAGCCATGATGACACGGGTATCACTAGGACATACCGGTCGCTCACTTACTATTCCTGGTTTTATGAACCTTGCATTTGCATTGGTGTTTAGTGCCGCAATTATTCGTGCTTTTCTCCCGTCTTTTATTGGGCCACACCTAGCTTGGCAGAGCAGTGCTGTGCTTTGGTTACTGGCCTTTTTATTATTTTTAATTCACTGCACTCCTATATTAACGCGGCGTCGTGTTGATGGGCGTCGTGGTTAGTTCACCCATAGGAAACCAAAATGTTATCTGAAAAAACTATTGAGATTGTAAAAAGTACAGCTCCATTACTTGCAGAAGCGGGTACAGCCGTCACCGATCATTTTTATAAGCGCATGTTTAGCCATAACCCGGAACTTAAACATATTTTTAATATGACCAACCAAGAAACGGGTCGTCAGCAATTTGCATTATTTAATGCCTTGGCTGCGTATGCGCAAAATATTGATAATTTAGCCGTGTTAAAAGAGGCATTAGCTAGAATTAACCATAAGCATACCAGCTTGAATATTTTACCCGAACACTACCCTATTGTAGGGGCGCATTTGATCGGCACACTTAAAGAGCTTATTCCTGAGCAGTTTACTGCCGATGTTGAATATGCGTGGCGCGAGGCCTACGGTGTACTTGCTGATATTTGTATTACCGAAGAGGCGGCATTGTATGCGCACAGTAAAAACAACCATGGTGGCTGGGCAGGCACGCGCCAGTTTGAAATTACTGATAAACATGTTGAATCTGAATTCGTAACTAGTTTTACGCTGACACCTGTGGATGGTAAAGCAGTTATTACCTACAAGCCAGGACAGTACATTGGCATTAAAGTTAAGCCTGAGGGCGCAGAATATGAAGAGATCCGCCAGTATTCTATTTCGCAAAAGAGCAATGCTAAAAACTATCGTATTAGCGTTAAAAAAGAGTGCCAACCAAAGCCTGGCGTGGTGTCTAATTATTTACACTCACTAGAGCAAGGCGCACGAGTAGAGTTATACCCGCCAGCGGGAGATTTTATTTTAAAAAATGAGGCAACTCCAGTGGTACTTATTTCAGCAGGTGTTGGCCAAACCCCGATGATGGCAATGCTGCAAACGCTACTTAGTGGTGATAAAAATCAAGCGATTAGTTATTTGCACGCGTGTGAAAACAGCCGCGAATTTTCATTTAAAGGGTATTTAGCGCAGCAAACGGCAATGCATCCACAGCTAAAAACATTTACTTGGTTTAATCAAGGTGGCGAGGAGTGTGATTTCACTGGGCTAATGGATTTAACGGTGCTTGAGGCATCATTACCTATTAGCGAAGGGGCATTTTATTTGTGTGGACCAGCATCATTTATGGCTTACGTAAAAGGCCAGCTACTTGATTTAGGTGTGCAAAGCTCAAATATTCACTACGAAATATTTGGACCACACCAAGCGTTATAGGTTAATTAAAAGCGTGTGTTACACGCTTTTAATTTAAACTTACAGCTTTTTACTATTTGTGTTAGCAGCATAAGCTTGTTGTTGCCAAGCATTAAATAGCTTTTGTTGTTTAGCTGAAATTTTTAAACCATACGTTTTTTGCATGTAAGCGTACGCATCGGCAATGCGTTTACGTGCATGAACAGGCGGTTCAACAACACGTTGTTTAAAATTAACTTTAACCTCACAGCGACCATATTGCGTCGCGTTTTGGGCTAACATACCAAAGCGGTAGTTTGAGCGATCGGCATTAATTTCACCGATTGCAGGGGCTAAATTGTTTATATCGGCTTCCATCAAGCGAAACTTAGCGCTAACTTTGCGGCAGTTTTTACGCCCACCATCTTGCCAGCATTGTAACTGGTGACCAAATTCCCATGCAGGGACAATATGTTCCCATTCAATTCGCAATGCACGTTGATTTACTTTGCCTGAGCGGGTTAGTGTGTTGCGAGGCACGTAGCCACAATGGGTAGGATCGGGTACTAACTTTTTGCCTTGTTTTTTTATATCGCAACCACAATAAATACTTTTAGCGTTTTCGGGAAGGGTATTAATTAAGTGCTTTTTGGCACTCGAAAACCGCGTAAATTGTTCGCCCATTGCTGAAAAACAAGCACAGCAAGCCAACAAAGCTAAAATAAACCGAATCATATCCATCACATACGTGAACTACAGGAGCGGCTAGTTTAAGGCCTAGAATAAAAAAGTAAACCGCCGCCGGCATGCTTTAATTTTAATTTGCGTATTTTGTGTAGGGCGTTTTTTAGGAGTAAATAGTGGGTAATATTCAGAGGCTAACGCTAAAAACGCGTTAATGCAGTGATTCCTGCGTTGTTGATTTGGTATAACGGTAAAACTGCGTTAAAGTTTGCAATGAGATTAATAGAGGGTAAAAACGAGATAATGTCGGAAATTCAATTTTTAAATGTAGATCTAGAGCTTGAGTCAAAGCAAGATATTAGCGTATTAGTTGCTGATTTAAAAAAGGTCGCAACTATTTTACATTATGATAAAGACGAATACCGTCAACTTGCTCGCATTGAGGTTGCAGGTGAAATAACCACGCCAGATAAAGCGATTAATCACTTGTGCGAGTTAATCGAGTCGTGTTCACGCAATGCATTAAAGCAATGGTTGAGTTGTTCACGCAGAACATTCGATATGGGTTTTGAGTCTGGCACTTCGCCAAAATGCTTTAACCAAGCTTTACATGCAGATACCTTGTTACGTATATCTGCAATTGGTGCAGGCGTGGAAATTACTATTTACCCTCTCGAAAAGTAATTTAACCTCAACCTTGGTTAACAGATTTACTAGCCTTTTCGCTCTACTACGGCTGCGGTCATACGTGATACGCAGCAAAGCTCATTGCGGCTATTGGTTATTTTAATATCCCAAACCGAGCTGCGTTTGCCGATATGATAAGCTCTCGCTGTGGCCGTTAATGTGCCATTGCGTGATGCCTTTAAATGACTTGCACTGATCTCTTGGCCAACACAATAAAACCGATTGAAATCAACCACAAAATTAGCGGCATAACTTGCTACTGTTTCAGCAAGTACCACATTTGCACCACCATGAACGATACCCATAGGGTTATGATGCTCTGGAATTGCCGGCATAGTTGCCACTAAGTAGTCATCACCAATTTCACTGATCTCTATTCCCATGGTTTTCATGAGTGTCCCTTGGCCTGTAATACCTTGATCTAATTGCTTACAAAACTCTAATGTAATCGGTTGATGCCAAATACTCATGCTAGCTCCTTGGATAAGTAATCGAGAATTAAAATTTATTAATATGATAATGCGTTGCTAATAATTACATTTATTACCCTGCTTTTAAAGTAGGTTATTGTTTGATGATAACAGAATATAAGGCATTAATTTATATTTGCGATTTTTAAATAACTGTATATACTCACAGTTAATTGTACTGTATGGAAAACCAGTTGTATGCGACCATTAACGAAACGCCAAGCGCAAATACTCGAACTCATTAAAGTGTTTATTAAAGACACTGGTATGCCTCCTACACGTGCCGAAATTGCACAAACACTGGGTTTTAAAAGTGCAAATGCTGCAGAAGAACACTTAAAAGCATTGGCCAAAAAAGGTGTTATTAAAATGAAGCCAGGCGCGAGTCGCGGAATTCAGCTTGTTGAAGAAGAGGAGCCAGAGCAGTTAGGCTTACCTTTAATTGGCAGGGTGGCTGCCGGTGAGCCAATATTGGCGCAACAGCATGTAGAAAGCCACTGTAAAATTGACCCTTTAATGTTTAAACCTGCGGCCGATTTTTTATTGCGTGTTAACGGTATGAGTATGAAAGATATTGGTATTATGGATGGTGATTTACTTGCTGTGCATAAAACCCAAGTTGCCGAAAATGGACAAGTTATTGTTGCCCGTGTTGACGACGATGTAACCGTGAAGCGTTTAGAAAAAGCGGGCAGAAAAGTACTCTTACATGCTGAAAATGATGAGTTTTCAGCTATTGAGGTCGATTTAGAAAATGAGTCGTTCAATATTGAAGGCTTAGCGGTAGGTGTTATTCGTAACGCTGACTGGATGTAGTATTAAAGCATAATTTAGCGCTTAATGGTGATTAGGCGCTGGGTTTGTTAGCAGCACAATGTCTAACTTATCAAATGTATGACTATATGATGTTAAGTGCTCCCCCTATCATAAATAAAATCACTAAATACTTTATAAATAAACAAATTTACTCTGCTTTTTTAAGTTAACAATTTTTTTATATTTCTATCCTGTAATTTCAATACACCCCCTACTAAACCTGACTCTTAGATTAATTGCCTGACTGGTTGCTATTTTTTAACTGCGCATTTTAAAAAATTCACCTTGTCTATTTTTCATACTCACCTTGCTTATTGTTTATTTTTTAACTAGTTATTAAAGAGCTGGAATAAAAATAACTCACAGCTTAGTCGTTTTGAGAACACACATTTACTAAATCCAGCACCCTTATAAAAAATAAAAATAACGAATAGGCGTTTAAGCCGTATGCCTCTTCGCTTTGCGTCAGCAATAGCATCAAAGGAGCCGTCACATGGGTAAGCTGAGTTCTTCCTTGTGGCTTATATTGTTTGTTTTTTCGCAGAATGTGCTTGCTAATAGCCAATATAATATGCGTAAAGGCGTAACCGATATAAGTAATAATGTATACCAACTGCACATGACTATTTTTTTAATATGTTGTGTGATTGGGGTGATCGTGTTTGCCATTATGTTTTGGGCACTCATTCATCATCGCAAATCTAAAGGGGCTGTCCCTGCCCAATTCCATGAAAGCACCAAAGTAGAAATACTGTGGACTGCGATCCCTTTTGTCATATTAATTGTTATGGCCATTCCTGCGACTAAAACCTTAATTGCCATGGAGGATGCCAGCAAAGCTGATCTCACCATTAAAATTACAGGCTCACAGTGGAAGTGGCATTACGAGTATATGGGGGAGGACGTTGAGTTTTATTCCATGCTAGCTACCCCTCAAAATGAAATAACCAATCTTGCTGATAAAAACCCGAACTATTTACTCGAGGTCGATAAACCGCTGGTACTACCAATTAATCAAAAAGTACGTTTTTTAATGACTTCAGATGATGTTATTCACTCATGGTGGGTGCCTGACTTTGCCGTTAAAAAAGATGCAAACCCTGGGTTTATTAACGAAACATGGACTAATATTAATGAGGTCGGTACTTACCGTGGGCAGTGTGCAGAGCTTTGCGGTAAAGATCATGGTTTTATGCCTGTTGTAGTAGAAGCTAAAACAGAAGAAGACTTTAAAACGTGGTTAGCAGAGGCTAAACAAGCCAAACAAAAAGCAGCTGAGGCAGACGCTGCGTTATTAGACCAAGTTGTACCAAAAGAAGAGCTGATGGCGCTTGGTGAGCAGGTTTATATGGCGAGCTGCGCGGCGTGCCATCAACCAACTGGCTTAGGCTTACCAGGTGTTTTTCCGGCTCTTAAAGGCAGCCCAATAGTCATAGGTGATATCAAAGGGCATATAGATATTTTGCTCCACGGTAAACCGGGTACGGCTATGCAGTCTTTCGCAAAGCAATTATCAATCAAGCAAATAGCAGCTGTTATTACCTATAAACGCAACGCGTGGGGTAATGACACTGGTGATGTAATTCAACCGAGCGAGATACAAGCGGCACTGGATGCTGATGGGGAGGCTAAATAATGAGTAGCATTGCAGAACAACCTAATACCAATGAGGCTCATCATGCCCATCAACCTGCCACAGGCTTTAAGCGCTGGTTATTTACAACCAACCATAAAGATATAGGTAGCTTATATTTAATTTTTTCACTCACCATGTTTTTAATTGGTGGGGCAATGGCGATGGTTATTCGAGCTGAGTTATTTCAGCCGGGCCTACAACTGGTTGATCCTCACTTTTTTAATCAAATGACCACAGTGCATGGTTTAATAATGGTGTTTGGTGCGGTTATGCCAGCCTTTACCGGCTTGGCAAACTGGATGATCCCGCTAATGATTGGTGCGCCAGATATGGCCTTACCGAGAATGAATAACTGGAGCTTTTGGATTTTACCGTTTGCGTTTTTAATCCTATTAGCTTCATTATTTATGCCTGGTGGTGGCCCTGCATTTGGTTGGACCTTTTACGCGCCGCTTTCCACCACTTATAGTAACGACAACACAGCAATGTTTGTATTTGCTGTGCATATTATGGGTATTAGTTCGATTATGGGGGCCATTAATGTGGTGGTCACCATAGTAAATATGCGTGCTCCGGGTATGACGTGGATGAAGCTGCCGTTATTTGTGTGGACATGGTTGATCACGGCGTTTTTACTTATTGCAGTTATGCCGGTACTTGCTGGTGCAGTTACTATGGTGCTCACCGATAAATACTTCGCGACCAGTTTCTTTGATGCCGCTGGTGGTGGCGATCCGGTGATGTTCCAACATATTTTTTGGTTTTTTGGTCACCCTGAAGTTTATATTATGATTTTGCCTGCCTTTGGCATTATTTCTACGATTGTTCCCACCTTTTCACGTAAAAAACTATTTGGTTATGCCTCTATGGTGTATGCCACCTCCTCCATTGCCTTGTTGAGCTTTATTGTGTGGGCGCATCATATGTTTACCACTGGTATGCCCGTGGCGGGTGAGTTGTTTTTTATGTACGCGACTATGCTGATATCGGTACCTACCGGCGTAAAAGTATTTAACTGGGTAGCGACTATGTGGCGCGGGTCTATTAGCTTTGAAGTGCCAATGCTGTTTAGTATCGCATTTATTGTGTTGTTTACTTTAGGTGGTTTTTCGGGATTGATGCTAGCGATTACACCTGCCGATTTCCAATATCATGATACCTATTTTGTGGTTGCACACTTTCATTATGTACTCGTAACGGGCGCGGTGTTTTCTATTATGGCGGGGGCTTATTATTGGCTGCCAAAATGGACCGGAAACATGTTCAATATTACCTTAGCAAAATGGCATTTTTGGTTGTCGTTAATAAGTGTAAATGTGCTGTTTTTCCCAATGCATTTTGTGGGGTTAGCCGGTATGCCACGCCGTATTCCAGATTATGCGCTACAGTTTGCTGATTTTAACGCCATTATTAGTATAGGTGGGTTTGCCTTTGGTTTATCGCAATTATTATTTGTGGTGGTTGTGTATAAATGTGCAAAAGGGGGCGACAAAGTGCCTGCAAAAGTTTGGGATGGAGCTGAGGGGCTTGAATGGGAAGTTGATTCACCTGCGCCTTATCATACGTTCTCAACGCCGCCGGACATTAAATAATGACTCACTTGCCGTTATTAAAAAAGCTGGTGGTGATTTGCATTGCAATGTTTGCATTTGCATTTGCCATGGTCCCTTTGTATGACGTGTTTTGCGATATAACGGGGCTTAATGGTAAGCCCTCGTTAGAGCAGGCACAGCAAAGTACCTTGGTCACTGAAAATAGAGAAGTCAGCGTTAGTTTCACTACGCATGCGCAAAGTGGTGCGCCTTTTGAAGTTAAATCTAAACAGTACAGTGTAGATGTAAAGCCTGGGGCCATGCGTGAAGTTAAGTTTAGCGCTAAAAATAACAGCAATGAAGATAAAGTAATGCAGGCTATACCGTCGGTAGCACCAGGAAAAGCGGCCAAGTATTTACACAAAATAGCGTGTTTTTGCTTTGATCAGCAACCGTTAAAGGCAGGTGAAGAGCTGGAGTTTACATTATTGTTTTATGTAGATACTGAATTACCCAGTGATGTAGAAGAGTTAACCCTGTCTTATACCGTATTTGATATTAGCGAGAGGCTAGTAGCCAGTAATAACTAGCTTATAAAACTGGTGAAAAACTAGGAGCAAATAAAATGAATCAAAAATATGAACATTATTATGTACCAGAGCAAAGTCCATGGCCAATAGTTGGGGCAGTTGCGTTATTTTTTATTGCGGTAGGCGCAGCCTTAACCGTAATGGATATGGGCAAAGAGGGTGGTAATGGCGTTTACTTGTTATACGTAGGTATAGCTGTACTACTTTACATGCTGTTTAGCTGGTTTAAAAATGTCATACACGAGTCTGATCAAGGGCTTTATTCTGCACAAATGGACCGTTCTTTTAGGCAAGGTATGAGCTGGTTTATTTTTTCAGAAGTGATGTTCTTCATGGCATTTTTTGGGGCGCTTTTTTATGCTCGCATGTTTTCTGTGCCTTGGCTTGGAGGTGCGGATAACAACGCCATGACAAATGAAGTATTGTGGCCGACGTTTGAAGCCATGTGGCCATTGCTAAATACCCCAGGAGGCACCACGACCCAAGCAATGGGCTGGCAAGGGTTGCCGCTTATCAACACCCTTATTTTGCTTGCCTCGTCGGTAACTTTACATTTTGCCCATGTGGCGATGGAAAATAATAAACGTACCCCACTCAAAGTATGCTTGGGAGCGACCATTTTACTCGGAGTGTGCTTTTTAGGGCTGCAGGTAGAAGAGTATATATATGCTTATAACGATCTTAACTTAACCCTTGATGCGGGCATTTATGGCAATACCTTCTTTTTGTTAACCGGCTTTCACGGCATGCACGTCACCTTAGGAACAATTATTTTATTGGTGGTGTTTTTACGCATTATGAAAGGACATTTCACTAAAGATAAGCACTTTGCCTTTCAAGCTGCAGCTTGGTACTGGCATTTTGTTGATGTTGTTTGGCTGTGTTTGTTTGTATTTGTGTATGTGCTTTAGTGATTAAGGGGGACTGATTTGCCGTAATAAAACCAAGTTTTAGTGCGGCAATCACCATCATTAATACCACAACAGAAAATAGCACCCGACGCCCTAAAAAGTGAGACATAGGGCGTCCATTGGTTTTCCCTGACACCATAATTAATAAAGCACGAAATAAATTAAATAATATAAATAATAACAGTAGAACAATAATAATTTTAATAATCACTGGATTTTACCCTTATGCAGTTAGTTGTATTTAACAAACAAAAGCTTAGCTCAATAATAACAATTTGCTTGGTTGTTATTGTGGTATTGGTTTGTGTGCGACTAGGGTTTTGGCAATTACAGCGAGCAGAACAAAAGCAACAGCAGCTTAGTGCCATTGAAAATATACAACAACATGGCGTAATGAGCTGGGCAGAGTTACAACAGCTGCCAAAAGAGTGGAACAAAACCGGTGTATTGGTTTCGTTAAATGGTTATTTTGACACTAATAATTATTGGTTGCTTGATAACCAAATCTATAATGGTCAGGTTGGTTACGACTTACTGGCATTATTAAAACTGTCTGATGAATCACGCTTTTTGTTAGTGAACTTAGGCTGGGTAAAAGCAGAACGTTCAAGAGAAATCCTACCAAACGTAACAATACCCAGTGGTAAATTTACGTTAACGGCACAAATTAAAGAAGATAATTTAAGTGGCTTTACTTTAGCCAATAACAATACTCAGTCGGATTTAGCCAAACGAATTCAAATCATTGATTTACAAGCATTGAGTAGCCAATCTAATCGCCCTTTAGTGAATTTTATGGCTTACCGCCAAGGTCAAGCTGATGAAATTGCTGCCCCTCATTATGAAGCCGTTGTTATGAGTCCAGAAAAACATTATGCCTACTCAGTACAGTGGTTTTTAATTGCGGTTGCCTGTGTGGTGGTCGCTATTTTCGCAAGCAGGAAGAGGATAGATAATGAAAAATAAACCCCTGTTACTCTTTGCTGTGTGCTGCGCTATTCCCTTAGTGCTGGCTTACAGCGCGTTAAAACTTGATTGGCTACCTACAGCAATTACTAACCATGGTGAATTTTTAGAGCGTGAAATTAAGCTAGACAATTGGGCGCAGCATAACCCTAAGCAATGGACCATCGCTTTAAATTATTCAGCACAATGCAAAGCGTCTTGCACAGAGCAATTAGCCGCTTTAGACAATTTATATATTGCCCTTGGCAAAAACCAACACAAAGTTGATATGGCTATTATGGGACAGCCTGAGCTAGTTACAACGCGTTGGCATGTTATTGATGAGCAACAGCAGTTAAAGCCTGCCAGTTTGTATTTAATCGATCATATGGGGCTAATTGTACTGGAGTATCCATTTAGTTCTCAACCACAAGAAAACCGTTTGATCCAAAAAGGGTTATTAAAAGATCTAAAAAAATTACTCAATTACTCTCGTTCGAGCTAAGTAGAGGATGCTATGTATAAAAACTATAAAAATTTGGTATTAGCAACGAGTTTATTCGCATTAATTGTGGTGGCTCTGGGCGCATACACGCGTTTAAGTGACGCTGGGCTTGGTTGTCCCGATTGGCCTGGTTGTTATGGCTTTTTAACCGTGCCTAAACACGAAGCAGAGATTGCACAAGCGATTCAAAGTTATCCCGATATGATATTTGAAAAAGCAAAAGCATGGAAAGAAATGATCCATCGCTACTTTGCAGGCACGCTTGGGGTATTAATTTTAGTGTTGTTTATTTTAGCTTTTCTAAAGCGTCAGTACCCAACCACGCCTGTAAGGTTGCCTATGATATTGCTGCTGCTTGTTATTTTTCAGGCCGCATTAGGTATGTGGACGGTTACTATGAACCTACAGCCGCTTATAGTTATGGGGCATTTGCTCGGAGGATTTAGTATTTTAGCGTTATTAACGCTATTGTATTTGCGTCTGACCAGCCAACCTATTACAGGTGGTGATGCGGGCGCAAAACCTCACTTTAAATTAAGCCTCGTGGCATTAACGGTACTGATTTTACAAATCGCCCTCGGAGGTTGGTTAGCGGCTAATTATGCGGCTCCACATTGTAATGGCTTACCGCTATGTAGTTACGCTCAGCCTTTTTCATTCAGTAGTGTCTTTCAGCTCCCCCTTGAGCACAGTAATTATGAATTTGGTGTGTTGTCGCAACAGGCGCGTATGTCGATTCATTTACTGCATCGAATATGGGCCTTAGTGACTTGCATTGTTTTAGCCTTGGTGATGTGGCGTATATACAGTCATGCCTATTCGCAAAAAATTAAAAGCTGTACGGTGAGTGTGTTAGTGGCGTTATTTTGCCAGATAGCTTTAGGGTTAGCCGTGGTGCATTTTCATTTTCCGTTAGGCGTGGCACTGGCGCATAACTTAATGGCTGCCATACTGTTACTAACTATGGTTAGGTTATGTTATTACCTAAAAGTAAGTACTTAGAGGGGAATGATTATGGCACTTACAATTAATAAAAAAGCAATGCAGCCCGTTTACAGCGCATCGTTATTGACTAAAAGTTACCACTTAATCCAAGATTATTTGGCAATAAGTAAATTTAAAGTAGTGGCTATGCTAGTGTTAACAGCATGGGTTGGCTTAGCGCTAGCCCCTGATGTTGGCAGAGGTGTTGGGGTTCAGTTCATCAGTTTATTAGGGATTGGATTACTCTCTGCGGCCGCCGCAGTCATTAATCATGTTGTTGATAGTGAAATTGATAGCAAAATGGCACGCACCCGCCATCGCCCTGTTGCTAAAGGGCGTTTAAGTAAATTACATGCACTGAGCTTTGCCACTGTGATTGGGGGTGCTGGGTTTATTATGCTGATATTGTGGGCAAATACGCTCACAGCCATACTGACCTTATTTGCACTTGTTGGTTATGCGTTTATTTATACGTCATTTTTAAAACGTGCCACACCACAAAATATAGTTATAGGGGGATTAGCCGGTGCAATGCCTCCATTACTCGGTTGGGTGTCTGAAACAAATCAAATGGCGGCAGCCCCTTGGTTGCTGGTGATGATTATATTTACCTGGACCCCACCTCATTTTTGGGCGCTCGCCATCGCGCGTAAAAGTGATTATGAGCGGGCTAAAATCCCCATGTTACCGGTCACCCATGGTATCGATTTTTGTAAAACATGCGTGCTTGCATATTCGGTATTACTCGCCATTGTATGTGTGTTTCCTTATTTGATTGGCATGTCAGGGCTTATTTATCTAAGCGGGGCATGTCTTCTCAATATTGTATTTATATACAAAGCAATTAACTTAAAGTTTGCTGCCAAAGAAGACACTGCGATGGATTTATTTCGTTTTTCGATTATTCATTTGATGGTACTATTTATCATCTTATTTATAGATAAATGGCTAGTTATATGAAGCAGTTATGGTGTGGTTTAGTTGTTTTTTCAGTACTCTTTTTATCGGCCTGTAGTGATAAAAAAAATTTACAAGATCTTGATGCGTTAGTTTATGAAACCGCAAAGCCGTTATCTGATTTCTCGTTGAATGATCAACAAGGGAAGTTAGTAACCAAACAGCAGTTTTTAGGTCAATGGAATTTAGTGTTTTTAGGTTACACAAGTTGCCCTGATATTTGCCCAATGACGCTAGCTAAGCTCAACAATATCTATAAAAATTTGCAGGCTGAGTACCCACTACAAGTATGGTTTATATCTGTTGATCCTAAACGTGATATTGCCCAAAAACGTAAAGAGTACATAGATTACTTTAATCCAGATTTTTTAGCTGTGTCAGGTGAGCATAAAGACTTATTTCCATTTGTCCGCGAGCTTGGATTAATTTACGCAATTAGTGATAGTAATGAATCTGATTATGCGGTGGATCATAGTGCATCTGTTGCCCTTGTTGATGGCAGTGGCGCACTAAGAGCTATTTTTAAGCCTGAATTTAAACAAGGTGATGTGCCTTTGGTTAATACTACAAAATTAACCGCAGAATTTATTGAAATAGCCGAATACTACAAAAACTAGCTTTTAAAGGTTTTACGATTTTAAAGGGGTTTTATGTTTACTGCACTTTTTCTCATTAGGCCAGCAAGATATGACAGTGGTATCGCCTATTATTCGCACACCTGAAATATCTTATCAGCAACAAAATAGCTTCGTTAGTAATAAAAGCAAAGGTGAAAATTTTGTAGACTCGGCTGAAGAGTGGGAGGAGTTTTAAACTCACTTTAGTTAGGTTCACCTGCAATGTATGCGTGAATCTCGCTTTATTTTTAAATGAGAGCAAATAATGAAAGAGTTTTTATTAACGGGTAGTGATTTTAAGGAAGTGGCTCATTTAGTTTATAACGCCTGCGGTATTGTACTAGGAGAGCATAAGCGAGAGATGGTCTACTCACGCTTGGCAAGACGAATTCGTGAGCGAAAATTAACAAACTTTTTAAGCTACCTCGATTACTTAAAAAATCATAAAGATCAGGAGTTTGATACATTTATCAATGCCATTACCACTAATCTAACCTCTTTTTTTCGTGAAATGCATCATTTTGAGTTTATAAAAGATCAGTTAATACCAACCCTGTTTAAGAAAATAAACAGACTAAGCGCGTTCGAATTTGGTCTGCAGGCTGCTCTACCGGTGAAGAGCCCTATAGTTTAGCAATGACGCTGCAAAGAGCTTTTCCAAGTGATTGGGATGTGAAGATGTTAGCCACTGATCTTGACTCTAATGTACTGGCGAAGGCGCAAAGTGGTATTTATACCGCAGCGAACGTAAATGGTCTTGATGATGCTTTACTAAAACGCTGGTTTTTAACCAGTAAAGATGGGCAAAGTTATAAGGCTAAAACACAAAAAGGTTCACCCATTACGCTTGAAGCGCTTGAGATTGGTGCAGTTGACTTTATTGCTAAGCCAACAGTTAATGTCAAGGAGCAAATGAGTCAATATGCTGATATTGTTTAGCAAAAAGTCAGAGTGGCAGCCAGTGCACGGGTTCGAGTCTATAAAAAAATAGTGCTGTAGCAGAACCCATCCCCACTAATGCCCAATTTTAGTAAATAAAGTGATTGCGATTGGTGCGTCAACCGGAGGCACTGAGGCGATAAAAGAAGTACTTATACGCATGCCAAAAAACTGCCCACCCATTGTAATAACGCAGCATATTCTTCCTGTATTTAGTACCTCATTTGCAGAGCGAATGCAGCGCACCCGTACCATTAACGTAAAAGAAGTGCAACAAGCTGGTAGCAGGATGCGCTTATATAGCCCCTGGCGGGCTACATTTACGTATTAACAAACAAGGTAGTGCATTATATTGTCAGCTTGATGATGGTGAACCTGTAAATAGGCATAAGCCGCAGTAGATGTACTGTTTAACTCATTACTTGAAATTGGTGCTAAGTATATTGTTGCCACACTATTAACCGGTATGGGAAGTGATGGCGCGAAAGGTTTACTGGCGTTAAAACAACAAGGGGCTTATACATTGGCACAAGATGAGTTTTCGTCTGTAGTATGGGGAATGCCCAAGGTTGCTATTGATATCGGGGCTGCAAATGAGGTCGTACCGCTGGATAAAATGACCCAGCGGTTATTAAATCAAGTGATTAAACAATAGAATTTAATTGATCACCCAAGGCTGTGAAAACCAATAATAACTGCCTGCTTTTTTTATTGATGGGGCGGTGCAGTTAAAGCGAGAGCGGCCTTTATTAAGCTGCTTTGGCGAGGTCACCTCAACCGTATTATCGTTTAACCAATTTAAATTAGCTTGCCCAACGCTTGATACATAACAGGCAAATTGGCTTTTATGAAAGTCATCAGTCTTTAGATTTATAGTTAACGACGGTGGATTTTGTGTGGTTACACTATCTTTATAGGTTAGTTTATTAATAGTAAAAGCAGTTGAATTGAGCTTGGTAATTAACGTATCTAATTTGCTATAAAAACCAGATGCGGGAAAACGTGGTAAACGGCTAAAATTAGAATGTTGATTAACTGCACCAGAGTGCTGACCAATGCCAATAAAGCCTAGTTCAGTAACGATAGCTTGTAGCTGATTGTTAAACTCTCCGTAGGGATAGGCAAGGTATTTATAATCGTGGCCTATTTCTTCTTTTATACGCTGCTGTGAACTAAGAATGTCGTTTTTAGTGCGTTCACGCCATTGGCTTTGCGTTTCATTTTCGCGCTTTCTATGCAGATAGTTATGCTCGGCACTATGATTGGCAATAAGGGCACCTTTTTTTGCCAGTTCTCTGAGCTTATCCCACCCCATAACGTAGCTCGCTTTTTCATCAATGAGTTTAGGGTTTACAAAAATAGTGTACGGATAGCCAAATTTCTCAAGAATAGGCGCAGCTTGTTCGTAGTTATTGTTGTATCCATCATCAAAAGTAATCGCGAGCGTTTTATCGTCTAAAGCTTTACCTTGTTTTAATGCGCTAATCAGCTCATTTAGTGGAATAACGTTAAAGTTATGCTCTTTTAAATAATTTAAGTGTTTAGTAAAAGTGTTGGCGCTTACACTGGTCACCGCGGGAAGGGTTTCACTGACGTGATGATACTGTAGAATAACAACTGCTTGCGCACGTAAAGAACCACAAATCAGGAACAATAATACTAAATGAAACAATTTCTTATACATAATAAAGCACACCATAAAAGCTTGTTGTTGTTAGCCGGTCCAATGATATTATCAAATATTACTGTGCCGTTGTTAGGAATTGTTGATACGGCAGTGATTGGTCACCTGGGGAGTGCGCATTATTTAGCGGGAATTGCCTTAGGTTCTACCGTGATCTCCATTTTATTTTGGCTTGCTGGCTTTTTAAGAATGAGCACCACTGGGCTGGTGGCACAGGCTTATGGTAAAAATAATTTGACCCAACTGGCAGCTTTACTCAAACGCAGTTTGTTATTGGCCAGCAGCGTAGCTCTAATTCTGATTTTATTATCCCCCCTTATAAAACACGCCATTGCGTATTTATCTGCTGCCAATAGTGATGTGCTCAATGAGGCCTATCGGTATTTTAGTATTCGTATTTTTAGCGCCCCAGCAGCACTATGTAACTTAGTTTTATTAGGCTGGATGCTCGGCGTTCATTATGGGCGAGGGCCACTTTATTTATTGTTAGTCACTAATATTACCAATATTGTACTCGACATTTATTTTGTAGTTTATCTTGATTGGGCGGTTGCAGGGGCGGCTTGGGCATCATTTATAGCGGATTACACGGCTTTAATTTTTGCTTTGCTGTTAGTGGTTCAACTGGCTAAAAAACAGAGCATAAGTTTAGCGGTTGCAAATTGGTTTAGCATAGAAAAAATGGCAGGGTTATTAAGTTTAAATCGCGATATTTTTATTCGCTCTTTAGTGTTGCAGTTATGTTTTAGCTTTATGACCTTTTATGCTGCACGTATAGGTGAAACTACATTGGCCGCCAATGCGGTACTACTCAACTTTTTAATGTTGGTCAGCTTTGCGCTTGATGGGATTGCTTATGCTAGCGAGGCAAAAGTAGGCCAAGCGAAAGGTCAACAAAGTGTTGAAAAGATAAGGCTATGGGTAAAAATAAGCGTATTTTGGGGCATGTTGTTTGGCATTTTGTATAGTGTATTTTTTATATTATTTGGCAGCTCTATTATAAAGCTGTTGACTAATGTACCTGAGGTTATTGAAAAGGCTACATATTACTTACCGTGGGTAATTGTGCTGCCAATTTTAGCAATGAGTTGTTTTTTGTTTGATGGCATATTCGTTGGTTTAACTTGTGCAAAAGCAATGCGAAATAGCATGCTGTTATCGGCAACGATAGGGTTTTTTGGGGTATTTTGGTTGTTTCAGTCGTGGCAAAATAATGGCTTATGGTTAGCAATGAGCTGTTTTATGCTAATGCGTGGTGTAACACTTATCATTAAATATCAGCAGCTAAAAGCCAATAATCAATTACTTGATTAAACCGTTATTTCCACAGATCGGGGTCGTTATTTTTGGCGGGGATGTTTTTCAATACTTGCGAAAAACGATTGGCAAAAATACCCGCGTAGCCCCAGAATGCTAAAAATAATGCCGGTGCTAAAATTACTAAGCCAATGACTTGTAAACTATAATGGCTGTAATAACCCAAAGTGATAAATATCACGGCCAGCACAAACAGTGCTAGGCCGCGAAAAAAGCGCTTTAAACTCAACTTAGGGTCACTCCCTAAGCGGTAAATAAGTGGCTTTAGCATAGTGGGTTAATACTTAGTAATAAGAGTGCTCGCCAGCTTCGTGATCGGTTATGTCAGCCACACCGGTGATCTCATCAAACTTAGCAATCATTTCTTTTTCAATGCCTTCTTTTAGTGTGACATCAATCATAGAACAACCATTACAACCACCACCAAATTGAAGCACAGCAACACCAGCAGCGGTGATCTCTACTAAGCTTACTTGGCCGCCATGATTTGCAAGTTGTGGGTTAACTTCTGTTTCTAGCATGTGTTGAACGCGTTCATTTAGGCTTGCGTCTTCACCTAGCTTACGTGCTTTAGCGTTAGGCGCTTTTAGAGTTAGCTGAGTGCCCATTTTGTCAGTAACAAAATCAATTTCAGCTTCGGCTAAAAAAGGCGCGCTTTCGGCATCAACAACAGCGTCAAAACCGTTAAAGTTTAGGCGAATATCGCTCTCTTCTACCGCGTCTTCTGGACAATAAGAAACACCACATTCAGCTTGTGATGTACCAGGATTAACAACAAACACACGAATATTCGTTTGTTGAGATTGATCTGCTAATAGCTTAGCAAAATGCGCTTGCGCTGTTTCGGAAATTGAAATCATAAAACCGTCTATACTTGACTAAATTACTCGGATACTGCATATCATACTCCGCTCATCGTGTTGCGGCTAGTGTTGAGCGAAAAAAGTTGGCATCTATTTTAAGCAATGGTAGCGTGCAATTAACAAGCATTTTTAGAGTGATTTATATGCAGTTTATATTAACAGTAATGGTGATACTAGCCAGTTTTTCAAGTGTGGCAAAGCCCCTGTCGTATTTTTTTGAGCAACAGGTTGAATTTGAACCCAGCATTCCAACACCTGAAAAAGTACTTGGTTATCAAGTGGGTGAATGGCATGTAAGGCATGACCAACTTGTTCGCTACATGGAAATTTTAGCTCAAAAAAGTGATCGAATTAATTTTGAAGTAATAGGTCGTACCCACGAGCAACGCCCACTAGTTATGCTCACTATTACCGCAGCGAACAAACTAAAAAATATAGAGCAAACTCGCCAAGCACACTTAACTCGCCTAAATAATTCAAACAATAAAACAGCGGAGCAGCCAAGTGTTGTGTGGATGGGTTACAGTGTTCATGGTAACGAATCGTCAGGGAGTAATGCTGCCTTGCTAGTGGCTTATTATTTAGCAGCCGCGCAAGGTGATGAAATAAATGAGCTACTTAACAACACGGTGATTTTACTCGACCCGTCGCTTAACCCAGACGGCTTAGCACGTTTTGCTAATTGGGCTAATAGTAATCGTGGAATGAACTTATCGTCAGATCCGCAAACGCGTGAGCATGTAGAGAGCTGGCCAAGTAGCCGTACCAATCATTACTGGTTTGATTTAAATCGTGATTGGCTTTTACTGCAGCACCCTGAGTCGCGAGCGCGTATAGCCAAGTTTCATTATTGGAAACCTAATATTTTAACTGACTTTCATGAAATGGGACCAAACAGTAGCTACTTTTTTCAACCAGGGATCCCAAGTCGTAAACACCCCATTACCCCTGAAGAAAATGTGAGCTTAACAAAAGCAATTGCAAATTATCATGCAAAAACTTTAGATGAAAACAATGCACTGTATTTTACAGAAGAAAGCTTTGATGACTTTTATTATGGCAAAGGTTCAACTTACCCTGATGTAAATGGTGGTGTCGGTATTTTATTTGAACAAGCAAGTTCTCGTGGCCATATTCAAGAAACGATCAATGGCCCGCTAACTTTTGCGTTTACGATTAAAAACCAACTTTTAACGAGCTTATCAACGTTTAAAGCGGCAATTGATAACCGCCAAGCTTTACTTGAGTATCAGGCTAACTTTTATAACAAAGCGGTTGAGCTTGCCAAAGATGAAGACTATCAAGGTTATATTGTTCAAGGTGGGGAAGACAAAACACGTATTAACGATTTTTTAAGCATACTTAAACAGCACCAAATCAATGCTTATCCAGTTAAAGAGGGACTAAAAGCTGAAGGTAAAAACTTTACCGCTAATAGCTATTTTGTGCCGCTTGCGCAACCACAATACCGATTAGTTAAAGCTATTTTTAGTGAACAGCAAAACTTTGCCGATAACACTTTTTACGATGTATCAGGTTGGACATTAGCGCATGCGTTTAATTTACCATTTGCTAAAGTAAACAGCCGCTGGGGATTAGAGGTTGATACTACGGCTTGGCAAAAAGCAAAACAGCCTGTTTTAACGCCGCTAACTAAAAACTATGCCTATGGATTTGCTTGGGACGACATGCTTGCCCCAAAAATGCTCAATAGTCTGTTACAGCAAGGTATTAAAGCACGTGTTGCATTAAAACCATTAACCGCAACATCAACGAGTAATGAGATAAATTTTGATGCTGGCAGTATTATTATCCCTGCAGGACTACAAACAGAGACTGATTGGGTGGCAAAGCTAAACCAAGCACAAAGCCAATTTGATATTGAAATTAAGCCAATTACCACAGGCTTAACCAGTAAAGGTGCCGACTTAGGCTCGCGCTCTATGGCGGTTGTTTCTGCGCCTAAGGTGTTATTAGTTGGCGGTAAAGGGGTTAGCCAATATGAAGCAGGTGAAGTGTGGTATTACCTAGATCGCTTTGTAGGCGTAGCGCCAACCATTGTTGAAATGAATCGTTTAGCGTCTTTAGAGCTCAGTAATTACAGCCATATTGTTTTGGCGCATGGCGATTATTCGACGTTATCTGATACCGACAAAGTGGCAATTAAAAGCTGGGTGAGAAAAGGCGGCGTTATTTGGGGTCATAAAGGTGGGGCAAAGTTCTTAGCTGATCAGCAGTTATTAAAAGCAAACTACTTATCACGTAAAGATGTTGCCAGCGCATTTGATACTCAAGGTTTAAAATATGCAGACAAAGACCATCTAGCGGGTCGCCAGCGTATTGCAGGCGCTATATTTAATACTGATGTAGATACTACGCACCCACTGACGTTTTCATTTAAGCGTGACACTCTGCCAGTATTTAAAAACAGTACCTGGTTACTTGAAGCCTCGCAAGCGCCGTTTGTAAATATACTCACCTATACACAACAGCCGTTACTTGCTGGTTTTACTGATGCAGTTAATGTAGAGCAAGTGGCCGGTGGTGCTGCGCTAATGGCTCACTCTTATGGTCGAGGTAGTGTGATTGCGATGACAGACAACCCTGTATTTAGAGGTTACTGGTATGGCACCAGCCGATTATTAAGTAACGCTTTATTTTTCGGTCATACCTTTCGTGTCAGTGGTAACTAAATCTAAAGTGGCGTTAAACAGGTCGTAAATGCCCAGACTTGTTTAGCGCCCGCTTCTTTTAGCGACAAGGTGGCTGCATTGAGTGTTGCACCTGTGGTCATAATATCATCAATAATGACCACCGTTTTACCCTCTAAATTGGCAGTACATGAAAAAGCCTGCTGTAAATTTTTTATCCGCTTTGTTTTGCTCAGTTGTGACTGTGCCGAGGTGTTTTTATTGCGTATTAAAACATTATTCAAGACATTAAAGGATGACAAACAAGGCTGCCATACTTGGGTAACCTGATTAAATCCTCGACTAAAAAAACGCGACTTGTGCAAAGGTAAAATAATAAATACAGCAGCAGCTAAATGCTGTTTATTAGTAAAAGTAGTAAGTTGTTTTTTGATGACTTGCTGTAGTGCTTTTTTGTAATGAATTTGATTATTAAATTTGAGTTGTTTTAGCCATAAATCAAAAGGGGGTTGATAAAAAGCGCAGGCAAATAGTTTCTCAAAGCTGCAGTTAGGAAACATTTCTACAATATCTGGGCGGTAAAATAAATTGTCATACTCAGCCAAATCTAGCAAAGGCAGGTCATCTAAACAAAACTGACATAGTCCCAGTGAGCTGTGTATCTGATTCTGGCACAACACGCAATACGAGGGAAAAAGCCAATCAGTTAGGCTAAGTTTCATTCGCTGATTCTCCTCATTACAAACTCCCCCTAAAACGCTATCATAGATTTAAGTTTGGTTAAGGTTAGGCAAATATGCAAAATGAATGTGTGTTGTTGCATGGTTGGGGAATGAACCAAGGCGTGTGGCAGTTAATAAAACCAGAATTAGAATTTTTATATTCTGGTAAGGTACATTGTTTAGACTTACCTGGTTACGGTGATCATGATGTCTCTTTGGAACCGTATACTTTACATGATGCAGCTCAGTTGGTGAGTCAGCAATTAAAACCACAATCTGTTTTGATGGGATGGTCTTTAGGCGGTTTGTTTGCCATTTATATTGCCAAACATTGGCCAGAAAAAGTGTCAAAAGTTATTTTAGTTGCCTCCACTCCTTTTTTTGTAGAGCAATTGCCCTGGGAAGGTATTAAACCTAAAGTGCTCACACAGTTTAAAGAACAGCTATTGCAAGAGCGTTCAAAAACGATAGAGCGCTTTTTGGCGATTCAAGCGATGGGCAGTGAGTCGGCGCGAGATGATGTAAAACAGCTAAAACAACTATTGAGTCAGTCACCGCCGCCGAGTAATCAAGCATTAAGTGCGGGGTTAGATATACTGCAAAGTGAAGACTTACGTGAATTATTTTCTCACTGTCCCGTCGCGATTAGTGGAATTTTTGGGCGTTTAGACTCTCTCGTTCCTTATCGAGCAATTGAAAAAATGGTCGCACTTAATTCTGGCTTTGAGTACGAAGTGATAGACAAAGCATCCCATGCGCCATTTATTTCTCATAAAAACGAATTTTTATCTGCCGTTAAATCAATGCTTTGAAGCAAAGCCATGAATACAGCGGTTTAAAGCTTTATTTTGCGTGATTTTTGAGCGATAATTAAACAATATTTATTTGGTTGAGGTTTATTATTATGCCGATTGGATCTGTATTTAATAGCGGTGTTGAAGGGTTTAATAGAGCCAGCCAAGGTATTGAAAAGGCCAGCGCTGAGATTAACCGTGCCAGCATAGAGCAGCAAGATGATTCTCAATTAGCGCAGCAACGTCAATTAACGGCTGCTCGCCCTGAAGAAGCCGTAACCGCGCCGGTATCTCAACCTGCACGAATTGATGATGCATTAGTAAGCTTGAAAGTTGAAGAGTTTAATGCCAAGGCTAACACGCAATCAATTCAAACTGCAGATGATGTACTAGGCACTTTAGTTGATATTAAAGTGTAATTCCTCATGAATATCGTCACGCCGTTTCCGTCTATCAATATAAACACTGCAAATGTTTATACGGAGACTGCTCGGCGTGACAATCAGTTACGTGAAGTCATTCCCCCAGCCGCTGCAAACACCGCCGGTAGTACTGAAAACAAAGCTCAAAGTGATGCAGAAAAAGCCAAACTACCTGGTAACAGCGATAGTTCAACTTATACTGCAAGCGGCAAAATTGCAGACAACAAAACTATTGAACAACGCGAAGGCAATGCTGATAGTGATCAAGATGATGCCGAGCAAGAAAAACAGCAAGCTGCCGAAGAAGTTAGTGAGCAAAAAGAGCTTCAACTTGAGCAAGAACAGCAACAAATTAAAGAGCTCAAAGCTCGTGATACCGAAGTGCGAACCCACGAGCAAGCGCATGCCGCTGTTGGTGGACAATATGCCGGTTCACCCAGTTACGAATACCAAAGAGGCCCCGATGGCACTAATTATGCCGTAGGTGGTGAAGTACCGATTGATGTTGGGGTTATCAATGGCGATCCGCAAGCAACCATCGATAAAATGCAAACGGTACGTGCTGCTGCACTAGCACCAGCAGAACCCTCAGGTGCCGACAGAGCGATTGCGGCAGACGCCACACAGAAAATGGCTGCCGCACAAGCTGAGTTAGCTTCAGCTGATGACGAAGACAGCAGCGAAGATAAAAGCAGAGTCAGTGCGTCGTTTTCTAATAGTGAAAGTTCAGAACTAAAAACCGCTAAAAGCGAAGAGCAATCGCGTGATATTGAAGTTGAAGCGCGTGCAGGACGCATTGCTAGCTTTTATCAACTGGCCACATCCCCCGCGATCCAGAGCGAATTTTCAGCGCAAATTTAGCTGATTAAAAAATAAAAAAACCGCCTAGGCGGTTTTTTTATTTTTAAATATATCGTTTAAATTACTTTTTCACTTTTGCGTTAGCAAAGGCGTCAGCAAAGGCATTCCCCATCATCGCATTGCCTGTATCGCGTTTAGGCTTAGGCGCTCGTGCTTGGTTGGTATTATTGCTGCGAGGCTTTTGCGGTGTCGCTTTATTGCTGGTGTCTATGTCGTCATCCAGGCGCATAGTAAAACTAATGCGTTTACGAGCAGCATCGACTTCAACCACTTTTACTTTAACAATGTCACCTGCTTTAACCACTTCGCGTGGGTCTGAAATAAACTTGTTAGTAATAGCTGAAATATGCACGAGTCCATCTTGATGAACACCTACATCAACAAATGCACCAAAATTAGCAACGTTAGAAACCACACCTTCTAAAATCATACCAGGCTTGAGGTCACTAATTTTTTCAACACCGGCTTTAAACTCCGCGGTTTTGAATTCAGGACGTGGATCGCGACCTGGTTTATCAAGCTCGCTAATAATGTCAGTCACGGTTGGTAAGCCAAATTTATCGTTAATATAGTCGTTTGCAGCGAGTTTACTTAAAAATTCACTGTTACCAATTAAGTTATTTACGTCTACCTGGTTATGTTCACAAATACGCTTAACGATAGGGTATGCTTCGGGGTGAACTGATGAGTTATCTAGCGGATCGCTGCCATTATTAATGCGTAAAAACCCAGCCGCTTGTTCGAATGCTTTTGGCCCTAAGCGTTCTACTTTTTTCAACTGACTACGTTTTGTAAATGACCCATTCGTGTCACGGTAGTTTACAATGTTTTGAGCCAACGTTTTGTTTAAGCCAGAAACACGTGCAAGCAAAGGCACTGAGGCCATATTTAAATCAACACCCACACTGTTTACACAGTCTTCTACTACAGAAATTAGGCTTTGCCCAAGTTGGCTTTGTGATACATCGTGTTGATATTGGCCTACACCGATAGACTTAGGCTCTATTTTAACTAGTTCAGCTAATGGATCTTGTAGGCGACGTGCAATAGATACTGCACCGCGTAAAGATACATCTAAATCTGGGAACTCATTAGCGGCAAATTCAGACGCAGAATACACCGAAGCGCCGGCTTCACTGACCATGATTTTATTTAGTTTAAGCTCCGTATTTGCCTTGATAAGCTCACCAACTAGTTTATCTGATTCGCGAGAAGCAGTGCCGTTACCAATCGCAATAAGCTCAACTTTATGTTGGCGACATAATTGCTCGAGCGTGCGCAGTGATTTATCCCAATGATTTTGTGGTGCATGTGGGAAGATTGTTTGTGTAGCGAGCAGTTTTCCTGTGCTATCGACTACCGCAATTTTACAGCCGGTACGCAAGCCGGGATCTAAACCAAGTGTCGTGCGAGGGCCTGCAGGCGCTGCCATTAATAAATCTTTTAAATTTTTAGCAAATACGTCAATGGCACCGGTTTCGGCTTTTTCACGCATTGCGGCTAAAAACTCATTTTCTAAGTGTAGCCCAAGCTTAATTTTCCATGCCCACTGCACCACAGTTAATAACCATGCACTAGCAGGTTTGTTTTTAATATCTAGGCGGTAATGATCACTGATCATTTGGGCACATAACTGGGCTGGATTTTCAGCACTTGGCTCAGGGTTAATCGTTAACTGTAAAATGCCTTCATTACGTGCTCTTAGCATGGCTAATGCACGGTGCGAGGGCACTTTTTTTAACGGCTCTTGATGTTCAAAGTAGTCTCTGTATTTAGCACCTGCTTGTTCTTGCCCATCAATTAACTTACTCTCAATTGCTCCATTTTGACTAATATGGCTTCTAAACTTAGCGAGTAATTTAGCGTCTTCAGCAAAACGCTCCATTAGAATAAATTTGGCACCATCAAGGGCTGCTTTTGTATCAATAATGGCTTTATCGGCATTAATATAGTGAGCGGCTTCAGCTTCTGGGTCGAGCATTGGGTCGTTAAATAACGCATTAGCAAGAGGTTCTAAACCGGCCTCAATAGCGATTTGACCTTTAGTGCGACGCTTTGCCTTATAAGGCAAGTATAAATCTTCAAGCTCGGTTTTACTTTGCGCTGCTTTTATATCAGCTGCTAATTCCCCGGTAAGCTTATTTTGAGATTCTATCGTCGATAGAATAAAGCCACGACGCTCTTCAAGTTCACGTAAATAAGACAAACGTTGTTCTAGAAGGCGTAGTTGGGTGTCATCTAATCCACCGGTCACTTCTTTTCTGTAACGGGCAATAAAGGGGACGGTTGCGCCTTCATCAAGTAACTTTGTTGCTGCAACCACTTGTTGCTGTTGTGCATTTAGCTCAGTTGCTAAACGTGCAGAGATATCGCTCATGCAAAAACCTTTTAATACAAAAAATAAGACCAGCTAAGAAGTTAACTGATGCGTCAATGTCTTGAATAATATCACAGGGGAGGGTAATAAAAAGCTCTTAAAGCAAGCTATTTTACTTGCTTTAAGATGCCATTACTGGGGTTGGAACTATACTAATAAAAAGCTGATTTAGTGAGGGTGCTCTATACTTTCGAGTACTTCACTAAATGTGTGCGCTATTGGACTAATATGAACAGGAATTTGCAGCTTACGTGCTATATCGCGTGCTGAAATTAAACCACTTATTTCATTATTAGCCGCAGTGACTAATAAAAACATAGCGCCATGATGTTCCATAGTTTGCAGTGCATCACCAATGCATGAGTAGCTTAAGCTTTTCATACTTACACCCATTAAATTACTTAGCGGTGTCATTAAATAGCGCAAGCTAATTTCACTACGAGGCAAGCCTAAACGCTGTGCTAAAATCATGATTTTTGAGCTTTGTAAATCAGCACTCGCCACTATACCTATTAGCTTTTGCTGCTCATCAGTTACCAAAATAAAATCAGAGCGTTGAGTCGTTAACTGTTTTGACGCTTGTTCAATTGTTGTATCAAACGATGCACGCATCGGGCTTGTATCAGTAAAACTAGTCACCACTTGTGTAGCAGGTGAAGTTAAATCAATGACAGCTTCATTAGTAAATGTATTCGCAATAGTGCCATGAGAAATATCTTGGGTACGGAGTTCTTTAAAGTTAGACATAATATCCACCTAATTAGTTATAAAATTTAATAATGTTTAAAAGCAAGTTATTAAACTAAATAACGGGTGGCGCTCGCGGGTGTGCATGGCTGTAAGGTGTGACTAAAAGGCTGCTTTCATAATGAAAGTAAAACGCTAAAGGAAGTGGTTGAATTTCTCTAAGCGCAATAACACCGACATGAGAGTCTATATCGGTGTCGAGGTTTGCTTGGTCAGGAGAATCGCAAACAATAAATTCTGCAGGTGTAAAACCAGCATCAATTTGCGTATTTTTGGGTGTTGCATGCAATGTCAAACTTACACTCATAAATAGTGTAAACAATAGGGCATTTTGTAATATGCGCGCTGTAATGTTTGACATAGTGACGACCTTAATTAACTACTCTCAAATTAATACATCATAACTTGAGTTACTTTAGTTATAGCGTACTCAGATAATATAAACAATAAAAAGTTAATATGATCTGAATCAAGACTAAGCCGTTTTATTTTTGGTAGGAAATATTATTTACATACCATTGCTTAGCACCTTGAGGGGTCATGACCTCAAAATCATCGTCTACTTGTTTTTTTAATAGTGCTCGCGCCATCGGTGAGTCAATAGAAATGTAATCGTTGCGATCATAAATTTCATCGGGACCGACAATTCTAAACTTCTTACACTCCCCAGCCTCGTTTTCTATTTCAACCCAAGCACCAAAAAAAACTTTACCGTCTTGCACGGGTGAGTAATCAACAATTTTTAAATCGGGGATGCGCTTACGTAGATAGCGCACTCGGCGGTCTATTTGGCGTAATAGACGCTTGTTATACTGATAGTCTGCATTTTCAGAGCGATCACCAAGGCTTGCAGCCCAACTCACAATTTTAGTGACTTCTGGGCGTTTTACATTCCAAAGATGGTCATGTTCTTGCTGAAGTTGTAAATAACCTTCGCGAGTAATTAAGTTTGTTTTCACGCCGTATTCTTGTTTAAGTTTCATGTGTGGCACGGTATTAAAATAAAGGCAGCTTGTCGAGATAAAATAGCCACCAATGGGTTTGAAATGTTCAGTAACAATCTAAGCACTTAATTAGTTTTTTATTATTAAGTTTTTCATTTATATTAACTATTAATAAATTATAAAAATAAGCAACAGATTATGGGACAAGAGACAGTAAAAGTATTAGTGGTTGATGACGATAAACGTTTGCGCAGTTTGCTTGAGCGCTATTTAGTAGAGCAAGGATTTATTGTTAGAACAGCCGCCGATTCACAGCAAATGGATAGGCTTATTGAGCGTGAAAACTTTCACTTAATGGTGCTTGATTTAATGCTGCCCGGAGAAGACGGGCTCTCTATTTGCAGACGGTTACGTCAAAAAGAAAACCAAATCCCAATTGTGATGTTGACCGCTAAAGGTGATGAAGTAGACCGCATTATTGGTTTGGAGCTCGGTGCTGACGATTATATTCCTAAACCGTTTAATCCACGTGAGTTACTTGCCCGCATAAAAGCAATTTTACGTCGCCAATCAAAAGAAGTGCCAGGGGCGCCCTCAGTAGAAGAGAATTTAATCAAGTTTGGTAAATTTACCTTAAATTTAGCCACACGAGAAATGAGCGAAGGGGATAATACCGTATCGCTCACAAGTGGTGAATTTGCCGTATTAAAAGCGTTGGTATCTCACCCTCGAGAGCCGTTAAGTCGTGATAAATTAATGAACTTGGCAAGAGGTCGTGATTACAGTGCGCTAGAGCGTAGTATTGATGTGCAAGTGTCACGCCTTCGCCATATGATAGAAGTGGATGCGGCTAACCCGCGTTATATTCAAACTGTATGGGGATTAGGTTATGTGTTTGTTCCTGATGGTGAAAAGTAATAATTATGGGGATGTTTCCACGTAGTGCGTTTGGGCAAACTGTTTTTTTAGTGGCAGCTTTGTTGCTGATTAACCAAATTGTATCCTACGTCACAGTAAGTTTATATGTTGTTAAACCCACCATTGAGCAAGTTAATTTGATGCTCGCTAAGCAAATTAAAACTGTATTTATTGACTGGGAAGATGGTGTTGAAGTAACCGATGAAGTTTCAGAAAAGTTTTTTGAAATAACCGGTATTGAGGTGATGACTCAGCGTGAAGCGATGCGCAATGGCTTAGGACAAAGTCGTGAGTATTCAGGGCTATCGCGAAGTATGTCAGAGCAGTTGAATGGGTTTTCTCGGGTACGCATTAGTCAAACCGAACCACTTATTTATTGGGTGGAAGCCCCGCAAGCACCGGGCTATTGGGTTAAAGTTCCCTTAACCGGATTTAAAGAAAGTAATCTTGAATTTCTAACTTTTTACTTATCCAGTATAGGCTTCTTAAGTGTATTAGGCGGGTGGTTATTTGCAAGGCATTTGAACCGACCATTAAAAGCACTGCAACAAGCGGCAATAAAAGTAGGTGTTGGTGATTTTAGTACTAAGTTACAAGAACAAGGCTCAAGTGAAGTTATTGAGGTAACGCGGGCTTTTAACCAAATGTCGCGAGGTATTGCAGCCCTTGAAAATGATCGTCGATTACTCATGGCCGGTGTCTCTCACGACTTACGCACGCCGCTTACCCGTATTAGGTTAGCCACAGAAATGATGGTTGATGAAGATGATTATTTACGCGAAGGTATTATTTACGACATTGAAGATATGAATGGCATTATTGATCAGTTTATTGAATATTTACGCCATCATAATTGTGAAGAACAGAGCTATGAAGATATCAATGCGTTAGTAGCCGAAGTCGTACAAAGTGAATTAAAGCATCAACGTGTTATTACGTTTGAAAGCAATCCTAACCTAGGTAATATTCCCATAAGCTCAGTGGCTATTAAGCGAGTAGTGACGAATATGATTGAAAATGCACTGCGTTACTCGCAAGGGGATATTGAGGTGCAAAGTTATTTTAATAGCAATAAAAAGTACGTCATTATTGCGGTTAATGATAATGGCCCAGGTATTCCTGAGAGTGAATTAGAATCAGTGTTCGAACCATTCAAGCAAGGTGACGCTGCACGAGGCAGTGAAGGCAGTGGTTTAGGCTTAGCTATTATTAAACGCATTATAGACATGCATAATGGCAAGGTTGTGCTCTCTAATCGCCCTGAAGGTGGTTTAAGTGCGCAAATATATTTACCGGTTAAAGTGGTTAATCAAAACTAAATAAAGCTATCCGCCGTTATATGCGGATAGCTTTAACCATTTTATAGTGCTTTAAAACGAATGGCTGTACCACCACTGGTGGCTAATTTTAGTGTGAGTTTATCATTTGCGGTAACAGTGCGTTTTTCTATTTTTAAATCGTAAGGGTTGTTCTTCCACTCTGCCTTAACACCATCTTTGTAGATTTGCGCTTCAAACTGTTTATCTTTATCTAAGAAGTCGAGTTTAACCTCAATGGTGCGGGCGTTTTCATCAGTTACAGCGCCTAAGTACCAGTCATTACCGGTGTACTGATCGCGTTTACGTTCTTTACGTGCAAATACAATAAAGTCGCCTACTTCTCCATCAAGCGCAATACTTTGTTGCCAATCGGTCGGTACGTCTTGAATAAATTGAAAAGCATCGGGCTTAGCTAAATAATTTTTAGGTAAATCAGCCGCCATTTGAATTGGGCTGTACATTACGACATAAAGTGCTAATTGCTTTGCCAGCGTTGTTTGCGGGCGATTTGTATCGCCACCTAAGCCATTAAAACTCATGTCAAAAATACCTGGCGTAAAGTCCATTGGGCCTGCAAGCATACGCGTAAAAGCAAGCATTGGAATGTGCTCAGGTGGATTGGGTGGCGTGCCCCATGCGTTAAATTCTTGGCCGCGAGCACCTTCACGAGCAATCCAATTAGGGTAAGTACGGCGAAGGCCGGTGTCTTTTATTGGCTCATGAGTATTAATACTTATTTTATGTTTTGCAGCTAGCTTAACGTTGTATAAGTACTCATTAACCATAAATTGACCGTCATGCCACTCAAAACGGGCAATGCCGTTTTCATCAATGCGTTTAATATTGCCACCATCGGCCACATAACCGGTTTTAATTTGGCTTACATTTGATTGCTCGTAAAGCGCAAAAGCGTCTTCCATTTGATTACGATAATTTGTTACGTTACCTGAGGTTTCATGGTGGCCAATTAACTGCACCCCTTTTTGCTTACCGTAGCGGGTAAGCTCCTCAATATCAAAGTCATCATATGGTTGGGTAAAACTAAATACATCGCCATTAAAAAACCAGTCGCCATCCCAACCGGTGTTCCAACCTTCCACTAATACACCATCAAAGCCGTATTTTGCGGCAAAGTCCATGTAGTATTTAGTATTTTTTGTGGTAGCACCGTGTTTTTCGCCACTACCCCAAGTATTCTCATTGATGTGCATGCCCCACCAAATACCTACGTATTTGCCTGGTTTAACCCAGGACACATCACCGAGCTTATTTGGCTCATTTAGATTTAAAATAATATCTGAATTAACTAAGTCTACCGCATGTTCGCCAATTTGAATGGTGCGCCAAGGCGTATTAAATGCACCGTACTTTTTGACTGCTATACCATCTGACCATGGCGTTAAATCGGCGCTAAAAGTGCCTGGGCGACGTTGATTAAGCACCATGCCCGCATAATCGACTAGGGCTGCTTCATGAATGCTGACATGTACACCGTTACCATTTTTAAAGGTAAAAGGGGTGTGAGCGAGTGCAGCATCTTGTAAGGCTGTGGTGTTGTAGACATATTCGTAACGATTCCAACCGCGAGCAGGTATCCACCATGCGGTGGCTTTATCGGCACCGGCGATGGCAAACTCGGTCAGCTCTTTAGTAATTTCTGTTTTTTCAAAATCGGCTTGTTTAGGGACTTCATAGCGAAATCCCACACCGCTATCAAAGGCTTTAAATCGCACTGTGTATGTGCCACCGTGGGGGGCGGGTTTATTAAAGGTAACGGCAATTTCATTGTGCTTGTCGACAACGGTTTGGCGCTCACCCCAAGGCTGTTGCCATTGGCTATCTGTCTGTGAGTGGGTTACTTCACTAATAACAAAACCTTCATCAAATGGCGCTTGGCTTTTAAATCTAAAACCTAAATGTGACTGCGCAATAACAGGTTTACCATTAAAGCTAATAGAATAGTAAGGAGATGAAGATTGATCAGATATGATGATTTTAATTTTTTGATCAGGCGATTCCAGCATGGCTTCTTTTGCAAAAGCGCTGCTTGAAAGTAAAGCAACTAGCAGTAAAGGTAATCTCATTGTGTGTCCTTTATGTCAAATTGTAGACTATGAGCATAAAGTGAAGGTGGGGTTATTACGAGATGACTGCAAACGTATTCAATGTAATTAAACACATAAAAAAGGGCTCTAGCGGCCCTGTTTTGTATTTATAAGTTATTATTTTTTATCAAAAGCGCGTTTCATGTAATTAGGTGTTGCGAGTGCACCGTGATGAATGCCGCCATTGTAGTATTCACTATGCTGTGCAATTATTGCTGCGCCGTCTTCTCTAAAGCCATTAAATGCCTCAGATTTGCGAGCTAGTGTCACTGACCATAACCCACTTGGGTAAATAGGTTGTGGGAATGGGAGTGTTTGTAAATCGTTAAAACCAACACTTAGCATAGCTTCGCGCATTTCAACCAACAGTGGCATATGCATTAATGGCGATTCACTTTGTTGTACCAGTATTCCACCAGGGCGAAGTGCGTTTAAACAGCTAGTATAAAACGCATGGTTAAATAAACCTTCACCTGGGCCTACCGGGTCAGTACCATCAACAATCACTACATCAATAGACTCACCAGCTGCTTCGCGCATGTATTTAATGCCATCGTCAAACATCACAGTAGCACGTGGGTCGTTATTTGATTCACATAACTCAGGGAAGTACTTTAACGACATTTGGGTAACCACTTCGTCAATATCGATTTGTGTAACAGTTTCTACACTTGGGTGCTTGAGCACTTCACGTAATGTACCGCAATCGCCGCCACCAATAATAACGACGTTTTTTGGGTTTGGATGCGCCAGTAATGCTGGGTGGCTGATCATTTCGTGGTAAAAAAAGTTTTCACGGCTGCTTACCATAGTACAACCATCAATGATCATTAAATTACCAAAGTCTGTGGTTTCAAACATTTCTACTTTTTGAAAAGGAGACTGTTTTTCATCTAACTTTTTGTTAATACGTAATGAAAATGCGCTGCCATCGCGGTCGCTAATTTCAGTAAACCACTTACTTTGATCTAAATTTGCCATAGTTGTTGTTACACTTTTGGTTGAGTATGAAAAAAAGGAGGCAATTCTGCCAGTGCTTGGCCTATTGCTCAATCAAATTTTACTCTCTTTAGCGAATAAAGTTAGCTATAAAGAGGGGAAAGTTCAATTTTTGTTAGCTTAGCAGATAGTGACGTATTAAAATGCCCCTTTACACCTAATTTAATAAAGAAGAGTTGCCATGACTTGGGGTTTAGAAACAGCACGTGCTACATACAATGTTGCTCATTGGAGCGATGGTTATTTTGATATTAACGCACAAGGTGAGTTGATAGCCTATCCTGATGGCGACCAAACAAAACCTGCCATTTCTTTAAGTCAGCTTACTGAGCAATTTAAGCAACAAGGGTTAACATTGCCCGTACTGGTGCGCTTTACTGATATTTTAAAAAATCGTGTCGATACGCTCACCAATGCCTTTACTCAAGCGCGCACTAACCGAGAATATAACGGCAAATACACCTGTGTTTATCCTATTAAAGTAAACCAGCAGCGCTCTGTTGTGAGTAAGTTATTAGCTCACCCAAGTGGCTTAGTGGGACTTGAAGCCGGTTCTAAGCCTGAACTAATGGCCATTTTAGGGGTGGCGAAAGAGCCTATTACAATTGTATGCAACGGCTACAAAGACAGTGAGTTTTTACGTTTAGCCTGTATTGGTCAAGCAATGGGGCACAACGTTAAAATTGTGGTCGAAAAACTCTCTGAGCTAACCACATTGCTTGAAGAAATTGATAATTTAGGTATTGAGCCTGCTATTGGTATTCGCATTCGCTTAAATTCGGTTGGTAAAGGTAAATGGCAAAATACCGGTGGTGAAAAAGGTAAGTTTGGTTTAACCGCAGGGCAAGTACTTAGTGCAGTGGAAGTACTTAAGCAACATAACAAGTTGCATTTAATGCAAATGGTGCATTTTCATATTGGTTCTCAAATCGCCAATATTCGTGATATTCATCGTGCCTTGCGCGAATGTGCTCGCCATTTTGCTGAATTAACTCAATACGGTGTACCGCTAAATACGGTTGATGTGGGTGGCGGGCTTGGCGTTGACTACGAAGGTTCAGGCTCACGTAGTGCCTGCTCAATGAACTACACAGTCGAAGAATACGCACGTAATGTAGTGAATGCATTTGCCGATGTGTGCGATCAGCATAACTTAACGCATCCTGCGATTATTACAGAATCTGGCCGTGCATTAACGGCTCATCATGCAGTGTTGATCACCGATGTCATTGATGTAGAAAAAGCACCGAATCATTTAAACCCAAAACCGCCATTGGAAAACAGCGCATTAGTGCTAGATGAAATGTGGCAATGCTTACAACGTTTGAACCCACGTATGGCACTTGAAATATATCATGATGCTATGCACTTATTTAGCGAAGCACACGATCAATACGTGCATGGTTTAGTGAGCATGCTAGAGTGGGCGAAAATAGAGCAGCTTTACTTTACTATTTTACATCGTGTTCGTGCTTCATTAAGCTCTAATGCAAGAGCTCACCGCGAAGTGCTGGATGATTTAAACGAAAAACTAGCCGATAAACTGTTTGTGAATTTTTCATTGTTTCAGTCATTACCTGATGTATGGGGTATTCAGCAGTTATTTCCGGTTATGCCCATCGAAAACCTAACGCAGCCGCTCACTCAGCGCGCGATTATCCAAGACATTACTTGTGATTCTGACGGGCAAATACGAGACTACGTTGAAGGTGCGGGTATTGAAACAAGTTTACCTATCCCTGAATATACACAAGGTCAGCAGTATCATATTGCCATGTTTATGGTGGGGGCATACCAAGAGATTTTAGGTGACTTACATAACCTATTTGGTGATACCGACTCAGTCCATGTTGAGCTTAATGAGCAAGGATATGTATTAACCAATGCCATTAAAGGTGACAGCGTTAAGGATGTATTAAAATTTGTTGATTATGATAGCGAGTTATTAGCTGATAACTTTGCCACTCAAATTAATAAACTTGATGTATCAGAACACTGTAAAGAAGGGTATCTAGCCGAGCTCAATGCAGGACTTGAGGGCTACACCTATTTTGAAGATTAATTTAGTTGCATAGTTAAGCGCGGTCCTAGTGGCTGCGCGATATTTAAAGGAATAGAAGTAATGTCAGTTATTCGCAGTGTATTTAGTATTTTCTTTTATACAATAAACACTCTTTTTTGGTTTGTGCCTATTTTTATTTGTGGCATCGTTAAGTTAATCCCAATTAAGGGACTTCAAAAATTAATGAGCTGGACGGCCAAGCAATGTGCCTCTATTTGGGTGACCTTCAACACGTTAAATCAAACGTTATTAACGCCAACTAAACTTAATGTTATTGGCCTTGAAGAGCTTAAATTAAAAGATTGGTACTTAGTCATTGCTAACCACCAAAGCTGGGTGGATATTTTAGTGTTACAGCGGGTGTTTAACCGAAAAATACCTTTTTTAAACTTCTTTTTGAAAAAAGAGTTAATTTACGTGCCTGTTTTAGGTTTATGTTGGTGGGCACTTGACTTTCCTTTTATGACCCGCACCAGTAAAAGTCAATTAAAAAAGAACCCCAAGTTGCGCGGTAAAGATTTAGAAACCACTCGTAAAGCCTGTGAAAAATTTAAAGAAATGCCAGTCAGTGTGGTTAACTTTGTTGAAGGGACGCGGTTTACAGCGCAAAAGCATGCGCGTCAAAATAGCCCGTTTACTCACTTACTTAAACCGAAAGCGGGTGGTGTGGCGTTTGTAATGCAAGCCATGGGTGAGCAAATTTCTAAAGTGGTAAATGTCACTATTCATTACCCTGAGGGCATTCCTACCTTTATGGATTTTGCAGCCGGTAAAGTAAAACACATTGATGTACATGTTGAAGTAAAAGGCGTTAGTGACGACTTAATTGGTGATTACACTAATGATCCTGACTTTAGAGTACGCTTTCAAAGTGAATTAAATCGCGTGTGGGAAGAAAAAAACCAGACGTTGGTTAATCTCAAACAAAAATAACAAAATGAGCTGACAGTTATGCTAAAAAAATGGTTACCTAATTGGTTAAATGGCTTAATTGTTGGCTGTGTTTTATTTGCTAATTTAATAATATTTGGCGCATTAGTGCTTACCCTAGGGTTAGTTAAATTAGTGCTGCCCATACCTGTAGTGAGTAAATTATTACACAGTGCGTATAAAGGGTGGTGCAAAGGTAACCGCTTAGGGCTGTGGCTAGGCTGTAATGATATTAAAGTTAATATTAGTGGGGAGGTGAATGCCAACAGTTGGTATTTGCTAATCAGTAATCATATTAGCTGGCTTGATATTGCGGTATTAAGCTCGTTAAATGCATTACCAGCTCCTAAGTTTTTTTTAAAAGATGAGCTTAAATACGTGCCATTTATTGGCACTGGTGCGTGGGCGATGGGTATGCCCTTTATGAAACGAGTGACCAAAGCGCAATTGGCTAAAAATCCGAATTTAAAAGGCTTAGATGTCGAGCGTACTAAGCGCAGTTGCCGTAACTTTCGTCATCATCCTACAACCATAGTTAACTTTGTAGAAGGTACGCGTTTTACTGCGCAAAAGCACCTGCATCAACAAAGCCCTTTTCAGCATTTATTAAAGCCTAAGGCTGGTGGAACTGCTTTTGCCTTAGAGGTTTTAAACGAGCAGTTTGACGCTATGCTTAACACCAGTTTAGTGTATAGCGGTCAGTCAGATCATGTGTGTCGTAATATTTTAAAAGGCGAGTTGGAGTCTATTCATATTACTATTGAGGTTATGCCAATAAATACACAGATGATTGGCAGTTACCAAACCGATAAGGCATTCAGGGCCCAATTTCAGCAATACTTAAATAACTTATGGACTGTAAAAGATAAGCAATTAAGCGCTATTCATATTCAGCAAGCTAGTACTGAATTAACACCCAGTAAGGAAATTGAAATACCATGAGCAAAACACACCTACAGGAGCTAATTACTCCTTGGTTTGAAAAAGTCCCCGATGCTTTTTTTCTCAGTGCCATCACCGCCTCATCAATTGGCATTCTTTCATTATTATTTGTTTACTTATTTACTCGTCGCTTAATGTTACCGGGTATTCAAAAGGTGGTGACTAAACTCTCTCCTGAGCGTATTGGTTCATTGACACCTATGTTAACTAAGCTGAATAAACGAATTGCTTGCTTGTTATGTTGTGTACTTTTTTTAGCCACATTTGATAGTGTTTATCCGGTTAATGCAATTGCTCAAGAGATCCTTAAAACCATTGGCCAAGCATTATTAATTATTTATATAGGTTTTATTATTAGCAGCATAGTGAGCATTGCTGGCGCTATTTATAACCAACTAGACTTTGCCCGCGAAGTGCCTATTCAAGGGCTAATTCAAGTAGTGAAGCTAATCACCTTTATTGTGTGTTCAATATTAATTGTTAGTATTGTGCTTGAAAAATCGCCGACTTATATTCTCTCTGGTTTTGGTGCCATAGCGGCAGTAACGTTATTGGTATTTAAAGACACCATATTAGGTTTTGTCGCCAGCATTCAAATTGCCGCTAATCGTTTAGTGACCTATGGGGACTGGATCCAAGTAGATAACTACGGCGCCGATGGCGAAGTAATTGATTTAGGACTTAATACCGTAAAAGTGCGTAATTGGGACAATACCATAACGACTATACCCACTTATATGCTGGTGGCCGGTTCGTTTAAAAATTGGCGCGGTATGCAAGAATCTGGTGGGCGACGTATTAAACGTTCTTTAAACATTGATATGAACAGCATCTTTTTAGTTGATGATGACTTTAAAGCGCAAATAGAAGCGGCTATACCACTGCAAGAATATATTCGACTAGGCACACTTCCCGATCCGGTGTCGAACTTAGGGCTATTTCGTCGCTATGCAGAGGGTTACTTAAAACAACACAGTAAAATCAATACCTCGCTCACACTTATGGTGCGTGAACTACAACCGCTTAATCATGGCTTACCGATTGAATTTTACTGCTTCAGTGAAGACAAACGTTGGATATCGTACGAGCACTTACAAGCTGAAATTATGGACCATTTACTGGCCGTATTACCTGTGTTTGGGCTGCGCGCTTATCAAAGTGTCAGTGGGCAATTAAGCCCAGCTGACGGGGCGAATATGGCGGGTAAGCCCAGCATTAAAGTGCCCAATAATGCTGTCCAAGGCCAACACCAATAAACAATAATAATAGCCACCAAATAGGTGGCTTTTTCATACGTAGCCATGCAAATGCAGCAATCACTAATGCGATATGCCAAACATTGCTTACGGCTGAAGTCCAAATGGGCGAATACAATGCAGCAGCCAAAAAACCAACTACAGCAGCATTAAGCGCTGCAATTGAGCTGGCAAAGCGAGGGTTACTGGCCAAGTTTATCCAGCTTTTTTGAAATGCCAACATCAGTAAAAAACCAGGGGTAAATATCAATAATGTAGCTATGATTGCGCCCATTATTGGCTGCTCGGTAGTTAGCTGCGCGCCTAAGTAGGTCGCTATAGTAAACATCGGTCCAGGTATAGCCTGAGCACTGGCGTAAGCCGTTAAAAATTGATCATCACTTAACGTAGGCACACCCGCTTGAAGTACTGGCAACACAACATGTCCGCCACCAAATACCATGGCGCCTGCTTGGTAAAAAGGTGCAAATAACGCAGCGTTTTCGCCAAGTGGGATAAAGCTGATGGCAAGTAGTAGTGCAAATAAGACAAGAGCAATCCAATTGATGTTGTTTTTTTCTCTGCTAACATTTTCTGTAGATTTAGCTAAGTTAAGTAAAGGCCATAAAGCACCGATAATGGCAGCGGTTACTAAAATGGCGATTTGAGTGCCCAACATAGGAAATAAAATCAGTGCTAAAGTACTCATTATTGCCAGAAGTTTAAGTACCGCACTGGTGCAAAAGCTTTTCGACATACTAAGGGTCGCATCAGCAACAATTACTACGGCAAAGAGTTTTAACCCAGTAATAACTGCGAAATAAACGGCGTTAAATTGGTGAGCACTAATAGCAAGCAGAGTCATAATCAAAAAAGAAGGCAGGGTAAAGCCTATAAACGCAGCGATACCACCGAGTACACCCGCACGTTCTACGCCAATAGCAAAGCTAACCTGACTTGACCCAGGGCCTGGCAGAGCTTGACTTAAGCTAATTAGCTGCGCGTAACGCGCTGTACTTAACCAGCGAAGCGAATCAACAAAGTGGTGCTTAAAGTAACCTAAATGCGCGGCAGGGCCGCCAAAGCTCATGCAGCCAAGCAAAAAGAACTGTCTAAAAATCGCAATTAACATAGTGGCAATCGCCTTTTGATAAATCGTAAAATTGTCACAAACAAGTATGACATTATTATGAAACGCTATCACTACTTCCTTATTTGATAGGCAATATCAACGCTTATACGTTATTCTTCATTGTTGGTTCATACATATATTTGCATAATTGCAATAATAAATTCTAAATGAATAGGAAATCACCATGACGTTAACTAAATCACTTTTAAGTGTCACTGTCGTTGCTGTATTACTTTCTGGCTGTGAAATGAATAACACAGGTAAAGGTGCTGCTATAGGTGCAGCCGCGGGTGGTATTTTAGGTAAAGCTACAGGTAACCACAAAGATAAACGTATTTTTATTGGTGCAGCTATTGGTGCGCTAGCGGGTGCTGCTGTAGGTGATTACATGGATAAACAAGAAGCTGCTTTTCGTGATGAGTTAGCGGGTTCGGGAGTTGAAGTGGTTCGTGAAGGCGATAACTTACGCTTAGTAATGCCCTCTAATATTACGTTTGCGACTGATCAATCTTATATTTCATCGGGCTTTCATGACACTCTAAATGCGATAGCAAGTGTAATGAATAAATACGAAAAAACCTACTTAAGTGTTGAAGGCCACACCGACAGCACGGGCAAAGACAGTTACAACATGACTCTTTCAGAGCAGCGTGCACAAAGCGTAAAAAATTACTTGGTAAACCAACAAATTATGGCTGCTCGAGTAAGCACGAGTGGCTATGGCGAATCACGCCCAATAGCGACTAACGACACAGCGAATGGTCGTGCGCAAAATCGCCGAGTAGAAATTCAAATTGTACCAAACACTCAAGGTTAGCTTTTGTAGTTACAAACCGCGTTTGCGCGCGGTTTGTGTACTTATTTAAAGGGCACTTTTAAATAAGTTAGTTGTCATAAGGAGTTCTTCATAGGGACATGTTTATGACAAAGTGGCGTACAGCAATTATTTTATCGGTATTTTTACATGGGTTAGTTTTGTTTTTTTTAACTACCTTAAAAGCCCCTAAAATTAAACAGCCGCAATTAACGCCAATTAAAGCGTATATGGTGAATGTGCCTGCCAAAAATAAAGTAACACAACAAGCCACTCAGCAAAGCGCTAATAAAAATGTTAATACAGAAATAACCCCAACCAAGCCTGTTAATGCAACCCAATCAAAACCACTGAATGCGACTAATAAAAAAACACAGAAGACGACTGAGCCGGTAAGTACCACCTCCATAAATACCCACCCTGTAACCGCAACGTCTTATAAAAAGATCGACCTGAAAAAAGGGCTCAATAGTATTTTACAGCAACAAACTGGCTATTCGGATACTGCAAAGAATGACCCTCAGAAAAAGCGTATTACCGTCCCAAAAGAGCATGCAGGGAAGGTGAAGCCGCTTTTAAAAATAGAGCAGAAAAATATGCAATTTACCACTTATCGACGAGGTGATAGCTGTTTTAAAAAGGTATCCGTTGGTGCTGGAGTTATGCCAAAAAATGACTTGCCAGATAGTTATATTGCTGGTGCAAAGTGCGATAAAACCAAGCTAACTGAGGCTTACGATACCGCAATGAATAAATGGCTTGATAAAAAGTAGCGACTAAATTGCAATCAATCTAGATTAAACTGTAATTCACATAACTTTTGATACAAAGGGTTGCTTGCCATTAATTGCTGATGAGTGCCTGTGGCTTTTATTTCGCCATTTTCCATTACCACAATCATATCGGCGTGTTTTACCGTGGCTAGTCTATGGGCAATAATCAGCGTTGTTCTATTTTGCATTAAGTGCTCAAGTGCGGCCTGAACATGATGCTCACTTTGTGCATCAAGTGCACTGGTGGCTTCATCGAGTAGCAGTATTTCTGGGTCTTTTAAAATGGCGCGGGCAAGTACAATACGCTGCTTTTGTCCACCCGAAAGCCTAACACCTTGCTCACCTAAAAAGCTGTTATAGCCTTGTGGTAATTGCTTAATAAATTCATCGGCATGGGCGTGTTTAGCGGCTGCATAAACTTGCTCGTCACTGGCGCTTGGGTTGCCATAGCGAATGTTATGCATGACATCAGAGCTAAATAAAATCGGGTTTTGTGCCACCATGCCCATTTTGTTGCGTAAGGTGTTTAACGACAACTGTTTAATATTTATATTATGAAACTTAATCGCTCCGCTGGCTGGATCGTAAAAGCGCTGCAATAGTTCAAATAAGGTAGTTTTACCCGCACCGGAAGGGCCAACAATAGCCACAGTTTTACCTGTTTCAATATTTAAGCTGATATTATTTAATGCGCTTACATCTGGGCGAGAAGGGTAATTAAAGCTAATACCTTCAAGTGAAATTGCACTGTTGCTGGTTGTTGCATGTAACTCATCATCTTGTGGAATTTCGGGGTTTTGTATTTTACTTTCAACGGCGAGCAGTTCGAGCAATCTTGCTGCGGCTCCTGCGGCGCGCTGTAGTTCACCATAAACCTCTGCAACGGTCGCTACCGACATGGCCACCATAATGGCATAAAACACAAACGCGCCGAGTTCACCGCCCGTCATAGTGCCTGCTAACACATCACTACCGCCTACCCAGAGCATGGCACTGATAGCACTAAAGGTAAGAAAAATAACAGCTGCAATTAAAAACGAACGTTGTTTAATTCGGCTTTTAGCCACATTAAAGGCCTTTTCGGTTTCAAGCGCAAAAGCAGATTGCTCTTGCTGTTCATGGCTATAACTTTGTACCACTTTTATGTTTTGAATGATCTCACCCGCGTAGGTGCTGATATCGGCAATAGCATCTTGGCTGGAGCTTGCTAGTTTGCGTACTTTTTTTCCAAAAACCAACATAGGCACCAGTACTAAAGGGACGCAGGCCACAACGACCAAGGTAAGCTTTAAATTAGTAACAAGCAGCATAATTAAGCCACCGACTAACATTAGCGCGCTTCGCAGTGCCATAGAAAATGACGAGCCAATAATAGATTGTAGTAATGTGGTGTCGGTGGTTAAACGCGACATCAGCTCGCCGCTGCGATTTTCTTCAAAGTAACTCGGATGCAAGGTAACAATACGATTAAATACGGCTTTTCGAATGTCGTTACTGACTCGTTCGCCAATCCACGACATTAAATAAAATCGGCTGAATGTACCCACTGCCAATAAACTGATCAAACCAATTAATACCAAAACAGCTTGTTGTAACTGCGCTTGCGAGCCGGCAATAAAGCCATGATCAATCACAAATTTAACGCCTTGCCCTAGCGATAAGTTAACTCCTGCGGTGGCAAGTAATGCAACTAGAGCCCCTAAAACTACCCATTTATAAGGCTTAATAAAATTGAATATAGGGAATAAAGCGCTAAAGGCGGCTTTATCTGGAGCAGGCTTGTCTGTAGGCATAGTAGATTCTTATTGATGATTAAGGTATAGATATGGCATCAATAGATTAAAAATCAATAGTATTAAAAATCATCAATAAGGAAAGATTATGACAACTAAACAGGTAACAGGCGAGTTTACCGTTACATTAGCGCCTATAGAAGGGTATGCACACGGGCAGCAAGGCGTTAATTTAGGTCGTATGTCGATTGATAAACAATTTACTGGTGGCCTAACCGCAACTAGCCAAGGTGAAATGCTCAACGCCATGACCCCCACCCAAGGCAGTGCCGGTTATGTGGCTATTGAACAAGTAATAGGCGAACTTGATGGTTTGCAAGGTGGTTTTGTACTGCAGCATTTTGGCACTATGGATAAAGGGCAAGATTCATTGATTTTAAATGTAGTGCCAGATTCGGGTAGCCATGAACTTACCGGCCTTAGCGGGAAAATGGCAATTCGCATCGAAGCTGGTATTCATTTTTATGATTTTGAGTATCAACTTTAAAAGGTTATAGCAGTGCAAAAAATAATAGAATTTAAAAAGACGCGTTTTTTTGGTGGCGCAGATATTAAAGCACTTAATGAAAAGATTTATCAGTTAAACCAAGATGGCTGGAAAGTCATAAATGTAAGCTCAATCACAGGGTTTTTCGGCGAAGCGAATGGCTATGCGTTGCTCATTGAAAATAACGAGTTGTAGATGACCCTCTCACTGTGGTTTAGTTTAGTCGCCATTTGTATGATGGGCGCAATGTCACCTGGGCCTAGTTTGGCTGTGGTGTTAAAACACAGTATTCATGGCAGTATGAAAAACGGCATGTTGGCAGCGCTGAGTCATGGTGTGGGGGTCGGTTTTTATGCCGCGGCGTCGTTACTTGGCCTCGGCGCATTAATGATGCAATTTCCCACTGTGTATCAAGTACTGGTGTATTTAGGCGCCGCGTATTTAGCTTATTTAGGGATTAAAATACTACTTGCAAAGCCAAGCGCTGAAGAGCTCCAAGTGGCTCAGCAAAGTGGTAGCGCTCAACAGGCTTTGCAAGATGGCTTTGCTATCGCATTTTTGAACCCTAAACTCGCTGTATTCTTTTTAGCCTTGTTCTCACAGTTTATTGACCCTGTAAACTTAACTTTTCAGGTTGGTATGATCATGTGTTTAACCGTGTTGTTGATTGATACCGGCTGGTATTTGCTTGTTGCAGCCTTGACAGAGCTTTCAAAAAAGCGTTTTGCTTTTACTAAATCATCCCCTTGGCTTGATAAAATATTAGCGGTGGTTTTTATAGGGTTGGCAATAAGAGTGGTGCTTATGGTGTAGTTTATTCAATTTTAGCAATCCTTACCGCTTACCTTAAAAACTGTTTTAGTAATTTTTAACTCCCCTATATGCGAACGTTGTAAAACTCAGTTACTCTATTGGTCAGTTAATTTATTTCACGTTATCTACATGATCGCAACACTTCGAAACTAAGTTCCTCTCCTTGCTAGCTATTGCCCTTGCTGTTGCATACGTATTCATCACACTTAATTTACTATTTGGTTACACTTTATTGGTTTTATTTTATCCACAAATTAAAAATAAACAGCACACAATTATAAAATCAATAGGGTAGGAAACTCATGGGGAAATTCAAACTGAGTGCGTTAATGCTCGCGATGTTTGCAACCTGCAATGCATTGGCTGCGGCTGAAAGTGACGCACCAAACACCGTAAAAAAACCACAACTAGAAGAAGACCTTGAAGTCATTGAAGTGCGTGGCTTTAGTCGTAGTTTAATCCAATCACTTAATCAAAAGCGCTTTACCGATACGGTATCAGAGCAGTTGTCGGCGGATGATTTAGGCGCTTTGCCTGATGTATCTATGGCTGATGCGCTGACACGACTGCCGGGGATCTCTGCGGTACGAACCGGCGGCCAAGCGGCAGAAATCAATATTCGCGGTATGTCCGGTGGCTTTGTATTTTCAACTTTGAATGGTCGTGAGCAAGTATCAACTAGCGGCAGTCGCAGTATTGAGTTTGATCAATACCCGTCTGAGTTGATCAGCTCAGCTGCGGTGTATAAATCACCAAAGGCGTCATTAATTGAAGGCGGCGTGGCAGGTACGGTAGAGCTGCAAACAGCCAGCCCGCTTAATAATGATCAGCAACACAAGTTTGTGGTTAACGCCAGAGGTATGTACAACGACCGAGCGTCAGAGGTGAACGATGCCACTGAGTTTGGCGATCGCATCAGCTTTTCCTATCAAGGTAAGTATCTTGACGATACTTTAGGTGTCGCCCTTGGCTATGCACGGTTATTTCAACCAAGCGTAGCAACACAGTTTATTGGCTTGGCCTATAACGATCATAAAGATGTCGACGGTGTTGCTAATGATACTAATGGCCCTGAAGTAAAACCAGAAAACGAATATATCAGCGAAGGTTTTGAGCTCCAACATTTAGGGGGTGAAGAAACCCGTAACGGTTATATGGCGGCGATTGAGTGGGTGCCGGTGGATAATTTTAAATTAAAAGGAGACGTGTTTTTATCACGCTTTGATACTGAGTCATTTGCCCGTGGTTTACGAGTAAAGTTAGGCGGCCCAACGGCCACTTATACAAACGCTCAGCTAGAGGGTAATTCAGTGGTTGGCGCCTCTGTTAATCGTACTTCAAAAGGCTACACTCGCGTTGAAATTCTGAATGATGATAATCAAGATTTTGATGAAGTAGACAGCTACGGTGTTAACGCCGATTGGCAAGTGACAGAGCGCTTAAACGTTAATGTTGATGTATCGCTGTCACAAGCTAAAAGTAATTTCCGCAATGGCTTATTGTGGGCGCTAGTTGCCGAAGATGCTACAGCGCAAGAGCCGGTGTTAGATAAAAACGTATCTATAAACTACCAACTTAATGGGCTTAATTTACCAGATGTAGGCTTTAATCAAGCCGCTGCATTTAGTGATATCGACCGGGTAATGGTCAGTAAGTACGGTATTTACCCTTATCAAAATGAAGATGAAGTAAAAGCTTATCGCCTTGATTTTAAATACGAGTTGGATAACAGCTGGTTTAGCTCTGTGGAATTTGGTGCGCGTTATTCAGATCGCGAATACAGCAACAATCGTTCGGTGTTTGAATACGGCAATGACGGTGATTTCTCAGCAACTGAGCCGCCACTGCGTTTAACCAATGACATGGTAAATGTTGTTGATTGGGAAGGCAAGTTTAGCTACTTTCCATCCTATTTAGCGATTGATGTAGATAAAGCGCTCAATGCGTGGTTCCCAGAAGGTGCGCCTACACCGGTGACCACCTGGGGTAACGCAGATGGTGTAGTAGATCCACAAGGTTACACCACTAACTACTCGTGGACTATGTTACAAAGTGGTTCGGTATACGAGGAAGTGCTTTCAGCTTACGCCATGCTCAATATTAATACTGAAATTGGCACTATGCCAGTGCTGGGTAATATTGGTATTCGCCGTGTAGATACCGACCAATCGGCCACTATTTTAGAAAACGTTAATGGTGATTTGGCACTGGGTGCGCAAAACATTACCGACAGCATCGGCATCATAAATCAAAATTATTTACCTAATGTACTTGGCACTAGTTATACCGATTATCTGCCATCCCTTAATTTAAACTTTCAGCTAACGGATAACACGCAATTACGCTTTGCGGCGGCTAAAGTGATGTCGCGACCACCGATTAATCGCCTAGCAGGAGATGCCAGTGCGCAGGCTGATGAAACCACCGGTAAAATTAACGGCTCAAGTACCAATAATCCATTCTTAAAACCATTTTATGCCGACCAATACGATATCTCTTACGAGCATTATTTTGATGAGTCAGATGGTGCGCTAGTGATCGCAGGTTTTTATAAAAACATTGATTCGTTTATCGATACCATCGCCATTGAAGGGTTTGACTTTAAAGGTAACGGTTTTAACGTTCCAGACTATATAGAAAACCCCGTCAGCGGCGAGCAAGTTGCCACAACTAACGGCACTTACACAACGGCGGTAAATAACGCCAATGGTGGTTATATTCGCGGTATTGAACTTGCCTATACGCAAGTATTTTCGTTTTTGCCCGCGCCGTTTGATGGCCTCGGTTTTAACGGGAGCTACTCATACACCGAAAGCGAAGTTGAATCGATCACTAGCTTAGGTGGTGAAACGGTTACACAAGGCTTACCTGGTTTGTCTAAAAACGTGTTAAACGGCATTATATTTTACAGCTTAGATAATTTTGAAACCCGCCTTAATGTGCGTTACCGCTCAGACTTTGTCTCAGAGCAAGTGGCGATCAATGAGCAGGTGGTCAATTTTGATGCTGAGACCGTGGTCGACTTTCAAACCTCTTATCACTTTACTGACTCATTTGGCATGTTGCTGCAGGTTAATAACCTTACCGATGAACCAACCCAAAGTTACTTTGGCAGTGAAAATATCACCGGTACTACCCAGTACTTTGGTCGTCAGGTTTATTTAGGTTTTACCTATAGCCACTAATAGCAAATTGGAGCATAAATAATGAATAAAATAACTAAATTGACTCATTTGCTATTAGCGGTGAGCTTAACACTACTGTTTGGCTGTGGTGGCTCAGGCAGTAGCGATGTCAAAGCAGGTCAAGCCTTGTTGACTTGCGATGTACCACAAGTGCCTAACTCAGCAGGCACTCAATGCGTTGACCCAGAGCCTATCTCTTGCGACGCACCGTTATTTCCAGATGCAAATAATGAAAGCTGTACCAGTGGCTATAACCCCGACTTACCAGACCCTGTGGTATTTGCAGGCGAAGGCGAGGCTATTTTATTTTATAAGCGCCCTGAAAATGAAGGGTACGAAGGTTATCGATTACACTCATGGAATACCGACGGCTGTGATGCTTACGCGCCACCGTTTGATGCTACAGAGTGGTCCGATGGTCACGAATACGACGGTATTGATCCTAACTATGGTGCTTACTGGATTGTGGCACTAAAAGACGGTTACACCGAGTGTGCTAATTTTATTATTCATATTGGCACAGAAGGCTCAGGCAAAGCACATGGTGATGTGGATTTAACCATGCCACTGATGCAAGACGACGAGCGTTTTGTGCGTATGAATTTCACCTTTGACGGTGAGCCATCTGTATTTGAGTTCCCAGTTGCAAGCTTAGGTGAACGCCCGGTTGCGATTGATGGCGCATCAGCACATTGGATTGATTTAAATACAGTATTGTATAAGCCAAGTAATGAGCTTACGCAAATCATTAAGTTACATTCTTCTGCAACTGCTGACTTGGTGGTTGATTTAGACACTGGGCTAAATGGTGAAACCGTTGAGCTTACAGCAACCGAGTTAAGTGATGAGCAAGCTGCAAAAGTACCACACTTAACGGATTGGACTGCTTATCAAGGCAGTTGGGATGCGGACGCTGCAAAGCAGCTTATAAAGCAACAGCTTGTTGTTGCAGGCTACGATGCGGACGGCAAGCTACTTGAAGCCAGTTTAGTGCAAACAGCAAAAGCCCTTGATGCACTGTACACCCAAGGTGAAAGTGACGCGAATGAAGCCATGTTAGGCGTGCATTATAATAACAATGCAATTGATGTTTCAGTTTGGGCACCCACCGCTAGCAATATGATGATCAATGTATTTGACGCTGATAAAGCACAAGTACATAGCACCGCCATGACGTTAGACAACAATACCGGTATTTGGTCAGTCAGTTTAGACAGCCAATACGACCGTCATTATTATCGCTTTGCGTTTGATGTCTATCACCCAACCACTAAAGCAATTGAAAGCTTATGGAGTACCGACCCTTACTCACTCAATGTATCGAGTAATGGGCTTTATTCACAGCTGATAAACTTGAGCGATGACGACACTAAACCAGAGGGCTGGGACGAGCGCATTGTGCCAACAGTGGCTAACCCAGAAGATGCGGTTATTTATGAAGGCCATGTACGTGATTTTAGTGTTCGCGATCAGTCAGTGAGCGAAGCAAATCGCGGTAAATACCTGGCATTCACTGAACTTGAAAGCGTGCCAATGCAGCACCTTAAGCAATTAGCTGATAAAGGCTTAACACACTTTCATTTACTCCCAGTGACTGATATTGGCACTATTGAAGAAGATGCTTCAGAGCGTGTTGAAATCACTGACACCTTAGGTAAATTATGTGAGCGTATAAACGATGAAGCAGATGCCTGTAAAATCGAAGATAAAAACAGCATCATTGTTGATATTATGCAAAGTTACCTACCTGGCTCAGATGATGCACAAGCACTAGCCAGTGCGATGCGTGATTTAGACGGCTTTAACTGGGGTTATGACCCTCATCACTTTATTGCGCCTGAAGGTTCATATGCATCAAGCAGTGAAGGTATTGCTCGTGTACTTGAAACACGCGCCATGGTGCAATCATTACAAGAAGTAGGACTTCGTGTGGTACTTGATGTGGTCTATAACCACACAACATCATCAGGCGTCTGGGAAAAATCAGTCTTCGACAAACTAGTGCCTGGTTATTACCACCGTTACAACGAAGTATCTGGGGCGATTGAACGCTCAACGTGCTGTGAAAACACAGCAACTGAACATGTGATGATGGACAAATTCGTTACAGATTCAATGGTTATTCTTGCTCGCGACTTTGGTTATGACAGCTTCCGTTTTGATGTAATGGGGCATATGCCTAAGTCATCCATTTTAGCTGCGCGCGAAGCGGTGCAAGCGGTTGACCCAGATAACTACTTCTACGGTGAAGGTTGGGACTTTGGTGAAGTGGCTAATAACCGTTTGTTCACTCAAGCTAAGCAAGCTGATATGGCAGGCTCCGAAGTGGGCACATTCAATGACCGTATTCGTGAAGCCGTGCGTGGTGGTGCAATGTTTAGTAATAACCCGACAGATGGCAATCTAGCGGAGCAAGATACCTTACGTTTATCGCTGGCGGGCAACTTACAAAATTACATTCTTAAAGATTTTAAAGGTAATTCGGCAAAAGGTAATAGCTTTAGCTGGAACACGCAACCAACAGCTTATGCGTTAGACCCAGCAGATAGCATTAACTACGTATCAAAGCATGACAACGAAACACTGTGGGATCAGTTGCAATATAAGCATGCATCAAGCATGAGTATTGAGCAACGTGTGCGTGCGCACAACATGGCGTTGTCTATTCCACTTATGAGCCAAGGCATTCCGTTTATGCAACTGGGTGCTGATTTACTGCGTTCTAAGTCAATGGATCGTGATAGTTATAATGCCGGTGATTGGTTTAATGCTGTTGATTTAACCAAAGAGAATAATAACTGGAACATTGGTCTACCTAACGCAGAGAAGAACCAAGAAAAATGGCCTGAGATCATGCCTATTTCTGCTAACTCTGATGCACAGGCAATGCCACAAGATATTGCTTATGCAGGCGATGTGTTCCAAGAGTTTTTAGCAATTCGCAGTAGCAGCCCATTATTTAGATTAACCACCGAACAAGATGTAATTGACCGTGTGGGCTTTCATAATGTAGGTGAAAACCAGCAGCATGGTTTGATAGTAATGAGTATTGACGATGGTGAAGGTCTCGTTGATTTAGATATCGCAGTAGATGCTGTTGTTGTTGTTATTAATGCGACGCAGCAAGCACTTTCACACACGGTACTCACGGCTACTGGGTTTGAATTACACCCAACTCTTAAAAACAGTGTAGATAGTAGCATGACGGAAGTGAGTTTTACGGCCAGTGAAACCGACGGCACGTTCACTGTGCCTGCTTACACTATGGCTGTGTTTGTTAAACCACAAGGCGAGAGCCAAGGCGCTGGCTTGAGTGCTGATGCAACTGTTGGTGCGCCAGATATCGTCCCTTATGGCAGCACTGAGGTGTATCTTCGTGGTGATTTAAATGAGTGGGGGCTCTCTGATCAATTTGAATATGTTGGCAGTGGCGAGTATCAAATTATGAAGGCGCTGACAGCTGGGGAGAGCTTTGGTTTCAAAGTTGCTTCAGAGAGTTGGAACCTCGTGAATTTTGGTGCTAATTCAGAGCAAGAGGCTGTTGTTCAATTGGGAGTAGAAAAACAACTTAGTTTTAATGGAGCTAATATTAGCTTTACGGCAGACACCGCAGATAACTATTTGTTCTCGTTTAATGCTTCAGATAAAGAAAACCCAACTCTGACAGTGGTAAAAATAGGGCCATTTGGAAATGTGTCGTTATATTTACGTGGCAGTTTAAATGACGCTGGTAGTTTGTGGGGGACAGACGATCAATTCACATACAGTGGTGATGGTTTATATACTTTTTCCAAACAGCTAAGTGCACAAAGTGATGCATATGAGTTTAAAGTTGCTACCAGTGATTGGAGTACTGTCAATTTAGGAGCTGGTGGAGATAGTTCAGAAGTAATATTAGGGAGTGAAACACCTTTAGCGGCTTCTAATAATAACTTGAGCTTGTTAATTGAAACCGAAGGAGAATATCGCTTTGTGGTTAATGCAAATGATCTCGAAGCGCCTTTTATTATTGTTAACTTACAATAAGCTTTCACTAAGATAGCCGAAGCCGAGTTTTATACTCGGCTTTTTTATTATAGTTGCATTCAGCCACAATATTCCCTAGGTTAATAGAATAAATATCAAGGAGGTTATGAATGTCTGAGTTAGCCCTGAAAACCGCAAGTTTTAACCCTAAAGTAAAATCTTACTGGATCACGCTAGGGGTTATTACCTGCTTAGTGTGTTTGGTTGGTATCCCATTGATTCCAATCGTAGCCTTAATAATTTGGATCGTGGCAGGGCGTATGCTTAAAGCAATGTCAGCTAACTTATTAGAGCGTAAGCTAGTAGTAAAACGCGGTGTGTTTTTTAAAGAAGAAAAATCGATTCCGCTTGAAAAAATCACTGATGTGGGATTAAGTCAGGGGCCATTAATGCGACTATTTGGTTTATACCGCTTAAGCTTTGAAACTGCAGGGCAGTCTGGTCACGGTGCATTAGTATCGTTACTTGGGGTAGTTAATGCCAGTGAATTTCGTGAAGCCATTTTAACTCAAAAAGATAACCTCACTTCAGATCAGCCAGCCCAATCTAATAACGATGAACCACAAAGCCAAGTAGAGCTCATCCGCTCGCTTACCTACAGCGTAAAAAACATCGAGCAAATGCTAGTTACACTTCTGGAAGAGAAAAAATGATTAGGTCATATAGGGAGCTAAAGGGAATATGGTTAAGTAAGGATTGCTTTTGGCTTGTTTATTTGTAGGCGCCATCCGATGACGCCTACAACATGCTAACCCTAAGTATCTCCATTATTAGTGCTCGAAATATACGAGGACATTGATGATGACAGATTTCTATCTAAAGCATTTTTTAAGCATTGGGAGACTGATGGCGCTGATATTTTATAGTGATTTAATGCAATACCGTCTAAATAAGTTAAATAAGGGTTTACCGATAAACTGAACGCACCTAACTCTTTTATCCACTTCGCTAAAAAAATAACACGGTATTGCCCGTCGCTTCCATTGTTAAGATTAACTTCTAAATTTAAATTCTTACTCACCTCACTCCACGGACTCTGATACAAGGTCTCACCAACTATGATCGGTTTTGATGTAAAAAAGCTATCAGGATTTTTAATATTATTTTCAATTTTATGATTTACCCAGTTTTGAATTCGAGATGATGTATATTCTTCAAATACAGCCTTTACTGCATTATTTACATGGGAGGGGCAGTTGTTTTGTCTATCTAGATGAGAAGACTGACTTATTTGATAAAGTGGCATTAGGGTTAGTTCAGTTTGAAGTGTGTGTTTAAATGTTGAGAAATGCCCATCAATTGCTTTTTGTTTAGATATAGCAATAAGATCATTTTTATTTAATATCGTAGCTTCTATATATTTATCTGACTCATTTTTACTATGATTTCCCACAAAAAATGCAAAGTGGTTGTTTCCAGAGACATCCATCATAATAACTTTATGCGGATTTGAATCACATGTTTGATCAGCAATAGCAGCTTTTTGATTAGAGAGTGTAGTGTGGCATTGAGTTAATGGTGCATTGCTTTTTGCTAGTTCAGAGGCTCTGTCATAATTACAATCTTCACATACCATTAAGGTTATGCTGTCATCAGCATTTACAGAGTGAGCGATGCCGAGTAAAAATAATAAAGCTGCAACTTTTTTCATAAAGTCTTCCTTAGACGAGTGTTCCTTTTTTATACACTAGCGTTGAAGTTTATTAATTTCAATCTTTGATTTTAATTGAGCATTGTAATTCTCTAATTTGGATTATGTTACAAAGCTCAGCGATCGGTTGATCGCCGAGTAATTTAATTCTTAGCATTTAAAATGCCTGACAAACATCTTCTGCTTTACAGGTAATAACTGTGACGTTTTCGTAGCCTACTCGGGTCAGGGCTTCAGCACTTAATGTTGCGCGCGCACCACTAGCGCAATGTAAGTAAATAGGGCGTGCTGCGTCTTTTTCTATTTCCATGAGCTTCATTTCAAGTAGCCCGCGAGGAATGTTTATAGCGCCTATAGCTGCTTTGGTGGCATGTTCAGCGGGTTCTCGTACATCAATCAACAATCCTTTATTTTGCTCAAGCTCTTTCTTTGCTTGTTCGGCATCAATACGACGCTGATTAGGAGTAATTATTTTTAGTAAATCTGGAATAGGGGTAAGCATGGTGTTTATTCCTTAAAGCCAAGTTTGCGTAATAGAGTGATCATTGGGCACCAGCTAGTAAAAGCTGATTGAATTAAATTTACTGCGATAAAAGCGGTAAAGTAAATCCACTTAGGATCGTGATAAGTTTGCAATAAAAGCGACACAATAATCATTATGCCAGCGATTAGTCTGAGTGCGTTATTTAGCTTCATTATAGTAGGCCAGTTATTTAGTTCAGTACAGTTACTATATTAGATTTATCTATATTAGTAAAATCTAATATTAGACTTTTCTAATCTAACGTTTTATACTCAGACTCTATTTTAGAATAAGAGCATAGTATGAATATTGACTTTACTGCCATGGCCGGCAATGTAGAACAAGCCGAGCAGCTATTAAAAATTTTAGCCAATAAAAATCGCTTGATGATTTTATGTTCTTTGCAAGATTCAGAAATGAGCGTATCTCAGCTCAATGAAGCTGTGCCATTAGCGCAGTCTGCGTTATCTCAGCACTTAGCAGCGTTGCGTAAAGCAAACATTGTGGCTACGCGCCGCGAGAGCCAAACAATTTATTATCGTGTCATTGATGAAAATGCAGTCGTTTTGCTTGGTACCTTGTATGGGTTATTTTGTAAGGGCTAAGTGCGATGAGCTTAATAGACAATGCGGTAAAAAGTAGTTTAAGTGGTCGCATTCCGATTGTTATTTTTGTGATGTCTTTGTTACTTGGGGTATTTGCACTAAATCAAACACCTCGAGAAGAAGAGCCACAAATTACTGTGCCCATGCTCGATATTTATGTATCAGTACCTAACGTTGAGGCGCCTGAAGTCGCTAGGTTAGTAACGCAACCACTCGAGAAGTTACTGGCTCAGCTGGTGGGAGTTGAGCATATTTACTCAACCACACAAACTAACAGAACAGTGGTTACGCTGCGTTTTGAAGTAGGGCACAACCGCGAACAAGCTATTTTAGATACCTATGCAAAATTAAATAGTTATCAGCATACAATGGCATCGGTGATCGAAAGTTGGCAAATTCGTCCAATAGAAGTAGATGACGTGCCTATTGTGATGTTAGGCCTCTACAGTAAAGACCCACAACTTTATGGTGATTACGAGTTAACCCGCTTTGCTAACGAAATAGCCAACAGTTTACAGCGTATTGAACACACCAGTGAAGTAAAAGTCATTGCTGGTCGTAAACGAACCCTCACCATTAATTTAAATGCCAGCGCATTGGCTGCCCACCAAACAACCGTAAATGACGTTTTTTATGCATTAAGCGTGTCTAATCAACTAACGCAAGTAGGCAGTGTGGTTGATGGTCAGCAGCAAATTGAATTGCAAGCAGGTGATGTTCTACGAAGTCAATCTGCTGTAGAACAGCTGGTAGTGAATGTTGTTAATGGCAAAAGTGTTTACTTGCTTGATGTTGCAAACGTTATTGATGGCCCAAGTGAAGCTAAGCATTACCAATGGCTTGCTCAATCGGCAAACCAGCAGCAGTTGCCTATGGTTACTTTAAGCGTAGCTAAGCAAGCAGGGACTAATGCGGTTGCTGTTGCAAATGATGTTCATACCATGATGAATGAACTTGCAAATACTTTACTGCCACCAGAAGTTAGCCATACAGTGCTCAGAGATTATGGCCAAACTGCCGATGAAAAAGTAAATAACCTCACATCAAGTTTAGTGTTTGCAGTGTTTACTGTGGTAATTTTTGTTGGCGTGTTTTTAGGTTGGCGTCCTGCCGTGGTGGTTGGGCTGGCTGTGCCTATTTGTTATGGCATTACTCTCTCATTAGATTTTGCATTTGGTTACACCATTAATCGGGTGACATTATTTGCGCTTATTTTATCATTAGGCTTACTGGTAGATGACCCAATCACAGGTATTGATAATATTAGCCGCTTTTTGAATAAAAAAGGCGATAAAAAACAGCAGATTGTTGGCGCAATGAGCGAAATTCGAAATGCCTTACTTATGTCTACGCTCACTATAATGGTGGCGTTTATTCCACTGGCGTTTATCACCGGAATGATGGGGCCGTACATGGCACCTATGGCATTTAATGTGCCGGTTAGCGTGATGGTTTCTACCATTGTTGCATTTTTTGTAACCCCTTGGCTTGCGATGAAGTTACTCAAGCCTGATAACGAACAACCCTCCGAGCTTGCTCCTAAAGTTGGTGCATATCAAAGAATATTAAGCCCATTATTGGTTTCTAAGGGGCGAGCAAAACTTGTTTTGTGGCTAACCCTAGCATTATTTATTATTAGCGCCATGTTACCCGTGATGCGTTTGGTGCCTTTAAAGCTACTCCCTTTTGATAATAAAAATGAGCTGCAAGTGCTGATAGATATGCCAGAGGGGACTAATCTGGAGCGCACAGCTGCATTTACTAAACAAATCCAAACACTCACATGGCAATTAAACGAAGTAAGTGAAATAGCGGCCTATGTTGGTCAACCTTCAAGTATGGACTTTAACGGTATGGTGCGCGGTTATTATCGCCGTGATGCAGCGAATCTCGCCGAGCTGAGGGTATTGTTAGTGGATAAGTCTGAGCGCGATCATCAATCGCATGGAGTAGTTATGCGCCTTCGCGAACAGCTCGCGATGCTAGCAACCGATGGCATTGTAATAAAAGTGGTTGAAGTACCACCAGGGCCGCCGGTACTGAGTACCTTAGTTGCTGAGGTTTACCGAGATGCTTTTGTTGATGAGCAAACACATTCTCACGCTGCCTTGCAGTTAGCTGCGCGTTTACAACAAGAGTCTCATGTAGTTGAAGTCGATACCTCAATGGTGGCACCCTCGCCATTACAACGTTTTGTTACCAATAAAACCAAGGCCGCACTCAGTGCGATTTCAACTCAAAATATTTCACAAACACTCAGTATAGCCTCTCAAGGTGAAAACGTGGGTGTACTTTATGTGAGCAATGAAACAGAGCCCGTTGATATTAAATTACAGCTACCGTACAGCGAGCGAAATCAGCTTTCGCAATTACTTGCACTTCAGGTTAGAGGCGACAGAGATTTAGCTAAAACCAGTAACGAGTTTGGTTTAAGCAGTGCGCCAAGGCCGTTAGTATCGCTTTCAGAACTCGGTGAATTTACACAACATCATGTTGCTAAAACGATTGTTCGTAAAGATCAGCGCGACGTGATTTATGTTATGGCTGAGCTTAATGGGCGCACACCAGCGGAAGTGATTGCTGATGTGAATGCTGATTTAAATGTATCAAACGATGAGTTTGTTAAAACATCATGGGTAGGTCGTCACTTTTTTAATAATGGCGGAACAGCCCCATGGCAACTACCACAAGGAACCCATGTCAGCTTTAGTGGCGAGGGGGAATGGCGCATAACTATTGATGTATTTAGAGATATGGGCATTGCCTTTGCGTTTGCGCTCAGTGCTATATTTATAATTTTACGGGTGCAAACACAGTCGGCGAGTTTATCGCTGATTATCATGTCAGCTATTCCGTTAACAGTGATAGGCATAATGCCAGGTTTTTGGCTGTTAAATCAGTTTGGTGAGCGCTCTATAGCAGGTGCCCCAGAGCCGGTATTATTTACTGCCACAGCGATGATAGGCATGATTGCCCTTGCAGGTATCGTGGTGCGTAACTCACTTATTTTGGTTGAGTTTATTAATCAAGCTCGCGGCCAAGGCATGGCAATTAAAGAGGCGCTTGTTGCAGCGGGTACGGTGCGAATGCGCCCTGTGCTCCTAACCGCAGGTACCACTTTATTAGGTAACTTAGTGATCACACTCGATCCGGTATTTAGCGGGCTCGCGATTGCAATTATTTTTGGCATTGTGGCGTCTACATTATTTTCATTATTTGTAGTACCGCTTGTTTATTATTTAGTGTTTGCAAGCACAGAGGATGAAGCGCATGCAGGGTAAATCAAAACTTATAGGCACATTTGCCGCGTTATTTGTCATTATTATAGCTGTGTTTTATATGGCAGGCAGCTTTTCTGACAAGCAAGCTGCTGGCTTAAAAGAATCACAAATAACGAACTATCAAGGTGAGCGAGTAACGGTAACGCTGCAAAGTATTGCTGGCACTGAGCAGGTACCAGGTAGTGTAATAGCAAAACAAAATACGCAAATTTCATCGCATGTTATGGCGCAGGTTGAGCAGTTAAAAGTACGTGCTGGCGATAAAGTCGCTAAGGGCGATTTACTTATTATGCTCAAGCAAGATGATTTTAAAGCGGCGTTAGCGCAAAGCAGCGCAAATATTAATGCGGTGCAAGCGTCGTTAACGCAAGCTAAAAAGCAATTAGCCAGAATGATTGATTTAAATGCGCAAGGATTAGTATCTGTTAGTGAATTAGATGACGCCAAAGCAAAGTTTGAAAACTTAACCGCTAATTTAGCGGTTGCTAAGCAACAGCAAACGCAAGCTCAGGTATCGCTTAATTATACGCGCATTACTGCCCCTATTTCGGGCGTGGTCGTTGAGCGCCTAACTGAACCTGGCGATACTGCAACACCCGGTAAACCGCTGATTACTTTGTATAACCCATTACAGTTACAGCTTGAATTTAATGTACGTGAACAACAAGCAGTAAAATTAAGAGTAGGGGACAGTTTAAATGTGGTACTACCTTCTCTTGATATAACAACACCCGCAACGGTGAGCGAAATTGTACCAGTGGCAGATAACGCGGCGCGCAGCTTGCTTATTCGTTTAGAAGCCGATGCGCAACTTGGTCTAATGCCAGGCCTTTATGCTCAACTACAGTTACCAATAAAAAGTACCCAAGGCGTATTAATTGATCCACGTTGGGTGCATGAGTTTGGCCAGCTCAATATGGTGTATGTACTTGAAAACGAAACGCTGGTTAAACGTTTCGTGCGTTTAGGCAGTATTATAAATAACCAGCAACACGTAATAGCAGGCCTAAAAGAGGGTGATGTACTTGCTGTTGATTACATACCAAGTCAAAGCGATTAAATAAAACTCGCAATTTCATCAATCGACTTTTTATCTGGGGCGTGCAGCGGCACTGTTGCATGCTCATCTGGGTAATCAGTAATAAGTAACATATAAGGGCGTTCGTTGTTTTTATCACGTCCACAAATATCGGTTAGAAAACTCATCGGTTCTGGTGTGTGGGTAAGTGTTGCAAGGCCTGCGCGGTGCAAGGCTTGAATTAAAAAGCCAGTGGCAAGGCCTACCGATTCATGCACATAGTAATTCGTGTTTTTATCATCGCCACTCAACGCCGCCCTTTTTTTGACTAAACACCGCAATCAACCATGGCGCGTGCTCTAAATAGGGTTTGTTAGCATCGGTGCCTAAGGGTTTTAGTGCATCTAACCATTCTTCACCCGCTCTGCCTTCATAAGAAGAGCGTTCTAATTTCTCGGCTGCTTCACGAATTTTCTTTTTAACATCACTACTATTAATTGCTACAAAATACCAAGGCTGGTGGTTTGCGCCACTAGGCGCTGTATCTGCCGCTTTTATACAGGTTTCGATGATTTTTTTGGCACTGAGCGGTTACTAAAGCTGCGAATACTATGAGGCGTTGACTCGTTTGTAAAAACTCATTCGCACGCGTCAGCATTTCCTCTTGAGGGTGTTCTATAAAATCGGCTAATGGTTGGCTTTTATGATTTTGCATGGCTGTTCGCTTCTTATTTTTAGAGTGTTTGGTTTAAAAGAGCAGCAAAGGCTTTATCTGCTAAGGTTTATAAAACCCGCGCTACGCATAAAATATTTATATCATATTACAAAGCTTAGCCAATAGATAAGAGCCTATTAGGTATCCTAAAACAGTAAAAGTCAGCTATTTTAGGATACTATTTTAAGCAAACAGGTCGCTATTTTGAGTGGTTATTCATAACGTAAGGCATCAATGGGATTAAGCCTAGCTGCTTTTATTGCGGGAGCTAAACCAAATACAATACCGATTAAAGAGGTAAAACCAAACGACAGCATAATAGCCCAGCCTGGTATATAAGCGTCGGGCATGCTTGGTACAGAGAGCGAAATGAGCTCGGCAGCACCATAGCCAATGACCAAGCCAATTAAGCCTCCAAATAATGACAGCACCACAGCTTCAACTAAAAACTGCAACATAATAAACCCTGGTGTTGCACCGAGTGCTTTTAGTGTGCCGATAACACGGGTACGCTCAGTTACTGATACCAACATAATATTCATTACGCCAATACCGCCAACAACAAGACTGATACCAACAATCCCTGCGGTTATTGCGGTAGCGCTGCCCGTAAATTTGTCAACATTAGCACGTGCTTTTTCGGCGGTTTCAAACTCAAAGTCGTTTTCTTGCTCATCTTTTAACTTATGTAATTGCCGTAAAATGCGGGTGATTTTGGCAAGTACTAGTTCTTCCTCACTGCCTTCCTTGAGTCTAAACATAATTTGTACATTACTTGTGCTGCTCGCACCCTCTAATGCGCTCATGGTGCTGATTGGAATGTTAATATAATCGTCTTGATCGAACCCCAATAAACTACCTTGTTTTTCAGCCACGCCAATAATTCTAAACCACTCGCCGCCAAGTTTAATATATTCGCCTACAGGGTTTTTTGGCAGGTTTAGCTTTTCAATAATGGATGGACCAATAAAAGCGACTCGACGGCGCTTTTCATCATCCTCTGCGCGAATAAAGCGCCCAAGTTCTGGAAAGGTTCTATACGCTTTTTGGTAATCTTGCTCTGTACCCATTACTCGTGATGAGTGGCTTTTATTTCCATATTCAGCGCCACCAGAAAAACGCCAAGTAAACATCAGTGCAGTGAGTGTTTCAGCCTCTTTTACTCGGGCTTTTAAGACTAAAAAATCGTTGTAAGTGAGTTTAGCATTTTTGCCCACCATTTCTTGTTCAATGCTGGTAAAGGGTTTAATTGTGGTTACATCAGGTGCCATATCTGCGAGTTGATCGTTAATTTGCTTAGTAAAGCCTTGCATAACGGCTACCACTGTAATAACCGCGGCAACCCCAATTATAATCCCTAAACAAGTGAGTGCGCTTCGCATGGCATTGGCTTTAATGGCCATTAGTGCTGCTTTTGTTCCTTCCATAATTGCAATAGCAGATTTAAACATGCTGTTTGTCTCCTTCACCTTTACGCACATCGCTCACTACCTTGCCATCAACTAAGCGAATAACTCGCTGGCAATGATCTGCAATTTCTTGTTCGTGAGTTACCAAAATAATGGTGTGGCCTTCATTATGTAGCTCATCAAATAGCGCCATAATTTCAGTGGTAGTTTTGCTGTCTAGATTCCCGGTTGGTTCGTCACCGAGTAAAATATGCGGTTTAGTCACTAGCGCTCGTGCAATGGCAACACGCTGGCGTTGCCCACCAGACAACTGGCTTGACAGATGATCCACTTTATCACCGAGTCCTACACGTTTGAGTGCATCGAGGGCTTTTTGTTTACGTTGTTTTGCGGGTATAAACCTATAAACCAAAGGCTGCATCACATTTTCAAGTGCCGACGCACGCGGAAGTAAGTTAAAGCTCTGAAAAATAAAGCCAACACTTTCGTTACGCTGATGAGCGAGCTCGGTTTCTGTCATACTTTTTACAAGTTTATCTTTTAAAAAATAATCCCCAGTAGTTGGAGTATCTAAGCAACCCAATAAGTTCATTAAAGTTGACTTACCTGAACCTGAAGGACCGATTATAGCGACATACTCGTTTTCATTAATGACCACGTTTACATCATCTAGGGCCTTAAATATTTGCTCACCCATTTTGTATTGCTTGTTAATATGCTCAAGCTTGATTACCGCCGACATTATTGCGCATCCTTGGCAGTTGTTTGCTTAACTTTTACCGTATCATTTTCTTTTAGTTTACTGATAGGACGTGCAGGGCCAATAACAATTCGCTCCCCTTTATTTAAACCTTGGGTAATTGCTTGCTCTATATCTGAAGAAATACCCACTTCTACATAGGCTTTGCTTACAGTGTTATCGTCGTTTAAACGCCATACAAACGTTTTGTCATCTTCTTTTTGTACGGCTTCGATAGGGAGCTTTAAGCCATTCACAGCAAGGCTTGTTGCGATTTCTGCACGGCAGCTCATACCTGCATATAGTTGCCTATCGGTATTATCAAGTAACACTTTCACTCGAAATGATAAACCTTGTGAACCTGCTTGGTTTTTTGCTGACGTACCAATGTTAATGACCTTGCCAGTGAAGGGTTGATTGGGGTACGCAGCAGCATAAATATCTGCATGCTGGTCCAATTTAATGCCAGCAATATCAGTTTCATCAACTCTGAGCTCAGCTAAAATAGCGCTTGGGTCGGCAACCAGCATTAAATCTGAGCCAATAATATTAGTGGTGCCGGCAATAACGGTTTCGCCTTCTTTAATATTTACTGAGGCGAGCAAACCACTCATTGGAGCACGAAATACACTTTTGCTAAGTCTATCTTCAGCGATTGAAAGAGAGGCTTTGGCTTGATTATAAGACTCTACTCTGGCTTCAATATCTATTTTGGCAAGGTCGCGTGCATTTTGTAAGTTCTCGTATACTTCTTGCCCTGCTAGGCCTACGTCATAAAGCTCTTTTTGACGTTTAAGCTGACGTTCAATATTCAAAAGGCGTGTTTTACTATGTTTTATTTCTATTTCGCTAGCTCGCAATACCGCTTTATTACGTGTTACTTCTGACTCAAAAGCAGTGGTATCTAAGCGCATTAAAATGTCGCCTTGTTTTACACTTTGCCCTTCTTCAACAAACACCTTGTCGACTCGTCCGGTTACCTCTGAACGTAACTGCACTTGAGTATTAAAGACTAAATTGCCAGAGGCCATAATGGAGTCTGCAATACTACCTTGCTCAACCTGTGCAACATTTACCTCTGGTGCTTTTTCATCGTCAGTAATTTGCTTTGATACAACAAGAGCAATAAAAGCTGCAATTGCAAGGGTAATGATAATCGCTTTTTTCATTTTTATTTCCGTATTTATGAGTAGGCAGAAAAGTTTGTCTACATTCCTTTAAGCAACAATAATAATTGTCCAGATGCTGTAAATGATAATGGTCGGTAGCGCAGCAAAAAGAAGTGCTTTATTAAAGCTGAAATTAGTCCAACACTTTAACCCAATAGCAACCAAAGCTATGCTCCAAAGACTAAAAATACTTAAACTCTCCATCATATTATAGAAGCTATCTCCAAGCTCTAACCCCAGAAATAACTGATTTATAGACGCGTAATTGAATAAACTAATAGGTAATTCATTGTTACTGGCTGTAAGAACTAGCGCAACAACACCTAAACTTGAAATAACCATGGGCATCATGCTCCAAACACCAAAACCATACCACGCACCATAGCTATAATTAGCATCAGGGTCTTGCTTAGATATCAACATGTAATACCCAGATAGGAGTGCATTTATAAAAAGAAGGCCGAAAATACCCCCTCCAATTGCAAACCACACTTGGTTATCGAGGCTTTGCTCCATACTTTGACGGATCATTTTTTTCTCACCGATTGTGGCATCCACACTCGCTGCAGCAACCTGCTGGTCTAAAATAAATTGTGAGTCTGCAGTGGTATAAAATGTATAAGCAGAGGCTGCAAGGGTTAGAGCGAGAAGTGCAAAAGCAAGCCAAGACCAGCCTTTAGCTTCTTTTAGCCCATTAAAAGCCTTGCTTGGGCTGATAAAAATATCGATACAAGCAGAAAGCGCGTTAGATGACTTCATTATTATTCCTTAATAACCTATTTGTGGGTTGGTAAACAATTGATACCAATGAGTAGATTAATAATATAGGAAAAAGCAGGTACTAATTTCACTCAATTGTAACCGATTGTTAACAAAAGGTGGTGTGTTATAAAAAGTAGAGTGTAAAGTGCGTATTACTAAGCTCTATAGCTATTAGGTAGTTTCAATATGTTGATTAATCAGGAGTGAAATTCAATTGTTATGTGGCTGTATTTGAGGTAAATACAGCCATTTATCTAATTAGCTATCAGATAAACTTAAACCGCTAGGGTTATCTGTTGCGATGTATAGTGCTTTGAGTTTTTTATCACCATTTTCGGTTTCAGTAAATTGCTGAAAAGAATAGTTTTTAGAAAAACTTGAAAGAGTCTCAATAGATGCTTGATTACTACTTTGTGTATAAGTAAGTTCTAGTGCGCAAACCTTCCCTGCACACTCGAGATCTTGCTGTAAAATAGTCACGTCTTTTAATTCATTTAGAATAAACTCATTTAGCTTATCTTTACGTATTTGTGCTATTTCAGAGTATTCAATATCAGACATGCGCTGCAGTAATATTGAAGTATCATTTTTAAATACGTCGTCCAATGCTTTTTTTGAAACAAATTCTTTTCCATCCTCAGTTGAAACAAACTCTTCAGAGAAAACATGAGGGTTTGAAGTAGATGATTTAGATATCGTTGCCACTTTTTGATCTACAACTTTGTGCTGTTTGACAGATGGTTCAGGGGTTTTACTTAATAGGGTATTTGGCTCAATTGGAGGCTTAGCGTTTTCATTACTAATAACGGTTTCATCAGTTGATTGTATGTGGGTTAGCGGAGGTTTTGAAGGCTGCTCTGTATTTAAAATACTAATACCCACAGCGGTGACAATAATAAGTGCAATTAAAAATACGTATTTCATTTTACTATCCTTAGAAGAGAAAGGCATACGCCTTTATAATAACGCTTAACTTTACTTTATCATGCAAGTAACACGACCACCATCAGAGCAAGAGTAGCTAACAGTATTGCCATCATGCACAACGGTCATGCTACCTGATGTGCAACTGCATGTCATGGTTGCATAACTTAATGAGCTCATTGTAATTAGAGTAAGTGCTAAAATAGCGGTAACTTTCTTTGATAAATTCATAATAATCCTTAATCGTGATTTGGAATTTAAATGTTATCTTATTGTTTTTTTTGTAAATAATTATTTTTCTGGATGGTTTATATATAAAAAAGGGCCTTTCGGCCCTTAGTGTTGCAGCAAGTAACACATTCTTTTTATAGGTTAAAGTCGACAGCGTAGGCTACATAAGCTTTTACATCTGAGCCGTCCATGTCGTTATCAGATAGGCCAAAAGTAAAACCATCTTTAGACACCGATACACCATAATCAATAATATTTTCATCACCGATGAAATCGCCTGAGTAATGCCCTATGTGTAGCGCCATTTCAGTGCCATTGCTACCAACAGCGAAGCTGTAATCGGCGTTTAAATACAGTGAATCACCAAAATCAGTACCATCACCACTGGCAGCAGATGTTGCAAGTACGGCCGCACCAAATGTAAAACCTTGCACACTAATGCTACCGTAAACTTCTGAAAAATCAGCATCGGCACCTGATGCCGCATCTGGGTAAGCGTAATAAATATAACCTACGTCATAACTTACGTTTTCATTAATAGCGCCGCCAAAACCGGCGTATAAATCTAGTTCGTAGGTCATTTCATCGGCCCAAGACGCATTTGACGCCCACGTACCCGCATAAAATCCAGATTCATTAGCGTAATCAATACCGCCAGATACAGCTGCATCGCCCCCAGTTTGCTCTTGTCCGCGCCATAAGTAGTTAGAAGTAGCGGCTGCATTGGCTGTTACTTCGGCAAATGCAGTAGTTGATGTCATTCCTGTTAATGCCAATGCACTGATGAGTATTGTTTTTTGTAGTTTTAGCATGTTTCATTTCCCATTGTATGATTTTGCACGCCAAGGTTTTTTATTATAAACGACTACAACCTTTTGAACGGCGGCGTATTATTACGTTACTGCAGGGGGGAATTGCACTGTATGTGCCAGCTTCCATTTATTCAATAAAAAATAAATTTTATATTATAAAACAAGGTGTTGAAATTATGCGCAAAGACGCTTTGTGAAAAGTATGTAAGGAAAGAACACACTGCTGGTGCAAAAAAAAAGCCTGGCTGCACCATTAGAGCGCTACCAGGCTATCTATATTAGGATCTATTGGCCTTTGAAAATTTAACCTTGAAAGGTCTACAGACCCTAACGTTAAGCTAGTTTATTAAAGCTAATTGCGTTTGATATACGTTTTATCCAAAAATGGTACGCATAAGTGTAATTGTTTCGTTTACACCACGGCCTTTTTGTACTTCGCTAATAATAGAATCACGCTTAGCACGAATATGCTCTGGGATGTCATCAGCAGCAAGTGCGCGGTCCACTAATATTTCAGCCGATTCTTTGCCGCGGCGTGGCGCTTTACTGCTGCTAGAAGTGCTACGTGTAGGTTTATTTAGTAGCTTAATGTAGTTAGAGTTATCTGCAGTATTCGTATCTGCATAATAAAAAAAGCAAGGTATTAGCGCTTTAATATCCACTAACTGAGTTTCTAGTTCATTACCTGCATTGGCCATTTTAAACCATGACATAGCGTGAATGCTTTGTACTACATCTTGCCAGTAACGCTCAAAGTCACGGTTATTTAATTTGGTGATACCAAGTGCGGAGCAAAGTGCATCTAAGCGACTGTTACTAATCGGTGTAAATACATCAGGGCGGCGCATTGCTAATAAACGGGTTGCAGGCGCTAGTGTTGGTTTTTCATCACTGCCATTAAATGCACTCAAGTAAGCAGTTACAAATTGTTGGTAATTACTTTGCGCTACATCACCCTCAAGTGGGATATTGCTCAGGGCATCGTCAAATGCACCTGGCAAGTCAGCCAACATCTGGTGAAAGCCTTTAGCACTTTTTGTAGAGGCAAACCATTCTACATCAAAGTTATAAGTACTCGGGTCGAGTGACGCCATGTGCTTACCGCTAAAAGCGAGTAAGTCTTCAGGGATCATGTCTTTTAATGGTTGTTCACGTAGGCCTGAGATATAAGCAGTTAAACGTAATTGCTCATCAAGTGCCACCAGTTCTTTATGTTGTTCTACAAACATACTCACTACCGGCCAAGGTGCTACCCGTAATGTTTTTAGCTGTAAAAAGCTAATTGCTGAGGTTAGCTGGTCGTGCAGCTTTTTTAAAACTGGCAGTTGTTGTGGCTCTAGTAAGTCGTAATTTATGCGGTCTTTACTTGCACTTAGTAGCTCATAACACCAGCCTAAAAAATCCTCTGGGTGGTTTTCTACTTTCACGGCCATTAGGTTTAGGCTTAGTTCTGAAGCTTGCTTCAAGATGTTTTGGTAAATTTGACTTTCTTGTTCGCCTAGCGCCATTTTTGACGGTGAAATTAGCAGTTTTTTCATGCCTTGTAGAGTCTCCGAGTAGATACATTTTTTAGCTGCTTTATTTTAGCGCAAATACGCCAATAGCAACAGGGCCGTGCATAATACCTAACAATTCAAGGGATGCAATCATGATGCTTAATATAAGTACCATGATTGCCGAGGTTTAATCATGCTCTTGCAGCGTAAACAAGCTTTCAACGGAAGTATTAAAGTGCCTCGCTATTTTAAGCGCAATTATTACCGATGGCGTAAATCGGTTTGTTTCTACAGTGCTTATTGTTTTGCGTGATACATTAATAGCGTCAGCGAGCTCTTGCTGTGAAAGCCCTGCCTCTTTACGAAATTTTGCTATGTTATTTTGCACTTTGACTCCTGGTCACGACTTTGCCAAAAAGTAGAAATTCCGTACACTAAACACATAATAGCAAGGTAAAAAGTAGCCATCATGCTATGAGATATATGTAAAGTTAGGCCTTCAGAGAATAAATAAACCGTGCCCATACTAAATAACAATGCTAATACAACATGTTTATAAGCAATTGTATCTATAGTCTTTAAGTATTCATCTTTATAAGTAAGGTGGTATTTCATTCTCCATGTAAAGCCACCTCTAATTACAAACATAAGGAAAGTACCAAGAAATGCGGTGCTTCCTAAAATCAGCAACGGCGCTGACGTGTTTCCGATAATGGGGTAGCCACTGATTATTAGTAACGTAATACCCATAAATATCGAAAACCATGCGTTGTGAGTCATAAATTTTTCTTCAGTTTTAATATCTTGTTGTTTCATAAAGTCCATCCTGTGAAAGTGTTAATTTATATTTTGTAACCTCTAGGTATCAATGTAACCTTGGGGTATCATTTTGTCAATTATTTCTTGTAATCTAAGGGTATCAAAATGTTTCAGTTACAACTCATATACCCACGTTAGAATGTAGAAAAGTAGCTTTTTAGTTATTGGGCAATGCTTTTAGTGTTAACTCCCGCTATGATAAGAACATTATTTGCACGTTTGAAAGGATGATCATGAAGACCTTATTTAAAATTATTGGTGTCATTTTATTGCTATGCATAGCGTTAATTGTTGCTGCACCATTTTTAATTCCTACCGATACCATTTTTAATAAAGTGTCTGAGCAGGTTGAAAAAACAACAGGGCGCACACTTACTATTAAAGGTGATAAAACGCTTAGTGTATTTCCTGCATTAAAGTTAGAGCTTAACGATGTGCACTTTGCAAACATGCAGACAGGCTCGCGCGACGACATGGCAAGTATGGAGCAATTAGCTGTGCATATACCCTGGTTATCGTTATTTGGCGGCGAATTCAAACTAGATAAGTTTGTTATTAACGAGCCCAATATTTTATTAGAAACTGATAAGAACGGTAAAGCTAACTGGCAGCTGTTTGATGCTGTAGCCGAACAGCCGCAAGTGCAAACTCAATCAGGTGAGGCTGTCAAACTACCAGAAAACTTTGATATAGAGTTAGGTGAAGTGGCTATTTACGGTGGTACGTTTACTTACCTAGATGGGCAAACAGGCGCTAAACAACAAATTAGTGACTTGGAATTGGCTATTTTACTTCCTTCACTACGTAAAACACTAGAGATCAAAGGCGGCATTACATATATGCAAGAGCGCTTTGAGCTAGATGTAAAACTTGATACGCCAGCAAAGGCTATTGAAGGAGCGATGTTTGAGGTTACTCAAAGCGTAGACTCTCGCTTGGTCGACCTTACTTTTAACGGCAGTATTGCGCAACAAGGAAAAGATATAAAAGGTGAGTTAGCGCTCAGTGGTGATTCTGTTAAAGAGCTAGCAACTTGGCAGGGAGTAGACTTAAACGCCAAAGAAAATGCATTTAATGCGTTTAGCGTAAACAGTAAAATGCACCTTATAGATGATACGTTTAACTTAGAAGAGCTGATTGCTACCCTAGATGAATTAGAGATTAAAGGAAAAAGTGAAGTAAACTTAGGCAATAAACTAGCGGTTAATGCTGATATAGACCTAGGTATGCTTGATTTGAATCCCTACTTACCGGAGTCAGTAGCAAAGCAGCAAGCGCCGCAAAGCGAAGAACCTAAAGCCGCACAGCCGATTGTTTGGGACGATACTAAAATTGATTTAAGCGCTTTAAATGCACTTAATGCTAACGTAGTTATTCGTTCAAGCGGTTTAAAAGCGAATGATATTAAGCTCGGTGCGAATCAATTTACAGTCGACTTAAACAACAGCGTTGCTAAATTAAGCTTAGATAGCTTTAAAGCCTATGAGGGCACCGGTAAAGGGGTCATTAATATAAATGCGCAGCAAACGCCGTATAAAATAAGCACAAATTTTGATTTAGCCGACATAGACGCACAACCGTTACTCACTGATGCGGCTGGCTTTGATAAACTTATGGGTAAAGGGTCATTGAATTGGAACTTAACCACGACCGGCCAAAGTCAAAAAACCTTTATTGATGCTTTAAACGGCAAGATTGGCTTTGAATTTGCTGATGGGGCAGTCAAGGGCGCAAACATCGCTGAAATGGTTCGTAAAGGCAAAGAGCTTATTTCCGGTAATCTTGGCGCTGTAAGCGAGGGCTTAGATACGGGCTTTGAAGAATCAGAGCAAACTGACTTTTCTGCGCTCACTGGTAGCTTTAATTTTACGAATGGCGTGGGATATAATAATGATCTATCCCTGGTGAGCCCACTTATTCGTATTACAGGTGAGGGCGATGTAGATTTACCCAAAACCAGTGTTGATTATCGGTTAGTAACAGGTATTGTTGATTCAATTGAAGGGCAAGGTACAACAGATGATAGCACGGGCTTTAAAATCCCACTGCGAATAAAAGGCCCATTCCATGACGTTGGCTTTAAACTAGATGTAAGCAATGCACTTAAAGATAAAGCAAAACAAAAACTCGATGACGTCAAAGAAAAGGCAAAAGAGAAAGCCAAAGACAAAGTAAAAGATAAATTAAAAGGACTATTTGGCTAAAGCCATTTACTCCAGAAAAAAAGAAACAGGGCGCTAATTGCGCCTTGTTTGTTTTACAACCACTTGTAAAATAGCTACATAGCGGTTTTTACTCAGTTTTAATCTGCCCCTCTATTAAATTAATTAAAAAATAACCTACCACTCCCCCCTTAATGCTGATACAATTGCCCGCCCTTAAGAGACATCTAGTATGTTTTTTGAGTGGAATTCAATCGAAATGTCTTGATTTTAAACAAATTTAAGACAAGTTGTAATTACTACACCGGAGGTCATTAACATGATCCAAATGCAAACTCAGCTGGAAGTTGCTGATAACAGCGGCGCTCGCAAAGTGCAGTGTATAAAAGTCCTTGGTGGTTCACACCGTCGCTATGCAGCGATTGGCGATATCATTAAAGTTTCTGTAAAAGAAGCGATTCCTCGCGGTAAAGTGAAGAAAGGTGATGTTAAAAACGCGGTAGTTGTGCGTACCAAAAAAGGCGTTCGTCGTCCAGACGGTTCATTGATCCGTTTCGACAGCAATGCGGCTGTTATCTTAAATGATAACTTGCAGCCTATTGGTACTCGTATTTTCGGCCCTGTGACTCGCGAACTTCGTAATGAAAAGTTCATGAAAATCGTTTCACTAGCCCCAGAAGTACTGTAAGGAGTCTATCATGGCAGCAAAAATCCGTCGTGATGACGAAGTAATCGTACTAGCAGGTAAAGACAAAGGTAAGCGCGGCAAAGTGCTTTCAGTTGTAACCGAGTCTGGTCGAGTATTTGTCGAAGGCATTAACTTAATCAAGAAACACCAAAAGCCGGTTCCACAGTTGAACCAAGCTGGCGGTATTGTTGAGAAAGAAGCGTCTATCGACGTATCAAACGTTGCGATCTACAACTCGGAAACGAGCAAAGCAGATCGTGTAGGTTTCAAGATTGAAGATGGTAAGAAATTACGTATCTTTAAATCTACTGGTAAAACTATCTAATAGTTGGAGTAGAATGATGGCGAAACTGCATGAAGTATATAAAGACAAAGTAGTTGCTGAACTTCAAGAGAAGTTTGGTTTCAGCTCTGTCATGCAAGTCCCTCAGATCGAAAAGATCACATTAAACATGGGTGTGGGCGAAGCCTTAGCTGACAAGAAGATTTTAGATAACGCTGTTGCGGATCTAGAAGCTATTTCTGGTCAGAAACCTTTAATCACTAAAGCACGCAAATCTGTTGCTGGCTTCAAAGTGCGTGAAGGTTACCCGATTGGTTGTAAAGTAACCTTACGCGGCGAGCGTATGTGGGACTTTTTTGAGCGTTTGGTTTCAATCGCTATCCCACGTATCCGTGACTTCCGTGGTGTGAGTGCTAAGTCTTTTGATGGACGCGGTAACTACAGCATGGGCGTACGTGAACAAATCATCTTCCCAGAAATTGATTATGATAAAGTAGACCGTGTACGCGGTATGGATATCACAATCACTACATCTGCGAAATCAGATGAGGAAGGCCGTGCGTTGTTAGAAGCGTTTAACTTCCCATTCAAGAAATAAGGGTAGGGTTATGGCAAAGAATTCTATGAAAGCGCGCGAAGCAAAGCGCACTAAACTAGTTGCTCAGTACGCTGAAAAGCGTGCAGCACTAAAAGCTATCATCAGTGATGTTAATACATCTGAAGATGATCGTTGGGACGCGGTACTTAAGCTACAAGCTTTACCTCGTGATTCTAGCCCTGCACGTCAACGTAATCGTTGTAACATTACGGGCCGCCCACATGGTTTCCTTCGCAAATTCGGCATGAGCCGTATTAAAGTTCGCGAAGCAGCTATGCGCGGTGAAATTCCTGGCCTTAAAAAGGCTAGCTGGTAATAGAATCATGGGAGTAAGACTATGAGCTTGCAAGATCCTATCGCGGATTTATTTACACGAATCCGTAACGGTCAGTCAGCGAAGAAAGTATCTGTAACGATGCCTAATTCGAAACTGAAAGTAGCAGTAGCTAATGTATTAAAAAATGAAGGTTACATCGCAGACTTCTCAGTAAGTGGTGATGTAAAACCTGAGCTTTCTATCGAGTTAAAGTACTTCGAAGGCAAAGCTGTTATTGAAAATATCCAGCGTGTAAGTCGCCCTGGTCTACGTATCTATAAGAGACGTGACGAATTACCAAAGGTAATGGGTGGTTTAGGTATCGCTATCGTATCAACTTCTAAAGGCCTAATGACAGACCGCGCAGCACGTAGTGCAGGCGTTGGTGGTGAAATCATTGGTTTTGTAGCTTAATCGGAGGGGAACTATGTCTCGCATAGCAAAGGCACCAATAAACGTTCCTGCCGGTGTAGAAGTTACATTAAAAGGCCAGGAAATCACAGTTAAAGGCAAAAACGGTGAACTTACTCGTACTATCAACGATGCAGTTGAAGTACAAGTTAACGACAACGTTATTACAACTTTACCTCGTGAAGGCGTAGCCAATGCATGGGCACAAGCAGGTACTGCTCGCGCTCTAATCAACAACATGGTTGTTGGTACGCATGAAGGTTACGAGAAGAAACTTCAGTTAGTAGGTGTTGGTTACCGTGCTGCAGCTAAGGGCAAAGTTTTAGACTTAACTCTTGGTTTCTCGCACCCAGTTAATTTCGCAGTTCCTGAAGGAATTACGATTGAAACTCCAAGCCAAACAGAAGTTCTAGTTAAGGGCGTAGATAAGCAGTTAGTTGGTCAAACAGCTGCTAACATTCGTGCATACCGTAAACCTGAGCCTTATAAAGGTAAAGGTGTTCGTTATTCAGATGAGAATGTACGCCGTAAAGAGGCTAAGAAGAAGTAAGGTAAGACGATGGATAAAAAAACAGCTCGTCTACGTCGTGCTAAACGCACTCGTAGAAATTATATTGAACAAGGCACAACGCGTCTTGTTATCCACCGCACGCCACGTCACATTTACGCTCAAGTTGTAAACGCTGAGGGTAATGTACTGGCTGCTGCTTCTACTGTTGAGAAAGCGATTAGCGAAACAGTTAAAGGCACAGGCAACATTGCAGCTGCACAAGCAGTTGGTAAAGCGGTTGCTGAACGTGCGGCTGACAAAGGCATCGAAAAGCTTGCTTTTGATCGCAGTGGCTTTAAATATCACGGCCGTGTGAAGGCGCTAGCTGATGCTGCGCGTGAAGCCGGTTTGCAATTCTAGGAGTAGACAATGGCTAACGTAGAAGCAAAGCAACAACAGCCTGATTTAGCTGAAAAGCTAATCGCGGTGAACCGTGTGTCTAAAGTAGTTAAAGGTGGTCGTATCTTTAGCTTTACTGCACTAACTGTAGTTGGTGATGGCGCAGGTAAAGTAGGTTTCGGTTATGGTAAAGCACGTGAAGTTCCAGCTGCTATTCAAAAAGCAATGGAAAAAGCACGTCGTAACATGATCAACGTAGACCTAAATGGCAACACATTACAGCATCCTGTTAAAGGACGTCATGCTGGCTCACAAGTGTTTATGAAACCAGCATCTGAAGGTACTGGTATCATTGCAGGTGGTGCTATGCGTGCAGTACTTGAAGTGACTGGTGTTCAGAACGTACTTTCTAAATGTTACGGTTCTACTAACCCGATCAACGTTGTACGTGCAACGATCTCAGCTCTTGAGAACATGAATTCTCCTCAGTCGATCGCTGCAAAACGTGGTCTTCGAGTAGATGAGATTTTGGGGTAAACCATGGCTAATAAAACTGTAAAAGTAACACAAGTAAAAAGCTCTATCGGTCGTTTACCGAAGCATAAAGCTACATTACGCGGTCTTGGTTTACGTCGTATCAATCACACTGTTGAGTTAGAAGACACAGCATGTGTACGTGGTATGATTAACCAGGTTTATTACATGGTTAAGGTAGAGGGGTAATTCGATGCATTTGAATACACTTTCACCTGCTGCAGGTTCAAAAACTGCTCCAAAACGTGTTGGTCGTGGTATAGGTTCTGGTCTTGGTAAGACTGGTGGCCGTGGTCACAAAGGTCAAAAATCACGTTCTGGCGGTAAAGTACGCGTTGGTTTCGAAGGCGGTCAAATGCCTATGCAACGTCGTCTACCTAAGTTCGGTTTCACTTCTCGCAAATCATTAGTATCTGCAGAAATTAACCTATACGAAATCGCTAAAGTTGAAGGCGATGTGGTAGACCTAAGCGCGTTACAAGCAGCTGGTCTAGTTAAAAAGAACGTTCAGTTCGTTAAAGTTGTTAAATCTGGCGAAGTTTCACGCGCTGTTACCGTTAAAGGTCTTAAGGCTACTAAAGGTGCACGCGAAGCTATCGAAGCTGCCGGAGGCAAGGTAGAAGACTAAGGAAGTACTAATGGCTAAACCAGGTCAAGATACACAAAGTGCACAAGGTGGACTTTCGGAATTGAAGCGCCGATTACTCTTCGTATTGGGTGCTATCATAATTTACCGTCTAGGTTCATTTGTGCCGATCCCTGGGATTGACGCCGCTGTACTTGCCGATTTCTTCGAGCAACAAAAGGGCACCATTGTTGAGATGTTCAACATGTTTAGCGGTGGTGCGCTTGAGCGAGCTTCAGTGTTAGCACTGGGTATCATGCCGTATATCTCGGCTTCGATTATTACGCAACTATTAACGCATATGTATCCGCCGTTTATAGAGCTTAAGAAAGAAGGTGAGCAAGGGCGTAAAAAGATAAGCCAGTACACACGCTACGGCACGCTTGTGCTTGCTACTATCCAATCAATCGGTATTGCTACAAGCTTACCGGGCATGATGAACGGGTTAGTTGTTAACCCAGGTATGGGATTCTACTTCACCGCTGTGGTGAGTTTAGTAACCGGCACTATGTTCCTTATGTGGTTGGGCGAACAGATAACAGAACGTGGTATCGGTAACGGTATCTCAGTTCTAATATTTGTTGGTATTGTAGCTAACCTGCCGTCTGCTATTGGTTCGACAGCCGAAATGGCGCGCCAAGGTGATTTGAATGTTTTTGTACTGTTGATGGTTGCGGTTATAGTATTCGCTGTTACTTATCTTGTTGTATTCTTTGAACGTGGTCAACGACGTATCGTTGTTAACTACGCCAAACGTCAACAAGGTCGTCAAGTATTTGCTGCTCAAAGCACGCATTTACCTCTGAAAGTAAATATGGCGGGTGTTATTCCACCAATCTTTGCTAGCAGTATAATTCTGTTCCCTGGTACAATTGCAAGCTGGTTCGGCCAGGGTGAAGGTCCGGTTGCTGATGTGCTACAAGCAATTGCTACAACGTTGACTCCAGGTCAGCCTTTGTATGCAATGGTTTTAGCTGCGGCTATCATCTTCTTCTGCTTTTTCTACACAGCGTTGGTTTTTAACCCGCGTGAAACAGCAGACAACCTGAAAAAATCTGGCGCATTTATCCCAGGTATTCGTCCAGGTGAGCAGACATCTAAATACATTGATAAAGTGATGACACGCCTGACATTGGCAGGTGCTTTGTATATAACCTTTATCTGTCTGGTGCCCGAATTCATGACTATGGCATGGCAAACGCCATTCTATTTCGGCGGTACATCAATTTTGATTATCGTTGTTGTAATCATGGACTTTATGGCACAAGTACAGACGCATCTGATGTCACATCAGTATGATTCTGTGCTGAAAAAAGCGAACCTTAAAGGCTACGGTCGATAAGGTCAGTTTACGGAGTTGAGCAATGAAAGTACGTGCTTCCGTTAAGAAAATATGCCGTAACTGTAAAGTTATTAAACGTGCTGGTGTAGTACGCGTAATTTGCAGTGAGCCTAAGCATAAGCAAAGGCAAGGCTAAGTAAACAGTCGTGCAGGCTGAGGTTTCTCGGCCTGTGTTTTTAGTTGTGATTTGGTCTTCGTTTGAGTATCCTTACGGGCTTTTCAAACAGATGATTACCAAATTCAAATATAGGAGATGTGTTAGTGGCCCGTATCGCTGGCATTAACGTCCCTGATCATAAACATGCAGTTATTGGTTTAACAGCTATTTATGGCATAGGTAAGACTCGCTCTAAGGCTATCTTAGAAGCGACTGGTATCGCCGAGACCACAAAAATCGGTGAACTTTCAGACGAAACACTTGACGTACTGCGTGAAGCAGTTGGCAAGTACACTGTAGAAGGTGACCTTCGTCGTGAAGTTACTTTGAATATCAAGCGCCTTATGGACCTTGGTTGTTTCCGTGGCCTACGTCACCGTCGCTCTTTACCACTTCGTGGTCAAAGAACAAAGACTAACGCGCGTACCCGTAAGGGTCCTCGTAAGCCTATTAAGCGATAAGGGGATAGTAAAATGGCTAAGACACCAATTCGTCGTAAAAAGGTTAAAAAGCAAGTTGCTGATGGTATGGCTCATGTTCATGCGTCTTTCAACAACACTATTGTAACGATTACCGACCGTCAAGGTAATGCACTATCATGGGCTACTGCCGGTGGTTCAGGTTTCCGTGGTTCACGTAAATCTACTCCATTCGCTGCTCAGGTTGCTGCAGAGCGTGCAGGTACTGCTGCTCAAGAATACGGTTTAAAAAATCTAGAAGTTTTCATCAAAGGTCCAGGTCCAGGTCGTGAATCTGCTGTACGTGCTTTGAATGCTGCTGGTTACCGTATCACCAACATTACTGACGTGACGCCAATACCACATAATGGTTGTCGTCCACCGAAGAAACGTCGCGTTTAACAATAGGTTAGGAGAAATAACATGGCAAGATATTTGGGCCCTAAGCTCAAGCTGAGTCGTCGTGAAGGTACTGACCTGTTCCTTAAGAGCGGCGTAAGAGCTATCGACTCTAAGTGTAAACTTGAGACTGCACCTGGTCAGCACGGCGCTCGTAAAGGACGCTTATCTGATTACGGTTTACAATTACGTGAAAAGCAAAAAGTACGTCGTATCTACGGTGTATTAGAAAAGCAATTCCGTAACTACTACAAAGAAGCTGCTCGCCTTAAAGGCAACACAGGTGAAAACTTGTTACAGCTTTTAGAGCAACGTTTAGACAATGTTGTATATCGCATGGGTTTTGCTAGCACACGCGCTGAAGCACGTCAGTTAGTAAGCCACAAAGCGATTCTAGTTAATGGTCGTGTTGTGAATATTCCTTCATACGTAATTACTCCAGAAGATACTGTTGTAATCCGTGAGAAGTCTAAAACACAAGCACGTATCATCGCTGCTCTAGAGTTGGCTGAGCAACGTGAAAAGCCGACTTGGGTTGAAGTTGACGGTAAGAAATTGGAAGGTAGCTTCAAGCGCCTACCTGAGCGTTCAGATCTGTCTGCGGACATTAATGAACAACTAATCGTCGAACTTTACTCTAAGTAAAGTTAAGAGTTAAGAGAGGATAAAATGCAGGGTTCTGTTACAGAATTTCTAAAACCAAGGTTAGTCGATATCGACGCTATCAACCCAACGCGTTCTAAAGTAGTTTTAGAACCACTCGAGCGTGGCTTTGGTCACACTTTGGGTAATGCCTTACGCCGTATACTGTTATCATCTATGCCTGGATGTGCAGTAACTGAAGTTGAAATCGACGGTGTATTGCATGAGTACAGCGCGAAAGAAGGCGTACAAGAAGACATCATTGAAATACTACTAAACCTTAAAGGTCTAGCGGTAACGTTAGAAGGCAAAGATGAAGTTTTTCTGACCCTGACTAAATCTGGTGTAGGCCCTGTGACTGCGGCAGATATTCAGCACGATGGCGATGTAACAATTGCTAACCCAGATCATGTTATTTGTAATTTAACAACAAATAACAGCGAGATCAGCATGCGTATTCGTGTTGAGCGTGGTCGTGGTTATGTGCCGGCATCTAGTCGTTTATCCTCTGATGACGATGAGCGTCCAATTGGTCGATTGCTGCTTGATGCATCATTCAGCCCAGTTGAACGTATTGCGTACTCGGTTGAATCAGCCCGTGTTGAGCAACGTACAGATTTAGACAAGTTAATCATTGATATGGAAACAAACGGTACCTTAGATCCTGAAGAAGCGATCCGCCGTGCGTCTACTATCTTAGCTGAGCAATTAGATGCATTCGTAGATTTACGTGATGTAACTGAGCCAGAAGAGAAAGAAGAGAAGCCAGAATTCGATCCTATTCTACTTCGTCCAGTTGATGATCTTGAATTAACAGTACGTTCAGCAAACTGTTTGAAAGCCGAGCAAATTCAATATATCGGTGATTTAGTTCAGCGCACTGAAGTTGAGCTTCTTAAAACGCCTAATCTAGGTAAGAAGTCTCTAACTGAAATAAAAGACGTGCTAGCTTCACGTGGTCTTTCTCTAGGCATGCGCCTAGAAAATTGGCCGCCTGCAAGCCTAGCTGAATAATCTAAATCACTATATTAGTTTAGTTAGAAGGATAGGGTCATGCGCCATCGTAAGAGTGGTCGTCAATTAAACCGTAACAGTAGCCATCGTAAAGCGATGTTCAGCAATATGGCAGGTTCTTTGGTGAAACATGAAATCATCAAAACTACTTTGCCTAAAGCGAAAGAGTTACGCCGTGTAATTGAACCTTTAATCACACTGGCTAAGACTGACAGTGTAGCAAATCGCCGTTTAGCGTTTGCTCGCACGCGTGATAATGAAGTAGTTGGTAAGTTATTCAGTGAAATCGGTCCTCGTAATGCGGATCGTCCAGGTGGTTACACTCGTATTCTTAAGTGTGGCTTCCGTGCTGGTGATAATGCACCAATGGCTTATATTGAACTAGTTGGTCGCCCAGCGGCGAGCGAAGAAGTTCAAGAAGACGCGCAGTCTGCAGAGTAAGTCTTAAAGAGACACCAAAAAGCCGAGCTTATGCTCGGCTTTTTAATATCTAAAATTCACACAAAATGAATAAAGCTTTTAGCTCTATTATTAATAGCAAATTTTTTCTCATTCCTTTCATCTAATAAAATAGCCTAACTAGAATCGACGAATCATAATGCGAGCGTTTAGGACTGCTATCTTTATATTTATAAGTAAAGCTATTTAGACTAATAAATATATGACCATGTAACGACTTTTACAGTTTATAGTTATTAATATAAAAAAGTTCGTAATAGTTGATACCCACCAATAGCTCATTAACTTTATATAGTAGAGCCCTTGCTGATGTACTTATTCGCCACTAATCTAAATGGCCATATAAAGCTAAACAATTTGTTTTCTTGGTAATTGCTATAATAACTATGAAAAGATTTTCCAAAAAATAAGTTTTTACAGCTTTAAAGGCGAAATATGATTAGGTTCAGTTGCCTTTTTAAGCGTTTAGTCTAAATATCCAGCGAACAGTCATTTATTTCAAGTTTTCTTCAAAAAAGGGTTGATCTGTTTTCGGATCTCCCTATAATGCGACCCCACTGAGACGGCAGAGCGCAACGCATAGCGAGGCACGAGCTACTCAGTGAGTCGAGTAAAACTTAGTTTTGAGAACTTTCAAGTTTAACAAAATTAAGTGTTGACAAAAAAATAGGAAAGCGTAATATGCGCAGCCCTAGCGAGATAAAGTTAAACGCTTTAATCGCAACGTTCTTTAACAATATAAAGCAATCATCTGTGTGGGCACTCGTACAGATTGAGTTCTAACAGCCAAGCTTAGTTTACTAAGTGAGGCAAACAAATTTAGAGTCTCAATTGAAACTGAGTGACCAACAGAATAATTACTTAGGTAGTTATTCAGCACAGTCAATTCAATATCGAAAGATATTAAATAAATTCAGAATTCATTGAGCTGTCGAAAGACATAAAACTTTTTAATTGAAGAGTTTGATCATGGCTCAGATTGAACGCTGGCGGCAGGCCTAACACATGCAAGTCGAGCGGTAACAGAGAGTAGCTTGCTACTTTGCTGACGAGCGGCGGACGGGTGAGTAATGCTTGGGAACATGCCTTGAGGTGGGGGACAACAGTTGGAAACGACTGCTAATAC